>NZ_JBVVQA010000003.1:0-199762 GCF_055811455.1 Mesorhizobium sp. WSM4845
ACACTCGTGCCAATTGACGCCAGGCGTCGCGGCTGCGTGGCAATTGTGAGCAGCAGTGGCGTTCTGCCAAGCAAACAGAGTGCAAACCGCTAGAACCAAGCCGGATGCGCCGTAAGCTCTGGTTCGCCTCAAAGTCATGTTGCTGGACCTCTGCTACTCGCCGACACTCAACCTTACCACATCTGCTGACACTCGAGCCACCGTGACCACCGCCGTCACAGTTAGCGATTTCTCATATTCAAGCTCTTGACCCGAACCAGTCAATGCCGCTGCACGGCGACATCGTCGCCAGAGGGTGGTGAGCGGTCGCCCGTTCTGACCAGCACGAACGAGCATCTTGCGCCAATTCCCTTCATTCGTAGCCCTCCTCCAAACCTGACGTTCGCGCTACGGCTGCCGGCGATCCTGAGCCGACTGTCGGGTATGGCCGCCCGAATCCGCCTGGTCAGAGCATACGCATGAGGTAGGGTTGTCGTGCATGCGCCTTTCCGGGAGTTGACACTCTCGACACTGCGCGAGAAAGGGGCGCATCTTCGAGGCGCCCGCGTCCGCGACTGAGGCGGGCGCTCTTCCATATTTACGTAGGAACACCCCTATGAGGATCAGAATCATCGGCGCTGGAAACATCGGCGCCACATTGGTGCGAATGCTTCGGCGCGTCCTCTCCTTAAAGTCGTCACCGGGCTTGCAATGCGGTGGCGCATTATGACATTGGCTGCATGAGCATGTCCGCACAGCCAGTGCGTCTGGTCCGCCCCGAAAAGAAGCGGCGTCGCATCCCCATCGCAGTCATCATGGCGATGAGTTTCGGCAGCCTCGTGTTCCTGTCGGTCGGCGGCGTGCTCGCATTGGCGGTCGGCGCCAACCTTCGCAACACTTTCGACCTGCTCGGCGCCCAGTCGACGCTCCTGATCGATGCGATGGAGGATTTGCTGCGCGCCGAGATGGGGCGCGCCGAGAGCGCCGTGGACGGCGTCGCGCAGCTCTACAAGCAGGGCGAGTTCCAGATCGACGACGAGGCGATGTCGGCGGCACTTGCCAGTGCGCTGGCGGCAGCGCCGGGGGTGAACGCAATGTTGATCTGCACACCCGACCTGATTTGCAGGGGGGCGGCGGTGACCGGGGACAACGACGCCAAATATCGTGCCGGAACGATCCGGAAACTCCCCGCCGAGACCGAGAAATCGCCGCAAGTGCGCGCCGTTCTTGAAGAGCGCCAGCAGGTCGACGGACGCCGGTGGGGCGCCTTCGTGGCCAACGAATATGGCTTGTTCGCCAACGTCTCGGCGCCGCTGTCACGCGATGGCACCACGAAGGCCTGGGTGATCGCCGCGGTGGAACTGCAGAACTTGTCCAAAATCACGCAGGAACTGTCGTCGCGCTTCGGCACGCATGCCTTCATTCTGGATGGCGACGGATCCATCCTGGCGGACCAGCGGCTGGCTTCCCCGGATGCGCTGAAGAACGGCATCCTGCCGCTGACGCCGCTCGCCAATTTCGGCGATCCGGTTCTCGCCGGATATGAGGCGCGCAAACCGGAAGCGGAGTTCAGCACGCAGCGTACCCGCGATATCGAGGTTGCCGAAATCCAGGTTGACGACAAGGACGGTTCGACGTCATGGGACGGAGAGAACACTTACGTCGCTATTACCCGTGAGATCACCGGCTATGGCGACCGGCCCTGGACGCTAGGCGCATATTTCAAGACCAGTCAGATCGGTGACGAAATCGAACGCGTCATGGGATCGGCCATGCTTGGACTTGGCGCGATGGCGGTGGCGGTCATCGTCGCGATTCTTCTCGGCAAGCGCCTGTCGCGCCCGATCCAGGCGATTGCCGGCCAGGCCACGCGCGTCGCCGATTTCGATCTCGACGGCGTGACCCCCCTGCCGCGCAGCAGGGTGCTGGAGTTGGACAACCAGGCTTCGGCCTTCAATGCCATGCTGATCGGTCTGCGTGCATTCTCGACCTATATTCCGCGCTCGTTGGTGGCCAAGCTGGTGCGCACCGGAGAGATCGGCATCGCCGAACCGCGCGAAGCGGTCGTCACCGTCATGTTCACCGACATCGCCGGCTTCACCACGCTATCGGAGAAGATGGACGCCGCCGCCGCGGCCAGGCTGCTGAACCACCACTTCGCGATCCTGTGCGGCGCGGTCGATGCACATGGCGGTACTGTCGACAAGTTCCTGGGCGACGGCATGCTGGCGTTCTTCGGCGCGCCGGATCGTCTGAAGGGCCATGCCGCCGCGGCCGTCCGCGCAGCCGCGGCCATCCGCGAGGAGCTGGACAAGGACAATCTGGAAGCGGCTGGCGAAGGCCGGCCTCCGCTTCATGTCCGCATCGGCATCCACACGGGCTCCGTCATCGTCGGCAATATCGGGGCATCCGACCGCGTCAACTATACGATCGTCGGCGACACCGTGAACGTCAGCCAGCGGCTGCAGGACCTCGGCAAGCAGCTCGAACCGGGCGCCACCGCCGCAATCGCCATTTCCGGCGAGACCGCGTCGCGGCTCGACGAAAGGTTCGAAAGGATCCCGGCGGGCAAGCACCGGCTGCGCGGCCGCGGCGAGGCGACGGAGGTCTTCCAGCTTGGCAAAGTCGCGACGTCAGCATCGCCCCCTATGGACGTTCACCGCGCTCAAGCGGGCTGAGTAACATGCCACATCCAGGCCGCTGATCGGCGGCTTGAAGAAAGCCGCCGGCTTTGGGAATGACTGGAGCCAGGTCACCTAGCGCCGTAGCTGATTTCAATTGGAACGGCAGGAACGGTGCAAAGTCGCTGGTTCCGGGCAACGTCCGCTTACGAGCCGCCAAATCGGCCCAGCAAGGACCGGTTTGGGTCAAGACTGGTGGTTCTGGTGAACGTCGGCTTCCGCGAAGGAAATTCGGTCCAGGAAGGGCCGCTTCGGGTCAGAACTTGCCGTAGAAGTTCTCCGAACGAAGGCAGACAAGGATTGAACTCAGTCGTTCAGAGTGATTGGATTCTGCCCTAGTCTGGAAAGAGCCGGCCGGCGTCTTCAGCCGAATGTCGCCAGAGTCTCAGTGCGAACCTCAACCCACTTGCCGTCCTAGTTGGCCTGCTAGCCGGCCTGCCTGCATCCCTCAGAGCGTCGCCAGCCGCGAATTTGTCATGGTCTTTCCATAGGCTTGACGCAGCGTCCGCTTCTCCTCCAGCGCAATGATGACGCTTGTGGCAAAATCCGTCTTGTACATGACGGCGAGCCGTGTCAGCCCGCCTGGCGTGAAGACGTTGATCTCCAGAAGTTTTTCTCCGACGATGTCGAGCCCAACCAGAAACATGCCATCATTGATCAATTTGGGGCGCACCATCTCGGCAATGCCCAACATCGTGCCCGTTACCTTGACTTTGCGGGCTGTTCCAGCGGCATGGATATTGGACCGGACGTCGCCCTTGGCTGGAACGCGGCGAAAGGCTGCGTAATTGCCATCGCGCACCAGCGGCAGACCGTTCATCAAAAAAAGACGCACGTCACCAGCCTTGGCCTCCGGAATGTAGACCTGCGCGATGAGATAGCCGTCACCGCTGGCCGCTTCGAAAATCTGGTTGAGGTTGGAATCGGTGGGCGTTGCAATATGGAAGACGTTCTTGCCACCCGATCCTTGGAGTGGCTTGACGATGCAGCCCTTCGAGTGTTTGTCGATAAATGCGCGGATCTCGGTAATGCTGCGCGATATCAGGGTAGCCGGCCTGACCGCCTCGGGAAAAGACTGAAGGTAGAGCTTGCTCTGTGCCTGTCCCAGGCCATCCGGATCGTTGACGACAATCGCGCCGCGAGCCGCCGCGATCCGCCCGAACATAACGCCTGCGTTGGCGGCCCATGGCCGATCGGTGGCGTCCAGCGACGGATCGTTGCGCAGAAACACAATGTCGATATCGCTTATCGCCAAAGTCTTTTTCTGCTTCGCTGCATCCTTCAGGGCAGCATGCAGTCTGTCGGACGTCTTGTAGGAAGCATCCGGCAGAACCGCCACGCTGACAGCCAGACCGTCATCCGGACGCAGTATGAAGTCGCCTGGTTCAACATAGACAACGGAATGACCGCGCTGGACGGCGGCCAGCGCCAACGCTGTCGTCGTGTAGGCGGGCGTCTCGCTCTCAATGGAATTGACAAAGAACGCGATGCGCATCGAGGAGACTCCGCTCAAGTTTCAACCATATCGATCGGACCGATTCCCGCCATCGCTCTCTTGAGACGCGGACGCGCCGCGTCGGAAGAGAGGAACGCGGGCTCGAGGCGCGGCGCCCGCAGCAAGCCGCGCGCGTTGAGTTCCTGGATCGCTCCGAAATCCGCGGCGGAGATCTTGCCGATCCAAAACGGCGTGAGGCTGCCGCCGTCCTTCAGATGATCGAGGATCTGCACCATGCCCCGCAGATAGATGGCGTCCTTTGCAAGGCCCCCGCCTCGATAGACACGCAGAACGACGTTGAAGGCGCCGCGATCGTCGAGACCGAAATCCCTGTGGAGGATGCGGAAGGTCTCCTCGAATGTTGCTCCGTCGAGCATCGTCTGACAGGCGATAACCCTGGCCGCGATCAGCCTCAACCGCGCTGCGGTCATGCCGCCGACCAGATATTCCGCCAGCACGGCCAGTCCCTCCTGCATGCCCTCATAGCCGGCGAGCCCGTTGCGGAAGATGGCGAGCCCCTGCGCGTCACCGTTGAAATAGGTCAGCAGATGGACACCGATCTCGTGACTGAGCAGCGCAGTCAGACGCTCCGGTGGAAGGTTGGTATCGCGTGAAACCAGCAGCCGGTTTCGAGAGACGAGGAGGCCGGCCGGCAGGTCGCCGCGGATCTCCACGGAGGCATCGAATTCGGGATAGGCTGCCCGGTAGCCGGCGATCATGTCTCGCGCGGCCGCGGCGACAGCGTCGGCGCCCAGGCCCTTCTGCCGGGTGGCCGACGCAACGCTAGGCGCCTTTTCGAGAATGGCGCGTGCTCGCGCCGCCAGGCTCGGCTCGACGCTACCATAGAGAGCTCGTCCGAGTTCGACGAAGCGGGGCGTTTCGCGCGCCGCGAGCATCGACAGCTGGAGATCGAGTTCCTGCTGCTTTTGCGAGAGCAGCGTGGTCAGCAGCGGATCTTCCAGATGATCGAGCGAGACCGAATAGAGCTTCCGTTTCTGGCCGGCGACCTCGAACTCGAGCGGCCTGTAGAGCAGCACGGGCACACGCTCGAAGGCGCCTGCCTGGAATTCCAGCCAGGCTGGTTCGGCATTGATCGGTGTGACGGCAAGCAGAAAATCGAATGTCGACGCGACGTTGTCGATCGCCCGATCAGCGCGCACCACTGCGTCGATATAGGCGCGCCGCCCCAGCGAACGATGGGTTGCCGGCTGTTCCAGCCTTGATGCCTTCAGGAAGGCGCTGACGGCCTGAAGCGCGGAATCGACCATGTTGGCGACGACAAGGTCGTGGAGTTCGGGGTAGACGCGCTTGGTGCCAGGCACCCGGTAAATCGGTGCGAAGCGTACCGTCAAGCACGCCGCATCACCGAGATCATCCAGAAGCCGTGCTTCGGCGCGTGTCGTGGGGTTGAGTTCGTCGACGCGGGGCGTGCGGTATTTTGCTTCGCGTGCGGACGCAGCGGTGGCGAAGCGCTTCAGTGCCGCCTTCTCCGCCGCCGTGTCGCCGCAGGCCAGCGCAATCTCGAAGGGCGGCAGGAACGGAACATCCTCGGTCAGGAACCGGTCTTCGGCCAACTCGCCGATGTCCAGCATGAGGAAGGCGCCGCAGTGATCGCGCAGCCTTCGCACCACCAGCCGCGCGGCCTCGCGGGCGAGGCCGATGTCGGCCGCGATCAGATAGGACGCGTTGGCGGAGACGGCATGGAATGCCGCATCCTGATGCGACCCAACATGGACACACAGAAAGGGCAGCGGCCGATCCATGTGCAAACGGTTGCCATTGCCGAAATCGCGGCGGATTGGCTTGCCGTCCCGCAAAAGCGCGTCCAGGTCCGATTCGATTTGCGCCAATGGAGGCGCGGGCTCAACGAGCTTGGGCTTCATCGCATGGCCCGCAGCGCCGACTCCAGGACGGGCACCGTAGACGCCAGCATGGCGCGCAGCCGCTCGATTGTTCCCCAGTCGGGTTCGCCACTCCATTCGTCCATGAAAATCTTCTTGAACTCGACGGCGATGGCACACCCGGTTTCCGGAAAATTGGCATGGACGAAACGGGTCTGTTCGCCCTTGCCCTGGAAGGACACATTCTCGCGCACATCGATCGGCTCGCCGTTGAGACGCTGGCCGCGAAGCGTCTCGATGAAAGCGTCGACGACCGGTGCCCAGCGCTCGCGGTCCATGGAAGAGGTACCGATGTTGATGTCGGGCGCGACGTCACGGGACGTAGGCATAGCCTCCCGTCCGTCGCGCCGGTGATTATAACTATGGACGTCGATGAGAACGAACCTGCCATGGCGCTTCTCGATACCGGCAAGGACACGGTTCAGCTCACTGTAGAAGGCGTCGTGAAAGGAGAGAGACTCCGTAACGGTGTCCTCGTCCGGCTGCTCTCGCCAGACTTTCAGGCCCCAGGACTGGTCCGGCGACCGGTAGACCGCAGCGTCTCGCGCACGGTTCAGATCCACTTGGAAGCGTGACCGATGAACGATGATCTGGGTAGGAAAATCGGCGATGAAACGCTCGGTGAACGGGTCCTCTTCTCTACGCCGGTCGGGATCGGAGAGACACATGAGCGATCGACAAGCCCTGCCAACGTCGGTGCCGCTGTGGATAGCTGTACCGACTATAGGCGACTCTCCGAGCTTGATCGTCCAGCCTGCCGGTGATCCACCCGGATCATTGCTGCCCGGATCATTGTTGGAAGTCATCGTGTTCACAGTCCATCGAATGCGTGGAGAGTGTGGACGGTTCCAATTCATCGAACAAGCGATCGTTGGCTCGCCCTGGATCAGCAGGCTGAACCGTCCAAAAACGTCAGCCGAACGACGGCTTCAGCCGAACGTCGCCAGAGGCTCAGTGCGGACCTCGACCCACTCGCAGCGCCGGCTGTCGTGATAGAATGACAGGAAGGGCGGCGGGAACGATGGGTCGGCGAAAGCCCCCACCGGAATGGCGATCAGACCGGGCTGGACATCGATCCGGTAATGGACAGTGGTGCCGCAATCCGGGCAGAAACTGTAGATGACACGGCCGCCTTCGTCGCCAACGCGCGTGAACTCCGCCGCTCGTCCCTGGATCGACACATCATTCTCCGCAAACCGCGCATTGAAGCTGAACGCGCTGCCGGTGCGCCGCTTGCAGGCCAGGCAATGGCAGACAGAGACGCGTACAGGCTCGCCCGAACAGGTGGCTGACAGCTGACCGCAGGAACATTGGGCGCGGCGCGTGACCATGGCTGGCCCCTTTCAGCGAACATCAATGGGTTTCGGCATGGGTCCTGAGCTCAGCCCTCTTCTCGTCGGAGACGACGGCAAGATCGAGCACCTTCTGCAATTCGGCCGCATGGCGGAACGACGGCTCGGCCTGGACGCGGTTTCGCACCGCATCGACGAAGCGCTGGTAGTTGGTCGCCACCGTTCCGGCATCGAGAACCTGCCATTTTGCGTTCTCGATGTCCTCGCCCATGCACGCTTTCAGCTCCGAGCCGGTCAGGTTGTGCACGACCTCGATCCCACCCTTGTCGCCATAGATGCGCAGCCGCAATTCGTTGAGGTGGCCGGTTGCCCAGCGGCTGGCATGGACGACGCCAAAAGCGCCGTTGCTGAAATCCAGCGCCATGGTGAAACTGTCATTGGCGTCAAGCTCGTACTCGCCGATCCGGTTGCCGGGCGCCTTGTCGAAGGACCTGAGGCGGCAGAACACATGGTCGATGTCGAGCGCCGCGCCATAGCTGGCGAAATCGAGTATGTGGATGCCGACATCGCCCAGCACGCCATTGGAGCCGTGGCCGCGCGACAGCCGCCACAGCCATTTCGGATCCGTGCGCCAGTCGCCCCAGAACTTGGAGACCAGCCAGCTCTGCAGATAGGATGCTTCGACATGCCTGACCTGGCCGATCTCGCCGGCAAGCACCATGGTGCGCGCCCGCTGCAGCGGGGCGACGTTGCGATAGGTCAGGTTGACCATGTTGATGATGCCGGCTTGCTCGGCGGCATCGGCCATTTCACTGGCCCGCTGGTAATTTTCGGCCAGCGGTTTCTCGCACAGCACCGGCTTGCCCGCCGCGATCAGCATCATGGTCGTCGGATGGTGGATGCGGTCTGGTGTCACGTTCGCCACCGCGTCGAACTTGTCCCATGCGAGCGCGTCTTCCAGCGACGCGAACCGGTTGGGAATTCCGTAGCTGTCCGAAAACTTGTCGACACGCGCGCGGTCCAGATCGACGGCGCCGACCAGTCCGACGCCTTCGATCTTGCTGAACTGCCTGGCATGCTCTTCCGCCATCCAGCCGGTGCCGAGTATCAAAAGACGCATGATTCTTACCCTTAGAATGAGGCCTTATCTTCTTGTTCGATGATGGATTTTTCGAACCGAATCTTCGCGATAGCGGTCTAGCGAAAACCGGCTTCGCCCGCGGCATGGAGCTTTCCGCCGCGCTCGACGATCGGCTCGAGCGCCTTTTCCACCGGCACGTTCGGCGCATCGAGGATGGCTGGATGCGCGCCCTGCGGGTTGTGCGCCCATTTCACCGCATTGCGCAGCACCTTTTGGACATTCGCGTCGTGATAAGTCGGATAGGTCTCGTGGCCGGGCCTGAAATAGAAGATGTTGCCGGCGCCACGGCGATAGGTCAGCCCCGACCGGAACACTTCGCCGCCCTGGAACCAGGAGATGAACACCGTTTCCAGCGGTTCCGGCACGGCGAACTGCTCGCCATACATCTCCTCGTTCTCAAGCTCGAAATACTCGCCGATCCCCGCAGCGATCGGGTGGTTGGGGCTCGTCACCCAGAGCCGCTCGCGCTCGCCGGCCTCGCGCCATTTCAGCGTGCATGGCGTGCCCATCAACTGCTTGAAGATCTTCGAGAAATGGCCGGAATGAAGCACGATCAGCCCCATGCCTTGCCAGACGCGGCGCGCCACGCGCTCGACGACTTCGTCGGCGACAGCGCCATGGTCCTTGTGTCCCCACCACACGAGCACATCGGTTCGCGCCAGACGGTCGGCCGGCAGGCCATGCTCCGGTTGCTCAAGCGTCGCCCACGATACGGAAATTTCCGGGTCGAGCCTCAGCGCGTCGGCGATCGTTGCATGCATGCCCTCGGGGTAGATCCCCGCCACCACCTCATTGGTCCGCTCATGGATATTCTCGCCCCAAACGACAGCGCGTATCGTCATGACATCCTCTTGATCGGTTGAAGCCGCCGCCCCGGTCAGGTCAGTCATAGTATCCTCGGCCGGGAATGAAAACGGTTTCGAGGCTGGCTGCTGACAATTGGCTGGAAGTCGGCGGGACAGCGCCCCCATCTGTCCTGCCGGACATCTCCCCCACTTGGGGGGAGATGGATGTCACGCCGGCTCGGGCTAGCCGCGCACGACGAGGCGTTTGATCTTGCCCTTCTTGAACGCGGCGAGGAAGCTGGCGTAGTCCTTGAAGACGACGCAGCCGCTCGATTCCCCGCGGCGGCCGCGCAGCAGGTAGGTGTGCGCAAGAAAGCCGTCGCGGCCATATTTGTTCTTGCCGTCGATAGGAGTGAGACGCAGCGCCTCCACCCCATGGAAACGCGATTCGCGCAGCCTCAGATCGTAGGTGTGAGGCGGTGTCGGGCCGGCATTCTTGCGATTGGCGTAGCGAGGCTGGTCGGCCATCGAGCCCAGTCCCGAATGCGCCTCGAGCCGCGAGCCGTCCGGCATATAGACGGTTTTCGCCGAGATGTCGTAGACGGCGACGCCGCTGCCGGGCTTGGTGAACAGGTTGCCGAAGACCCCGCCGCCGCCCGCCGGGCTGTCGGGTTTGGCATAGGCCAGCATGTCTGCGGCCTTCGATCGCTTGGCCGGCTTGCCCCGGCTGCCCTGCATGTCCTCTTGCATGCTTGGTTTCGCCGCCGGTGACGAACTCCTCGGGGACAAGGCTGGCGCCCGGGGCATCTCGACCTGCGGCGCGGCGGCGGTCTCCACCTTGTTGGCTTTGGATGGCTGAGACTGGGCCTTGGCGGCCCTCGATGCCTGGACCTTGGGCGCATTGGCCTTGGGTGCCCTAACCTCGGGTGCCCTAACCTCGGGTGCCCTAACCTCGGGTGCCCTAACCTCGGGTGCCCTAACCTCGGGTGCCTTGACCTCGGGCGCCTCGTCCGACTGATCGATTTCCGCCTGCGGACGCCAAGTCGGCAAGGGAACGCTGCCGGGCATTGCGTCCCGCGGCGGCAGCGACGCCATCTGCACCTCGCCCTCTTGCGTGGCAGCAGAATCGGCCGTCGTCGCCTGCGGCAGCACGTCGATCATCGCTTCCGGCAATGCATTCGCCAGCGCCAGCGCCAGCGCCAGCCGGGAGGATCGGTCGATTTCCGCAATCTCGGGCCCGAAGCGCACGGACGCGGGACCATGCTGATCGGCCAGGCGCACCGGCTCCGCAAAGCGCTGGCCCGTCGGCAGACTGACGACCGCAAACGGCGCGGCCCCGCCGGAGGCGCGGGCAAAGGCAGCAGCAATCTTTTGCGGCGATAGCGCCGCATTCGCCACCACGCTGTCGAAGCGCGATTGCGGTGAGATTTCGGCGACAAGCTGCACAGCATCCGGCCGCGCTAACGGCTTGAGACGCGCTACCTTGCCTTCATGCTCGAAGCTCGCAGCGGCCTGCGCGCAGCCGGCATTGCATCGGCCGAGCAGCGACGCCTCACGCTGCCGGCTTGCCAGTGACGGCGCCCACGAATTGGCCCGTGGATTGGCCCGTGAATTGGCAAGTGTGTGTCGGGGATCGGCGAGCGCCATGGAGCGCGGCGCGAGCAGGTTTTGCGGAAGACTGTTGGAGGCGGCGGTGAGCGAAGTTCCCACCGAATGGAGGCCGGCCACGGTCGCAGCCGACCACAGCGCGATCGCAGCGCCAACAACGGGAATCGCTACCCAGCGCAGGCCGGGCCTCATCGAGGGCAATCCACTGTCAGGATTGTCACCCCGGTTATTCGAACGCATCAACGCCATACAACCAAACCTCAATCGGCCTTGCGGCATGCGGGCTCGCAGCCGTCACAATCACAGTCGCCTGGTGCCCCCCGGCACGCTTCACGTCTGTTGCCGATTGAATCAAAAGATGGACAAACTTGGTTAACCAATCCCTCTACCGATCGCCGATTAGGCGAAGGTCTATGTCAAAAAGGCTCCCTCCAAAACTATGAAAATAGCGGAAATGCCCTCTGTATCAGGCTTTGCTGCCCGTTTTTGCCGGCCGAGTCAAGAAACCGAAAGGACTAGGCCGTGCCTGGGCGGGCCTCAGTTAAAGGCTGTTTCGAGTTCGAAAGCGTCGCATCCCCCGTGATCGTCTGCGCGCAGGCTGCGTTGCCGGCGCTGCCTTACAGGTAAATTCGTTTGTGCTAATATACCTTAGTCATGCACATTTGTGCGCGACCAACAAAAGGGAGGATGCGATGGAAACCATGAATCGCAGGTCTGCAATAGCGCTCGGCGTCACTGCCGCCGCGGTAGCGCCTCTATTCGCTTTGGCGAGATCCGCAACGGCCAAGGAGTACGGCCCGAATGAAGGCAAGGAGATTGCGCCCGGCGTCAGACTGGTGGAGGTCGGCACTGGGACCTCCGACATTCCCGCTTACAAGAGCATCTCAATTGTCGACATTGTCTTTCAGCCCGGAGCAGTGGCTCCTGAAGAGGTCATGGACAACGACATGGTCTGCACGATCGCTGCCGGCGAATTCACGATCAAGAAAGCGGACAAGGAATTCAAACTTAGAGAAGGCGACATGTACACTTGCGCCAAGGGCAAGACCGACGGTTCCACCAACACAAGTGCCGTGGTCGGCGTACATCGCATTGCGATCTTGATACCTGCCTAGAACAATTCCAGGAAAAGTGTGCAACGGTTTTCCGCCCGGAATTGCGCAAAAAACAAATAGCTAGAGCGGTTCAGCGAACCGCTCTAGCGCATGACCCGAAAATGAGGCCCGCGTCCTGCGTCGGAGGCGCGGGCCTTGTCATGCCTGCGCAGCCTATGCGGCGCGCTGCGCTTCCATCGGCCGCAAATTCTGGTTCATGCGGAACAGGTTCAGCGGATCATATCGCTGCTTGATTTCCAGCAGCCGCCGATAGTTGCCGCCATAGGCTGCTTCGACCCTGTCGACCTCGTCCCCGGGCATGAAGTTCACATAGGCCGTGCCGGCGGCATAGGGCTTGGCTGCTTCATAGAGGCCCCGCGCCCAGTCGATGCAGGCCTGGTCCATTTCCGGTTCGCGCCAGCGGGCGTGGACATTCATGACGTAGTGCGCGCTGCGTTGCGGAAACGCCGTTGCATCCGCTGTCACCCGGCCCGCGGCACCGCCGACATGGCCGATGAAAATCTCACATTCGGGGCCGGGAAGCCTGGGTATCGCCGCTGTCACGACCTCAACCGCGCTGTCGGAAAGCTCGGTGAAGTCATGGCTCTTCCAATAGTTGCGGGCGCCAGGCGTCAGCAACGGATCGAATGCCTGCTGCCAGCCGGTGAACGGGTTGGGACCGACCACGTCTGCAATCGGTGTGCCGATGGCGCGAAGCCTCTGTGTCGCCTTCTCACCCTCCTGAAGGTCGCCGCAATAGCACATGGCCAGGACCAGCACCTCCTTGCCATGCCATTCGGCCGGCAGGAACGGCAGCGGCGGCGCCTGCCGCATGACCGCCCAGCAGGTCAGCTCATTGGGCGCTGCTTCGAGCGCGGCTCGGTATTCGCGCAACACGTTTTCGGCATCGGCGAAGGGATGAACGACAAGCCCCGACAGCACCTGCGGACCGACTTGGTGGAGCTTGAACTCGAAAGCCGTGACGATGCCGAAATTGCCGCCACCACCGCGCAGCGCCCAGAACAGATCCGGATTTTCGGTCTGGCTGGCGCGCAGCAGCTTGCCGTCGGCGGTAACCACATCGGCGCAGAGAAGATTGTCGATGGTCAGGCCGAATTTCCGCGTGATCCAGCCGAAGCCGCCGCCCAGCGTCAGGCCCGAAATGCCGGTGGTCGAGTTGATGCCGGTCGGCACCGCCAGTCTGAAGGCCTGTGTCTCCGCGTCGACATCGGCGAGCGTCGCGCCAGGTTCCACCCATGCCCGCCGGGTCGCCGGATCGACCCGCACCGACTTCATCTGCGACAGATCGATCATCAGCCCGCCGTCGCAGACGGCGCTGCCGGCGATGTTGTGGCCGCCGCCGCGAACCGCGACGAGCAGCCTGTTTTCCCTGGCAAAATTGACGGCGGCGATAACGTCGGCGGCACCGGCGCAGCGCACGATCAGCCCGGGCCGCCGGTCGATCATGGCGTTCCAGATGCTGCGTGCCTCGTCATAGGCGGCGTCGCCTTCCCTCAGCACGGTGCCGCGCAATTGTGCCGAAAGCGCCTCCAGGGCCGCGGCATCGACCGTTGTCTTGCCAGGTTCACGCGTGGTGAGGCTCATGCTATCCATGGCTTTCCCTCCCGATGTTTTGAGCCGTTTTCCCTCCACCCGTTTCCAAGTCTGCCTTTATATTAGAAGTCGCGCAAGTTCATGATCGCTCTGGCCGGCATTGCGCAACCCGCATAACGGTCAGCTCTCATTGAGCTAAAAGCCGCCGGCAGGCTAAGCCGAAATGAGTGCTGGATCGCTCTAGACGATCTCGTCGGTTCGATCGGAGGAACTACGCAGCGGTCCGCGGAGTTAGGCGTACAGCAACCAGTGCAGAGGAGAACTCTGATGGCACCGCGCAGAAAACCCGACGATCCATCCGAAGGCCCAACCATCGAACAGCAGGATTGGGACGCGATCAAAGGCAGTAAAATTCTACCAGACAGCGTGCCGGGAAACGGCGACATCCGTTACGATCTCGACAAAGAGGCTGAACTGCCCGAGGAAGACGACGACAATCCGTACCAGGACAGCGACGAGGCGCTGCCGGACGACGAAGAGGAACGCGCCCTCTCGCGCAACCCCTCGAGGCAGGATATCGACGAGCCGTGAACGGCAGCAGTTCAATACCGTGGCAGCCGCACGGTTTCGGCCAAATTCCGTGAAAGTTCCTCCAGCGACAGAAAGGCCCGGCGGGGAGGAAGCGCCGGGCCTTTGTCCCAATGCCGTGCGATCGGCTGTCACAGTCGCTAGAGTAGAACGACTGCGCTTCCAACCGTTGCCGGTGGTTGTTGTTCCATTGAAACCGAAAAACATGGCGCGGTTCGCCAGCATTGCTGCTTGGATCGCCTTCGGCCCGACCTTCGATCACGATTTCTGTCTGACGGAACAACTCCAAAAAACGCTCGTTGGATAATCATCGCAACCAGCGATGCAGCTCTAATGGAGACCGACCATGATGAAAAAAATTCTTTCCGCAACCGCACTCAGCATTGCCCTTGCCACTTCGGCGATGGCGCAATCAAACGGCACTGGATCCGGCACCACCGATCCGGGAGCGGCCACCGGGACAGGCACGGGCACCATGGCTCCCGGCACCGATAATGCAACTCCTGCCGATCCAAACGTAACCGGTTCAACCACCGACGGCGGCGACGGCATGAGTGATCGGTGCAAGGACGTAGTGGAGGCCGATAAGAACACTGCCGGTGGCACTGCAACCTCGGATAGAGAGGATTGCCCCGAGTAACGGAGCCAGGGCTTCCTGAAGCCGTGGTGGCGCACCGCGCCACCAGTCAGGCAAAGCCGGGAACCGGCTTTGTCTTGCCGCTCAGTTGCGCACCAAACGTTAGCGCTTGCGGGAAATTCCGGATAATTGCCGCCATCAAGGTGGCGCTGCTTGGACTAACGGCAATCCCGGCAAGTGCGGCGGCGGCGTAGACCCGAGTTGAAAACAGCCTTTTCCAGGCCGCCTCGAAGCGTCTGCCTGCCGTCTCGCGCCCTGCACGGCTGCTCGGCGCGCATGAGAGTTCGCAGGCCAGCAGCCAGCCGGACTGAAGCGCCATCGAGATGCCCTCGGCGATGACAGGGTGAGACTCTCCGGCCGCATTGCCGACGCGAAAGATGTCGCGTTCGTAGCAGGAGCGAATTCCCGGCCGGATCGGACCTGCGGCAAGCCAAGGCCCGTCGGCGTCAGCAGACTCTAGCGCATCCCTTACTCCCCGGCATGATTCCATCAGATGACGGGAGACCGCCTCGGCCGCCGACAAATGGCTCTGGTGTCTAGGGCCAGCTTGTTTGCGCAACTGCGCGAGCATATCGCGCCGAATGCAGCACGAGATCGACAGCCGGCCATGATCCGCCGAAACCATGCCGCCATAACCGCCAGGAAATATCAGCAGGGGCATCAAATCAGGCGCCAGGGACGACCCGGTGAAATGCGCCTTGAAGCCGAACAGGTCCGAAGGGCGGTTGGTCTTTCCAAGCTGGCTGGGCAGCGGTCCTGGCTCCCAGGAGCCGTGTGCGGCGACAATCACCGGCGCGCACAACATCGTCGTTTCGTTTCCGGCTTGAATTCGCACCAATTGCGCCTCGCCATCTGGGTCGATGGCGACGGCGCGGCAAGGCTGAAAGATCTCGACGCCCGCCGATCGCGCCGCCTGCAAAAGCAGACAGTCGAGAATGTCTCGGCCAAGCGCCCGGCCGAAACCATCTTTTTTCTCGCAGGACCCATCTTTCGCGGGAGGCATTGGCGCCTCGACACTCGCATCGCCGGAAAAGAAGCCGACGCGGCGGATTTCGGGGCCGGCATTGGCACGCCAGGCATCGGCGATTTCCAGCTGATCCAGAAGCGCAAGATTGCTTGCCGATATATATTCGCCGCAGACCTTGCGGCGCGGGAACACGCTCTTTTCCACAATAGCCACGGCCCATCTGCGCCGGGCCAGCGTCAGCGCGACGGACGTGCCCGCCGGGCCGGCGCCTATGACGATCGCGTCATGGGTCGACAATCGCGTCATAGGTCATGACCGGCGCTGGCGCCGACGAAAATGTGGGAAAAGAGGCCGGCGCGCCGTTCTTCGACCGGTTTGCCGTTTGCCGCGAGCCAGAGACCGGAAAGCTCGCTGCCGCGAAAGCCGGCACGCACGCTTTGAGCCGCGTCGTTTCGTGTGACGTCATTGGCGCCGATCGCCGGGAGAAGGCGGGTCGCGGCCAATGCCAGTTTGGTCCGCAACGGCTCTGTCGCCAACAGCAACGGGGCCTTCGGCGCCATCAGCGAAAACAGACGCACGAGCCCGGCATCGTCGAAATGATGCAGAAACAGATTGACGGTGATCGCGTCGAACCGCGTGCCCGCATTCTTTCTCGCCCAGTCGAAGACATCGGCGGTGACGCCTTCGACCATCCATCCCAGCCTGTCGAAATCGCCACGCAATTGCGCGGTGATGAGGTCGACGCGGTCGAGCATTACCAGTTCGACCCCAGGCCAATGCCCGGCCATGCGCCGCGCCACCGCCAGCATGAAGGAGCCATCGCCGGCGCCGATCTCCAGAATCCGGCGCGGCGGCCCTGGCACAAATTTCTGCAGCAGCGACGCCATGATCCTGGCCTGAAACATCAGCGCGTTGATGCGGCGGAGGTCGCGGCGCGCCGCAAGCGCTCGTGGATCGTCGGCCGCAAGCCCGTCGAGGATTTCCGGCGCAAGCTGGCGGTGCTCCAGGCTGCTCATGACGCCGTTCGGAAAAGCATGGTTTCGGCCGCCAGCCCGGGTCCGAACGACATGCCGCAGCCGAGCATGCCTGGTGGCGCCTTCAACATCTCTTTCATCACGAACATGACGGTCGCCGACGACATGTTTCCATAACGGCGCAACACCTCGCGCGATGGCTTCAGCGCGGTGGGCGCGAGTTCCAGGGCCCGTTCGACGGCGTCGAGCACCGAACGTCCCCCCGGGTGCACGGCCCAGAGGTCGATCGCCTCGGTCGGCCGACCACCGAGGATGGCGTCGTGATTGCTCCGCAACGCGTTATGGATTGCTGCCGGGACCTGGCCGGAAAGAACCATTTCGAAACCGTGGTCACTAATGCTCCAGCTCATCAGATCCCGCCGCTCGTCCGCCACGATGCCGTAGAAGCTTTCGAGCTCGATGCCGTGCGGCTCGGCGGTGACGAGCGCAGCCGCACAGCCATCGCCCCAGAGGCAGAACGACAGCAGCTTTTCCAGTTCGCTGGTTTCCCGCAGATGCATCGTGCAGAGTTCGATATTGACCAGCAGGACCCTGGCCTGCGGATCGGAGCGGACGATGTGGCGGGCAAGCTTGAGGCCGTTGATCGCCGCGTAGCAGCCCATGAAACCGATCATCGTGCGTTCGACCGTGTCCGGCAGGCCACATCGCGCAACCAGCTCCAGGTCGATGCCCGGCGCTGAAAAACCGGTGCAGGTGGTGACGATGAGATGGGTGATGCGGGAAGCGCCGCCACCAAGCTCCAATCCGTCGACGGCTTTTTGCGCGAGAACAGGTGCGGCATGACAGAACATCGCCATTCTCTCGGCTGTTCCAGGAAAGGCACCCCGGATGAACCTCCCGGCCAGATCTGCTGATGGACCTTCGGGGTCGCCGGCAGGTGCAAAGCATGAATAGCGGTGCTCGATGCCGGCAACGTCAACCATGCGTTCGAAAATTCTTCGACGATCGGCCGCAAGCATGGAGGCGGCGAAACGCAGATAGAATTGATGAACCTCGTGCTCCGGCACTGCTGTCGCGATCCGGTTAATATACGCTTTGGCCGGCATATTCGGTCTCCACGGCGTCGCGCACGGTATTTTCTAAAACCACCGCCGGAGGTTGTTTGGTCATCGGCACCAGGTGTCGGGCAGCAGGCATTGAGTGTTGTTGATGAACGTTTCTGAGAACTGATTTCATCCCACCTGTGCTGTTGCCAGGCGATGCTGCGGTTCGCCGGCATGTAGGAACATAGGCTCCATCACCGAGGCGTCCACCGAAGTGCCCTCGCTTCGGGCCGCGGCGCCATTGCTTCCGGCCCTCGGTAGGCGCGGTATTTTTCTGAGCGATGGAACATTAGCGCATACTAACGATTGTAGGGTGACAGCGAATATCTCCCGGATGTTGGCTGCTGGACCGGGATCGGCGGCTTAGGCTCAGTTTGGAACGAGAACGCCGTGAGGGCGTTCGCCATAATTATCGCGAGCCGCCACAGGCTCGCGGCAAAGATAAAGGAGAGCTGTCATGAACAATATCATCTGGCTGGTCGGGGCCGTCGTTATCGTAATTGCGATACTCAGCTTCCTTGGCCTTCGTTAGGTTCGCCTTTAGCGACGCCTACGCCGAGCAAGTCGTAATTTGGGTCGTCTCTGGAAGCCTGAGGTTTGCAGGCGCAGCAGCTATTGGCGCTAGCGAAACGACCCCGCTCTTTCACCGGCGAAGTTCCTTGCCTGATCCATACTCTCCCAGACGCAGCGCTCACGGCGATGAGCGGTGGCAGCCCGCTTGGCAAGCGGCCGGCTTCAGTTGCTGCCGGACCAGATCGCGACTGGCCGGGTGCGGGCGCCGATTGACGTTGCTGTGCCTTTTCTTCATTCTCCTGTTGCTGCCTGATACGAGATTCAGCAATGAAGCGCAGTCTCGCTTTCGGTGTGATTGTGATCGCCGTCCTCGGCCTGCTGGGCGGCGCCGCACTTTTGATTGCCGGCCAGTCCAGAGTTTCGCAAGATGCGATCCAGTCGTCGGTTACCCGCACCGCTGAATTGATCGACAGCGCCTGGAAGCTGCCCGTGGCTGCCACGTTCGATGCCGACGTCACATGGCAATCAAACGGATCAAGGTGCGGCCCGGCAAGTGTCGCAAACACATTCCGCTCCATCGGCGAGGAGGAGACAACCGAAGCCGAAGTCCTCGCTGGAACCGGAAAGTGCTGGACGGGCTTCTGCATCATCGGGCTCACGCTGGACGAGCTTGCCGAGGTCGCTCGAACGAACACCAAGCGGAAGGTCTCCGTGCTTCGGGATCTGAGCGCCGATGCATTTCGCGAGCACATGAAGCGCGCCAACGATCCCGGCCGCCGTTACATCGTCAACTTTACCCGTGAGAAGATTTTCGGCGCCGGCGTTGGCCATTTCTCCCCGGTCGGAGGATATCTGGAGGCCGAGGACATGGTCTTCGTCCTCGATGTAAACGAGGATTATAAGCCTTGGCTGGTCGAGCGTGAGCGCCTGTTCTCAGCCATGGACACAATCGATAGCGATGGCGACAAAAAGCGCGGCTTGCTGCTGATCGAGTAGCGAAGTCGCAAGCTTTTCGATTGCCTTGCCTTCAATCGACCAGCACAGCGACCACTGCGGTGCAGTCGCCCGCCTTGACCAATCCAGGGAAATGGCGGGCAGCCAAAAGACCCGACATCCTTGCCCTGATCTCCTGAGGTGCGGCACCGGTGCGGCCGATGGAGTGGATGCGCGCCAGGACCTGGCCCTTCTCGACAGGCTCGCCGAGATCGATCATCGTTTCGATCATCCCGTCGTCCTCGGCGAACGAGAAACAATCGCCCGACGGCATGTCGAGCCAGCGGGTCGGCTGCGTCTCGACCGCACCGGCGACAATGCCGGCATGGCGCAGCACATTGAGCACGCCGCGACGGGCGATCCGCACCGTTTCCGCGCGGGAGGTGCCACCGCCGCCAAGCTCCGTGGTGATGAACAGCTTCCCCATCTCCTCGGCGGCAGTGTCGAACATGCCGACCGCATCGATCTCCAGCATCTTCATCGACCACGGCGCCGAGAACGCTTCGACCGCGGCGAACCCCTTCGCCTCCAACTCCTTGTCGGGCCGGATATGGGCGGCGCAGAACGGCACGAAGTCGAGCGTCTTGCCGCCGGAGTGGAAGTCGAGCGCGATGTCTGCGCGGGGAAGCAACTCACGTTGAAAATAGTCCGCGATCTTCTCGGTCACCGTCCCGTCAGGCCGGCCGGGAAAGCTGCGGTTCAAATTGCCCTTGTCGATCGGCGAGGTGCGGGTGCCGGCGCGGAACGCCGGATAGTTCATTGCCGGCACGATGATGACCGTGCCGCTGACTTGCTTGGGATCGAGCGTGCGGGCGAGATCGTAGAGCGCCAGCGGCCCCTCATACTCGTCGCCATGGTTGCCGCCGGTGAGCAATGCGCTTGGCCCGCTGCCGTTGCGGATCACGCAGATCGGGATCATCACCGATCCCCAGGCTGAGTCGTCGCGGCTGTAGGGCAGGCGCAAGAAGCCGTGCTGCACGCCGTCGCGGTCGAAGTCTACGCTCGGCGTGATTGGCGATGGGCGAAGGCTGGACATCGGGCTCAATTCTTGACCACCAGTTTGCGCGGCACATTGGCCAGGCACTCGACGCCGGTCTCGGTGATCAGGATGGATTCGGTGATCTCCAACCCCATCGTCTCCAGCCACAGGCCGGTCATGAAATGGAAGGTCATGCCGGGCTTCAGGTCAGTGCGGTCGCCGGGGCGCAGGCTCATAGTGCGCTCGCCCCAATCCGGCGGATAGGAAAGCCCGATCGGATAACCGGTGCGGTTGTCCTTGACGATGCCGTATCTCTTCAGCACCGCGAAGAAGGCGTTGGCGATGTCCTCGCATGTATTGCCGGGCTTTGCCGCGGCCAACCCCGCTTCCATTCCTTCCAGCGTCGCCTTCTCGGCATCGAGGAATTCCTGCGTCGGTCTACCGAGGAACACAGTCCGCGAAAGCGGACAATGGTAGCGGTTGTAGCAGCCGGCGATCTCGAAGAAGGTGCCCTCGCCCGACTTCATCGGCCGGTCGTCCCAGGTCAGATGCGGCGCCGACGCATCGGCGCCCGACGGCAGCAGTGGCACAATCGCCGGATAGTCGCCGCCAATTCTTCCCTCTGGCCCGTCGACGCCGCGCGTGCCGGCATCATAGATCTCGGCGACCAGGTCGCATTTGCGCATGCCGACTTCGATCTTGTCGACAATGCGCTGGTGCATCGCTTCGACGATGCGGGCGGCCTTGCGCATATAGTCGATTTCGGTCGGGCTCTTCACCGCTCGCTGCCAGTTGACGAGTGCCGTGGCGTCGACGAAGCGGGCATTGGGCAGATGTTTCTGCAGCGAAGCGAAGGCAGCGGCCGAGAACCAGTAATTGTCCATCTCGACACCGATGCTGAGCTTGCCCCAGCCACGATCGGCCAGCACCTGCGAGAGAAAATCCATCGGGTGGCGTTCGGTCGACTGCACATAATGGTCGGCATAGCCGACGATGTTGTCGTGCGCGAGATAGGCGGTGCGCTTGGCGCCGTTGGCGTCCTGGCCGCGCCCGTACCACACCGGTTCGCCCGACGGCGGCACGATGACGGCCTGGTGCACGTAGAACGACCAGCCGTCATAGCCGGTCAGCCAGGCCATGTTGGACGGATCGCTGACAACAAGCAGATCGACGCGCTCGGCTTCCATGGCCTTCCGGGTCTTGGCGAGGCGATCCGCATATTCGCCGCGCGAGAATTTTAGATTGGGCTGCATTGTTCTTGGTCCTCGTTTGTTGGGCCTTGCGGCCGGCATCAGCTTTCGAAAATCGTACCCGTCTTGGCCGCCCGGGCACGGTCGCGGGCGAGCGTGGCGATCGCCGTGTCCTGCACGCCGGTGCCGGTGAGGTCGGCGATGGTGATGTCGCTGGCCGAACGGCGGCCATGTCTATCGCCGGCGATGATCTGGCCGAGCTCTGTGATCTCGGCATCGGCTGCCATCACCCCCGTCGCGATGGCATGATGCAATTCGCCCAGCAGCCGCGTCTGCTTCGCGCTGTCGGCGACGTAGAGATCGGCCATGCGCAGGATCGCCGGCGCGATCTCGTTCTTGTGCTCGGCGTCCGAGCCCATAGCGGTGATGTGCTGGCCGGCCGAGACGAAGCCGGCCTTGATCAGCGGTTCGGTCGACGGCGTCGTGGTGACGATGATGTCGGCGCCGGCCGCCGCCTTTGCCGCGTCGGGCTCAGCATGCACGACGATGCCCAGTTTTTCGCGCAATGCATCCGCCGCGGCTTCGGCCTTCGCGGCATCCCTCGCCCAGATCCGCGCCTCGGCGATCGGCCGCACCAGCATAAGCGCCTCGAGCTGCAGTCCAGCCTGGACGCCGGCGCCGAAGATCGCGGCGACAGAGGAGTCGGTTCGCGAAAGATGTTTCGCCGCGACCGCTCCGGCCGCGGCCGTGCGGATGTCGGTCAAATAGCCATTGTCGAGCAGCAGCGCCTCGACCAGCCCGGTTTTTGACGACAGCAGCACCATCATGCCGTTGACGCTGGGCAGGCCGAGCTTCGGATTGTCGAAGAAGCCGGGACTGATCTTGACGGCAAAACCGTCGATGCCAGGCACATAGGCGGTCTTGACGTCGACCTCGCCGCGATGCTCGGTAATGTCGAGCCGCAGGATCGGCGGCATCGCCACCGGCAAGGTGGCAAGCGCGCGGAACGCATTTTCGACGCAGGCGACGGCATCGAGATCGAGCTTCACGATCGCGCGCAATTCGGCTTCGGTCAGTATCGTCATCCGGCTCATGCGGCGCTCTCCTCAATTGCTTCGCCACAAACGACTTTCCTGTGCAGCGTCATGTCGATATTGCGGCCCGACAGAATGAGCACAGTGGGGCCGCTCGCCCCGACCTTGCCGGCATGCACGGCGGCGATGCAAACCGCGCCGGCGCCTTCGACGATCTCGCGCTCCTGATCATAGGCATGGCGGATGCCGGCGGCGATCTCGTCCTCGCTGAGCAGGATAACATCGTCGAGCAGGTCGCGGCACATCGAGAAGGTCAGCCGGTTGTCGAGGCCGACGCCGCCGCCGAGCGAGTCCGCCAGCGTCGGGAGTTCCTCGACCAAAACCGGATGTCCGGCATCGAGGCTTGCCTTCATCGCCGCACCCCGCGCCATCGAAACGCCGATGACCTTCGTGCCGGGGCTGACGCCCTTCACGGCAGCGGCGACACCCGCCGCCAGCCCGCCGCCGGAAAGCGGCACCAGCACCAGGGCGGCGTCCGCAACCTGCTCGATGATTTCCAGCCCGAGCGTGCCTTGCCCGGCGATGATATCGGGATGGTCGAAGGGCGGCAGCATGATCAGGCCGTCTTCCGCGACCAGCCGGTCGACCTCTTGCTGCGCATCGTCCTGGCTGTTGCCGACGACGCGGATCTCGGCGCCGAGCCGGCGGATTTCGTCGAGCTTGTTCTGCGGCACCAGTCGTGACATGCAGATCGTCGCACGCATGCCTTCGAGCTTTGCCGCATGAGCCAGCGCCCGGCCGTGATTGCCGGTCGAGGCGGCGACCACGCCGCGCGCCTTCTCCTCGGCGTTCAGCGAAGCGATGGCGTTCGAGGCGCCACGCAGCTTGAAGCTGCCGGTGGTCTGCCGATGTTCGAGCTTGAGATAAACCGGCGCGCCCAAGTGCCCGGAAAGACTCGGGGAAAGCACGGTCGGCGTGCGCTCAACCTTGCCTGCGACGCGCTCGCGGGCTGCGCGGATATCCTGAAGGGTTACAGACATGCCTGTTGCCAGAGGGGGGTGCTCGCTCATGCCGGACATCGCCTCATTGTCTCAACAGGGTCATCAGACGGCCGAATTCGGCGCGCGGCTCGTCGTCGCCGCAAAGCCGCAGGCAGTTCCAGGCCGTTGCCTGATTGCTGGTGACGACCGGGCGGCCGATCGCCTCTTCCATGCCGACGACGGCAAGTGCTGCCCGCAACGCCGTGCAGGAGACGAACAGTGCGTCCGCTTGCGCGTCGGTCGTCTTGGCTGCCAGATCGACCAGCGTGGCCGGTGCAATCCGCGCCATCTCGCGGTCGTCCTCGAAGCCGAGACAGGTGAAGCTGGCGATCTCGAACCCGTGCGCCGCGAAATAGGCGGCCATCGGCCGGCTGGTCTCGACGGTATAAGGAGTGAGAATACTGATCGTCCTGGCGCCCAGCGCTTTCAAGCCGCGCACCCCTGCCATCGGCGGCGTAACCACGGGTACGCCCGGCTTGGCCGCCTGCACCGCCGCCTCGATCTCGGCATCGCCGAT
Organism: Mesorhizobium sp. WSM4845; assembly: GCF_055811455.1. NCBI lineage: Bacteria > Pseudomonadati > Pseudomonadota > Alphaproteobacteria > Hyphomicrobiales > Phyllobacteriaceae > Mesorhizobium > Mesorhizobium sp. WSM4845. The sequence continues at coordinate 24,066 of NZ_JBVVQA010000003.1, forward strand.
GACGACTGAGGCCGAGGTGCAGGAATAGCAGACCGCGTCGAGCGGCTCATCAGGCAGGATGAGCGCGGCGCCCGCCGTCAGCGACGGCCGCATCTTGCGCAAATTGTCCGGCGTCGTCGGATTGGCGTAGGGAATGCGCGCGACATAGACGCCGATCCGGTCGCTTGCCACCATGCGACGAAAATCCGGTTCGGTCGTATGGTCGGTGGCAAGGATGATCAGGCCGACGCGCTTTTCCAGCGGACGCGCGTCGAGCGCCGGCCGTGTCGAGTGCAAGCGGATGTCGACTGGAGCGGTCACCATGCGCTGCTTGCCAACGGTTTGGTCGAAGGAACTGTCATTTTTCAATGCGCCCGTAGCGGCGTTCCAGCCAGCGCAGCAGCACGACCGAGAACAGGCTGATGACGAGGAAGAAGGCGCCGACCAAGGTCATCGGCTCGACATAGCGGTAATAGGTGTTGGCGACGCTCTTGGCCTGGTTCATCAGTTCCAGCACGGTGATCGCCGAAAGCAGCGGCGTCTCCTTGAACATGGCGATAAAATAGTTGGCAAGCGCCGGGATCATCGGCGGGATAGCCTGCGGCATGATGATGTGGGTCCAGGTCTGCCTGGCATTGAGATTGCAGGCCTTGGCGGCTTCCCACTGGCCGCGCGGCACATTGTCGATGCCGGCGCGATAGACCTCGGCCGTGTAGGTGCCGTAATGCAGCCCGAGGCCGATGACGCCCGCCACCAGCGGCGGCAGCAGGATACCGATGTCCGGCAGCACGTAGAAGATGAAATAGAGCTGCACCAAGAGCGGCGTGCCGCGGATGAACTCGGCAAGGAAGCCGACGCTGCGCGACAAGCCCTTGTTCGGCGAGCGCCGCGCCAGCGCGATAGCCAAGCCGACCATCGCTGCCAGAACCGAGCCGAGCAGCGTCGCCAGGATGGTGATCTTCACGCCCTCGATCAGGGTCGGCATGATCTCCCAGACGAAATTCCAATCCCATTCCATTACGAGGCCCGATCCATCAGACGCGCACCCCGTCGAGGCCGCGCGCCATGCGGCGTTCCAGCGAACGCACCCCCCACGAAATGATCAGCGCAAGGCCGAAATAGATGACGAGAATGGTGGTGAACGGCACCAGCGTGTTGCCGGTCTGCGAGCGCACGACCTGGGCCTGGAAGGTCAGGTCGGTGAGCGAGATCAGCGAAACCACGGCGGTGGCCTTGAGCAATTCGATGGCGTTGTTGCCGAAGGTTGGCAGCATCACCAGCAGCGCCTGCGGCAGGATGACATGGCGCATGGCTTGCCAGCGGCCGAGATTGACCGCGGTGCAGGCCTCGTACTGTTCGCGGCCGATCGACTGGATGGCGCCGCGCACCACCTCCGCGCCGTAGGCGCCGACATTGAGGCCAAGCGCCAGCACGCCGGCCTGCAGCGGCGTCAGCGAAATGCCGATGAACGGCAGCACGAAATAGGCCCAGAACAGCTGCACGAAGATCGAGGTGCCGCGGAAGAATTCGATATAGGCGGTGGCCAGCGCCCGAATTGCGAAAAAACGCGACAGCCGCCCCAGCCCGGCGAGAAAGGCCATGATCAGGGCAAGCACCGACCCCATCAGCGTCAGCTCGATGGTAACAAGCGCTCCCTGCAATATCAGGCCGAAATAGCCGGACCATTGGGTCATGAACTAAGCATTTCTCCGCTTGGCGATTATTACAGAAGGTCGGCGCTGCCCCTCATCCGCCTGCCGGCACCTTCTCCCCGTATAGGGACGGGGAGAAGGGTGAAGCTCCAACGTTGGCGCCCCTCTCCCCGTTCTTCACAGGGGAGGGTAAGGGTGAGGGGCAACTTTTTACTTCGCCGAGCAGAGCTTGTCGCGGCTCGTCGACATCGCCGCCGCGGCCGAAAAACCGTAGGGCTCGATGATCTTGGCGAATTCGCCGGACTCCTTCAGCTTGGCCAATTCCACGTCATAGGCGTCGCGCAGCGCCTCATCGCCCTTCTTGAACGCCGCGCCGTCGCAATAGACCGGCGCGCCGACCACCGGGGCGACGACTTCGAGATTCGGATCGTTGGCCTTCTTGACCAGATCGTTGATCGACAGCACCGGCAGCGAATAGGCGTCGATGCGGCCGTCCTGCACCATCTTCAGGCCGCTCTGGCCATCCGGCACGACGATGACGCGGTCACGCGGCACGCCGGCAGTGAGCGCCAGCTTCTCCTCGGTGCCGCCGCCCGGCGCCCCGATCGTTGCGGTGGCATCCTTGGCGACATCCTCATAGCTCTTGAAGCCCTTCGGGTTGCCCTTCTTGACCAGCATTGCCTCGGCGTCGCACAGCACCGGTTCCGAATAAGCGACCGCCGCGCAGCGCTCCGGTTTCATGAACAGGCCGGCGGTGACGACGTCGAAACGGCCGGCCTGCAGGCCAGGGATCATCGCGCCATATTCCGAAATCGAGGCGACGATGTCGTTGACACCAAGACGCTTGAAGATTTCACGGGCCACATCGGGCGCCGCACCCGAGACCTTGCCGTCGGCAGCAACCGCCGTATAGGGCGGCTCGTTGGCGATGGCGACACGGGCGAAGCCCTGTGCCTTGAGCTCTTCGAGCTTGCTGTCGTCGGCCGATCCCGCGGTCGAAGCGGCCAGAATTGCGGTCAGCGCAACACCGGCGACGCCGGCCAGAATGCCAAGTTTCTTCATTGTTCCCAACTCCTTGTTTCTCTTTTGGTTTGGTCGTTCCACGGGACGGCTTCGCCGCCCTGGGAGGACGGCGTTGCCGCCTGGGGCATGGCAGTCAGACGCGATGTCCGGCCGCGATGATCTTCTTCAGGAAAGCTTGCGTACGCTCCTGCTTGGGGTTGCGGAAAATCTCGTCCGGCTTGCCTTCCTCGACGATCTTGCCGCGGTCGAAGAACAGAACCCGGTCGGCGAAATCATGGGCAAAACCCATTTCGTGGGTGACCAGCAGCATGGTCATGTCGGTCTCCGAGCAGAGCCGCCACAAGACGTTCAGCACCTCCTCGACCAGTTCCGGATCGAGCGCCGATGTCACCTCGTCGAACAGCATGATCCTGGGCTGCAGCGCCAAGGCGCGAGCGATGGCAACGCGCTGCTTCTGGCCGCCGGAAAGCTGCGCCGGCATCGCTTTCGCCTTGTCGGCCATGCCGACCATGTGGAGCAGTTCCATCGCCCGTTTTTCGGCGGCGGCGCGCGCCATGCCCTTGGTCAGGATCGGCGCCAGCGTGACGTTGTCGATGACGCTCTTGTGCGGAAACAGGTTGAACAGCTGGAAGACCATGCCGATCTTCTGGCGCATTCTTGCCAGATGCCGTTCGTCGGCGGGCAGCAACTGGCCGTTGCGCTTCATGTGGTAAAGCTGCTCGCCGTCGATCTGGATGTGGCCGCTGTCGATCCTCTCCAGCGTCATCAGGATGCGCAGGATCGTCGTCTTGCCGGAGCCGGATGGGCCGATCAGCGCCAGCTTCTCGCGCGGCATGACCTGCATCGACAGTCCGTCCAGCACCTTGAAGGTGCCGAAGCTTTTCGAAATGGCGTTGATCTTGATGATGGGCGCGGACAAAGAATTTCCCCGTGCTGGAGAAGCTGTGCCTTAACGATGCGGAACGCGCCAAATCATGTCAATCAGGAAAATAAACTCATGACAATGTTTCTGACTCCGCAGAATTTCGCGGCAATGCTTGCCTAGATCGCCAGCAGCAGATGCTCCGGGTCGCCGAGCAGAAGTTTAGTGACAACACTGAGGCCGGCGCGCAGTTCCCCCTCGGTGGTCGAGCCCAGCGAGATGCGCACTGCCGGCTGCCAGGGCGCCGCCGAAATGCGAAACGATGTGCCTGGTGCGATCGCCACGCCCTGCAGGCGGGCCTGTGAGACGAAGCCCTCCTCGGCGCGGTCGCCGGGCAGTTCCAGCCACAGATGCAGCCCGTCACGATGGACGCGGTAGTCGACCCCGGCAAGCACCTGGGCGGCAATCTCCTGCCGCCGCCGCAGCGCCGACCGTTGCCAGCGGACGAGTTCCATCGCCGTGCCGTCGGTCACCCATTTTGTCGCGATCTCCGCCACCATCGGCGTCGCCATCCAGTTGGAGACGAGATGCCGGTTGGCGACGGCAGCGACATAGCGGTCGGGCGCCGCGAGATAACCGATGCGCAGGCCTGGCAGCACGATCTTGGTGAAGGAGGTGACGTAGAGCGTGCGCTCGGGCGCGAAGGCGGCGACCGGCGGCGGACGGCCCTCGACGAGCGGCCCGAGCACGTCGTTCTCGATGATGGCGATGTCGTGCCTGCGCGCCACCGCAGCGATCTGCTCGCGCCGCGCGGCATTCATCAATGTTGCAGTCGGATTGATCACCGAGGGCTGCACGAACACGGCGCGGATGTCGGAAAGCCGGCACGCCTCGTCGAGCGCCTCCGGGATCAGGCCGTTGTCGTCGATCGGCAGGCCCTCGAGGTTGAAGCCGAGATAGCGCGCCAGCGGGATCAGCGTGTGATGGCCGATCGCCTCGGTGGCGACGGTCGAACCCGGCGGCGCCACGCTCATCAGCGCCACCGTCATGCCGGCCGTGGCGCCGTTGGTCAGGCTGACATTCTGCGCCGACACGTCGAGACCGCACAGCCGCAGCCATTCGACCGCCACTGCACGGTGGCGCGGAAACACCATGTTCGGCCGGAACGACAGCGCCGAGGTCGACGGCAGGTTCTCGGCGAGCCAGCCCAGCGCCTGCTTCAGCCTCTCCAGATGCATCGGCTCGCAGACCGGCTTCAGGATCGACAGGTCGATGACCTCGCCAAGGCGCTCCGGCAGATAGGGCGGCTCCGGTTCGCGGCGCTGCGTCTGCACGAAGCTGCCGCGGCCGATCTCGCCGGAGACCAGGCCCCGGCGGATCAGTTCCTCATAGGCGCGGCTGACTGTCTGCACCGAAAGCTTCAAATCGTCGGCCAGCCGGCGATGCGTCGGCAGCCGCGCGCCGTTGGCCAGCCGTCCGTCATGAATGGCGCGCGCGAACTGGTCGGCGAGCGATTGATAGGCCGGCCGCCGGATAAGCGCTGGATCTGGACGCCACAATGTCATGACATATTAGAGATCGAAATCAGTGCAATTGACAATCGAAATAATGCGCCGTCATGGTGTCGCGGAAAAAAGTGGACGCTCATGGCCGCATTGAAACTGGATCAGATCGACCTAAAAATCCTCGACGCGGTTCAGCGCGACGGGCGCATCACCAAGCTGGCGCTCGCCGACAAGGTCGGCCTGTCGCCGACGCCGTGCTGGATGCGGTTGCGCAAGCTGGAAAAGGCCGGCATCGTCTCCGGCTATCACGCCAAGGTTGCAATGCGCGCCGTCGCGCCGGTCGCCACCGTCCTGATGGAGGTGACGCTGGCCAGCCACCGCCAAGCCGATTTCGACCGTTTCGAGCGCGTCATCCGCGACGTCCCCGAAATCGTCGCCTGCTGGTCGGTAGGCGGCGGCGTCGACTATCTGCTGAAAGTGATGGCGCGCGACATCGACGCCTATCAGCGGCTGGTCGACGCCCTGCTCGAACGCGAGATCGGCATCGACCGTTATTTCACCTACATCGTCACCAAGACGGTGAAGGAGGAGGTCGCCTTGCCGGTGGCCGATCTGTTGCCGACGCCGTCGTGAGGTCTAGGGAAACTGACATCAGGTCGCCGCGACGATGCGGAATTCTGCTCCGCTGCATTCCTCGGCGAAGGTCACGGAATGGATCCCAGGGTCTTCGCGACGGAGCTTCGCTCCTGCTTCGCCCGGGGATGACGAAGTTGGAGGAGGTTCAGCCAATCTCGACTGTTTGCTACAGCCTCGGAGAGACTGTCCTGTGTTTCGGTCCAATAGAGACAATCTCTCTACGCGCAAGCACTCAAACAGCCTCTCTGTCTGCACCGCGCGCATAGTCTCTCCGCATCGCCTCGACATCGGGAGACCTCGAACATGTCCGCGCATTTTGCCCGCCCACAACGCCACGAAGCGCTTGACCGGCTCGCCGACCGCCGGCTGCTGCGCCAACTCGCCTATGTCGACGGCCACTGGTCGGCGAGTGAAGCCGCCGAGAGTTTTGGGGTGGCCGACCCTGCTACAGGCGCCACCGTTGCCTGGGTTGCCGCGCTCGATGCCAGGCAGACGAGCAAGGCGATCGACGCGGCGTCGCGCGCCTTTCCCGCCTGGCGCGCGGCTCTCCCACAGGAACGCGCAAGAATCCTGCGAAAATGGTTCGATCTGATCATCGCCGCCAAGGACGATCTGGCGCTGTTGATGACGCTCGAACAGGGCAAGCCTCTCAAGGAATCGCTTGGCGAGATCGACTACGCCGCCTCCTTCGTCGAATGGTACGCCGAGGAGGCAAAGCGCCTCAACGCCGAAAGCGTCACCAGCCATTTGCCAAACGCCGAGATGATGGTGCGGCGCGAACCGCTCGGCGTCGTCGGCGTCGTCACGCCGTGGAATTTTCCGGCGGCCATGCTGACCCGCAAGGCTGCGGCCGCGCTTGCCGCCGGCTGCACCATCGTCGCGCATCCTTCGTCGGAAACGCCGCTGTCGGCACTGGCGCTGGCCGAACTCGGCGAACGCGCCGGCCTGCCGGCTGGCGTCTTCAACGTGCTCACCGGCAAGGCCTCGACCATCGTTGGGCGGATGTGCGAAGATCCGCGCGTCCGCGCCATGAGCTTCACCGGCTCGACCGAGATCGGCAGGCTGATCGCCGCGCAAAGCGCGCCGACGATGAAGCGGCTGGTCATGGAGCTTGGCGGCCATGCGCCGCTGATCGTCTTTGCCGACGCCGATCTCGACAAGGCGGTGACCATCGCCGTCGACGCCAAATTCGCCACTTCCGGCCAGGATTGCCTCGCCGCCAACCGCATTTATGTCCAGCGTCCGATCTACGATCGTTTCTGCGCCGCTTTCGCCAGGCGCATCGAGGCGCTGCGGATCGGCAATGGCCTGGCCGAAGACACCGACATCGGGCCATTGATGCATGAGCGCGGTGTCAAGAAGGTCGAGGAGCAGGTTGCCGATGCGCTCGCCCATGGCGCGCGCTGCCTCACTGGCGGCGGCAGACATCCGGCCGGGCCGCTGTTCTACCGGCCGACCCTGCTCGCCGATGTCACCGACGATGCGCTGATCATGCGCGAGGAAACTTTTGGTCCGGTCGCCGCGGTGACGCCCTTCGACAGCGAGGACGAGGTCATCGCCCGCGCCAACGCCACCGAATACGGGCTCGTCGCCTATGTCGTCACCGAGAATGGCGGCCGCCAATTGCGCATGGGCCGTGCACTCGACTACGGTATGGTCGCCATCAACCGCGTCAAGATCACCGGCGCGCCGATCCCGTTCGGCGGCGTCAAACAGTCCGGCATCGGTCGCGAGGGCTCGCGCCACGGGCTCGAAGCCTTTACCGATCTCAGATATCTCTGCCTGGACGTAGCGTAAGCCGCGCCGGAGACATTTCCTTAGGAGTAAAAAAATGCTCGACCAGTCCAACGAACTCGCCGCCTGGGACCGCGACCACTTCTTCCATCCCTCGACCCACATGGGCACGCATGCGCGGGGTGAATCGCCGACCCGCATCATCGCCGGCGGCGAAGGCGTCACCATCTGGGACAATAACGGCCGCAAGAGCATCGATGCCTTCGCCGGGCTCTATTGCGTCAATGTCGGCTATGGCCGCCAGAAGATATCAGACGCCATCGCCGCCCAGGCCAGGAACCTTGCCTATTACCACGCCTATGTCGGCCACGGCACCGAGGCGTCGATCACCCTTTCCAAGATGATCATCGACCGCGCCCCGCAAGGCATGTCGAGGGTCTATTTCGGCCTCTCCGGTTCCGACGCCAACGAAACCAACATCAAGCTGATCTGGTACTGCAACAACGTGCTCGGTCGTCCCGAGAAGAAGAAGATCATCTCACGCTGGCGCGGCTATCACGGCTCCGGTGTCATGACCGGATCGCTGACCGGGCTCGACCTGTTCCACAACGCCTTCGACCTGCCGCGTGCGCCGATCCTGCACACCGAGGCGCCCTACTATTTCCGCCGCGCCGACCGCTCGATGAGCGAGGAACAGTTTTCCCAACACTGTGCCGACAAGCTCGAAGAGATGATCCTGGCCGAGGGCCCGGACACGGTCGCCGCCTTCATCGGCGAGCCGATCCTCGGCACCGGCGGCATCGTGCCGCCGCCCGCTCTGTACTGGGAAAAGATCCAGGCGGTTCTGAACAAATACGACGTGCTGCTGGTCGCCGACGAAGTGGTCACCGGCTTCGGCCGGCTGGGCACCATGTTCGGCTCCGACCATTACGGCATCAAGCCCGACCTGATCACCATCGCCAAGGGCCTGACCTCGGCCTATGCGCCGCTGTCGGGCGTCATCGTCTCGGACAAGGTCTGGCAGGTGCTGGTCCAAGGTTCCGACAAACTCGGCAGCATAGGCCATGGCTGGACCTATTCGGCGCATCCGATCTGCGTCGCCGCCGGTGTCGCCAACCTGGAACTGATCGACGAGATGGACCTGGTGACCAACGCCGGCGAGACCGGCGCCTACTTCCGCGCCGAACTGGCGAAAGCCGTCGGCGGCCACAAGAATGTCGGCGAGGTGCGCGGCGACGGCATGCTGGCGGCAATCGAATTCGTCGCCGACCGGGATGACCGCGTGTTCTTCGATGCCGCGCAAAAAATCGGGCCGCAGGTCGCGACCGCGCTTGCCGAGCGTGGCGTCATCGGCCGCGCCATGCCGCAAGGCGACATTCTCGGCTTCGCGCCGCCGCTGTGCCTCACCCGCGAAGAGGCGGACATCGTCGTCTCCAAGACAGCGGATGCGGTGAAGGGCGTGTTTGCCAGCATCTAATTATCGACCTTGGTGCCGCCCCTCATCCGCCTGCCGGCACCTTCTCACCGTGAACGACGAGGAGAAGGGACAAGCTCCAGCGCTGGCGACCCCCTCTCCCCGTTGTTCACGGGGAGAGGGTAAGGGTGAGGGGCAGCGCGAACCTGGAATATCTGGAAGCAACATCAATGACCTCCAAAGCCCTCCCCGCCACCATGGCCGCCGTGCAGCTGACCGGCCACGGCGGACCGGAAAAGCTCGTCTACCGCACCGACGTGAAAGTGCCCTGGCCCGCCCCAAGTGAAGTGCTGGTCAAGGTCACCGCTTGCGGCATGAACAACACCGATGTCTGGGTGCGCCAGGGCGCCTACGGCACGGAGGAAGATGCTGCCGCCGTGTCGACCTGGCGGCGTCAGGGCAATACACTGGCCTTCCCGCGTATCCAGGGCACCGACACGGTCGGCAACATCGTTGCCGTCGGCGAGGGTGTTTCTTCGGCCCGCATCGGTGAGCGGGTGATGGTCGATTTCTCGATCTACAACCGCGACGATGATTCACTCGCCGACATCGACTATATGGGCCACGGCCGAGACGGCGGCTATGCCGAGTACCAGACCGTGCCGGCCGAGAATGCCCATGTCGTCGCCACCGACCTGACCGACGTCGAGCTCGCCACCTTCTGCTGCGCTTACCTTACTGGCGAACAGATGCTCGAACGCGCCGCATTGAGGGGCGGCGAGCGCGTGCTGATCACCGGCGCGTCGGGCGGCGTCGGCTCCGGTATCGTGCAGTTGGCGCGGGCGCGCGGCGCCAGCCCCTATGCCGTCGTCGGCAAAGGCAAGGAACAGGCGGTGCTCGCCATCGGCGCCGAGGCGGTGATCACCCGTGGCGTCGCCGATCTGCCCGCCGCCGTCAACGACGCAACCGGCGGCCAGCCGATCGACGTGGTTGCCGACCTCGTCGGCGGTGCGATCTTCAACGACCTGTTGCGCATCCTTCGGCCCGAGGGTCGCTACACCACCGCCGGCGCGATTGCCGGCCCGGTCGTGCGGCTCGATCTGCGCACCATGTACCTCAAGCAATTGCAGCTGCACGGCTCCAGCCAGGGTACGCGACACGATTTCCTTCGTATCGTCCGCTACATCGAGGAGAAGAAGATCCGGCCGCTGGTCGGCGGTGTCTACAAGCTGTCCGATTTCCACCGCGCCCAGGCGGATTTCATTGCCAAGGATTTTGTCGGCAAACTGGTGGTCGTTCCGGATGCCGTTGCGGATTGCCGATAAGATGAAGCACGTAGTCTCTGCATAGAGAATTTGGTTCTTTGACTGAGCCTGAAAAGGCCGGTGGGTGGCCGCTGCCCGACCAGACTGCAGCCGATCTCCAACGCTGGCGATTGGCATAAGCCACCACGACTTCGTCATCCCAGCTAATTTCCGTCCATAATGCTGCGGCTCAGAATAAAAGCGCTCTGTAGCGATCCTTCGCGCCCCCTCTGTCCTGCCCTCTTTGCCAAAATTTGGCATCTCCCCCACTTGGGGGGAGATTGGTAGCTTCGCGGACAGCGTCCTTTTTGCAAGGTTTGTGATTGGCGAAATCAGTGATGAAGGCCAATCTCCCTCCTTGTGGGGGAGATGTCCGGCAGGACAGAGGGGGGCGCTGTCCCTCCGCGATCAAAGCGTTCTGCACCGCAGCAGCGCTCCGGGGTAACGGAATGGGTCCCAGGGTCTGCGCGCAAAACCATTCTGATTTGGCCGCACGACGGCAACAAGGATTCCTGAACCTCTCCTGCGGCGTTATAAGTTTTTCGCAATTTTCTTATAACGCCGCTTGCGGACGACCGTCTTCATGTCAGGCGGCTCCAGTTATAAGAAAAATGCGGTTCTCTTATAACGGCATGATCTCGAGCGACGGGCGCCACTACAGGACCTGCTTGGCCGCGGCTTCAAGCGATCTTTCAAACGCGTCGATCACCTGATCGACCTGGGGCTCGGTGATAATCAGCGGCGGGCAGAAGGCCAGTGCATCGCCCATGTTGCGCGAGATGACGCCGTTCTGCTGCATGAAACCGTTGACGAGCCCGCCCAGCGCGCCGGCCGTCTCCCACGGCGTCTTGTTCGCCTTGTCGCCGACCAGTTCGACCGCCGCGATCAGGCCGACGCCGCGCACCTCGCCGACAAGCGGGTGCGAAGCGAGCTTGCGCAGCCGCTTCTGCATATGCGCGCCGACCGTGCGCGCATTGCCGACGAGATCGCGTTCCTCGATCAGCTTCAGGTTCTCCAGCGCGACCGCCGCCGCAACGGGATGGCCGCCGCCGGTGAAGCCGTGGCCAAAGGTGCCGATGCGATTGCTTTCGTCGGCAATCGGCTCGAAAACCTTCTCGTTGATCAGCAAGGCCGAGATCGGCAGGTAGGACGAAGAGATCTGCTTCGACAGCACCATGATGTCGGGCCTGATGCCGAAGGTCTGCGAGCCGAACATTTCGCCGGTTCGGCCAAAGCCGCAGATCACCTCGTCGGCGACGAGCAGGATGTTGTATTTCGACAGCACCGCCTGGATCTTCTCCCAGTAGCCTGCCGGCGGCACGATGACGCCGCCGGCGCCCATGATCGGCTCGCCGAAGAAGGCAGCGACGGTTTCCGGTCCTTCGGCCAGGATCAGCTTTTCCAGATCGTCAGCAAGCCGGCTCGAAAACTCTCCTTCGCTCTCATTCGGCAGCGCCTCGCGCCAGTGGTGCGGCGTCGAGGTGTGCAGCACATTGGCGATCGGCAGGTCGAAGGAATTGTGGTTGTTGGGCAGCCCGGTCAGGCTCGCCGAAGCAATGGTGACGCCGTGATAGCCGCGAATGCGGCTGATGATCTTCTTGCGCGCCGGCTGGCCGAGCGCATTCGACCGGTACCAGATCATCTTCATGGCCGTATCGTTGGCCTCGGAGCCGGAATTGGTGAAATACGCCTTGCTCATCGGCACCGGCGCCATCTGCACCAGCTTCTCGGCGAGATCGATCAGCGGCGAATGCGATTTGGAACCGAAGTCGTGATAGTAAGGCAACTTGGACATCTGGCGCACCGCAGCGTCGACCAGCCGCTTCTCGGAGAAGCCGACCGCGACGCTCCAAAGCCCGGCCATCGCCTCGATATAGCGGTTGCCGGCGAGATCCTCGACATAGATGCCGTCGCCCTTCTCGATGACCAGTGGCCCTGCTTCCTCGTGCTTGCGGGCATTGGTGTAGCCGTGCATGTGGTAGCTGATGTCGCGGGCTTCGGGAGAATTCGGTCGAGCGTCCATGATGGCTCCTGTCCTGCATGCCGGGACGTGCGTCCTGCCGCCGTTCGGCGTGCGCATCGGCCTCTGGATTAATGCTGTTTGCTGCATCCGTTTCTTGTAAGGGTGTCAAGACCTTTCGGAAGGGCCGGCGGATGGACGAAAGACATGCAGAATTTCAGCTTCGGGGCTGCTGAACGCCAGAACCTGCGCCAAGGCGGCTGTGCGCATGGCCAAGACCTGATTCCCGAACGGCTCACCAGCAGGCACAACAACAAGGCTGAGGTGGCCTGATCGTGGACCATGTCGACTGCATCGTTGCCGGCGCCGGCGTCATTGGCCTCGCGATCGCGCGAGAGATGGCGCGGCGTGGCATGGACACCCTGATCCTCGAGGCCGAGAACGCCATCGGCACCGGGACCAGTTCGCGCAATTCCGAGGTCATCCATGCCGGCATCTACTATCCGGCCGGATCGCTGAAGGCCCGGCTCTGCGTGGCAGGCCGCGAAAGGCTCTACCGTTATTGCCAGGAGCGGGCGGTGCCGCATGCGCGCTGCGGCAAGCTCATCGTCGCCACGGATGCCGAACAGGAGCCGATGCTCGCTTCGATCCTGGCCAATGCCGCTGCTTGCGGCGCGGGCGATTTGACGCCCTTGACCGCAGCAGAGGCGCGCAGGCTGGAGCCCAAGCTGCGCGGCACGGCCGCGCTTTTGTCTCCCGCCACCGGCATCATCGACAGCCACGCGCTGATGCTTGCGCTGCTGGGCGACGCCGAGGAGCACGGGGCGGCGCTCAGCCTCAACACCCGCATCGCCTCGGGCGCCATTGAAGGTGGGCGCATCGTGCTCGACACGATCGACAGCACCAGCGGCGAGCGCTTTAAAATCGCCACCGCGCGCTTCGTCAACGCCGCCGGGCTCGGCGCCACGGCACTTGCCGGCTCGCTTGACGGGCTCGACCGGCAATTCGTGCCAGAACTTCGCTACGCCAAGGGCAATTACTTTTCGGTCGCCGGCCGGGCGCCGTTCTCGCGGCTGGTCTATCCCGTGCCCGAACCCGGCGGGCTCGGCGTCCATCTGACGCTCGACCTCGACGGCGTCGCCCGCTTCGGGCCTGACGTCGAATGGACCGATCAACTCGACTATCGCGTCGATCCAATACGTGGCGAGCGCTTCTACGACGAGATCCGCAAATACTGGCCGGACCTGGCCGATGGCAGCCTGCGGCCGGCCTATAGCGGCATCCGGCCGAAGCTCTCCGGTCCCGGCGAAGCCAATGCCGACTTCGTCATCCAGGACGCGGCGGTGCATCGCGTGGAGGGCCTGGTCAATCTGTTCGGCATCGAGAGCCCCGGCCTGACCTCAAGCCTGGCGATCGCCGACCATGTCGCCCAGCGCCTCGCGCCGAAGGCGGCTAGCCGAGGGCGACCCGCGCGAGCGCGCCCGCTGCCAAAGGCATAATCCAAACGCCCGTAAGCCATCCATAAGCCGGGATCGCGGAACCTCGGTCCGACGATCACCGGGACCATCGATATGAAGATCCGTTTCGAAGCCATACCGAACCCAAGCTGCCGGTTCGAGATCTGGGACAATGAGACCGGCGAGCCCGTCGTCCATCACGATCGGCTGCTGACTTTCGCCTCGGCGAAGTCGGCGGCAAGGATCGCCGACTTCCTCAACGACAGCCGCAGCCACCGGCGCCGCGCCCGCACCGCCGAATGGCGCGTTGCGGATCGCGATCTCGGCTGGGGAGGATGATCGCCAGGCTGCTCCACCTTGCGATCAGCATGGCGGAGCTTGCGGCTCGTCTTCCAACGAAACTTGGCGCAGGATCGAACGCTTTGCTACCGAGCGTCGGAGGAGTTTCGCCATGACCGATGAAGCAAGCCGCGAGCCGGCGCGTGATCCCCAGGATCTGGAGCGTCTGCTGATCTCCCGGCAGTGGGTGGGAGACATCGACGGCATGGCCGCGCTTTTTGAGCCGCATGCCGTCGTCGACAGCGGTGACGGGCGACTGACGCGTGGCCGCGAAGCGATCCGGGCACTCTTCGCCGACATCACCGCAACGGGCCGAAAATATGCCGCCGGAAATCAGGCTCCGGCTGTTGTCAGCGGAGATTTGGCACTGACGTCAACCCATCTTCCCGATGGCACCGTAACCGCCGAGGTCGCCCGCCGCCAGGGCGACGGGACATGGCTGTGGGTCATCGATCGATTCTCCGTAGCGTAGCGTCGGCCCGGATGATCCCGGAAATCGATTTTCGCTGGGAATCATGCGCAAACCAAGTGCTCGCGCGTCCGGGCGTGCGGCCCTGTAGCGCAAAGGAGTGACTCCAGTACGGTTGTGGATTCGAAGTTCCTGAACGCCGATGCCGTCGATCGAGCAGGAACTTCAAATCTGTTTATGATGCATCAGTGCGCCGTCTGAGAATGGTCGCCGCCCGGCTGCGAAATGCCGCCCAGCGCTTCGCCGGCCCAGGCGGGCTCGCCGTTCGTGGCGAGGTCGCCGAGCGAGACAATGCCAACCAACCGCCGGTCGCGGCTGATCACCGGCATTCGCCGCAGTTTGAGATCGCGCATATTCTGAAGGACATCGCCGACTTCCTGGTCGTCAAAGCAGCACTGTACCTCCGCGCTCATCACATCCCTGATCTTGGTGTCGGGACCTCTGCCCTCCGCGATGCCACGGACGGCAATGTCACGGTCCGTGATCATGCCGACCAGCCGCTCATTCTCACCCACGGGGTGAACACCGGCGTCAAGATCGGCCATGGCTCGTGCGGCATCCCGCAAGGACTGGTCCGGACTGGCGACCTGAACTTTCCGTGTCATGCACTCGCTGATTCTCATGGCTTTCTCCTCGAGCTGCAGCGCCCCGCCGATCCTGTGATGAAGGTGTGATCAGGGGAGAATGAACGCCTGTCGGAATCGTTCCATCGTTCGACCGCTCGCGCCAGGATAGGCTCCACCATGGCCATATCCGTGACGGACGGGAACCATAATCCGGGACAATGGTTGTGTGGTCACCAGGTGATCCTCCTCGAGCAAAACGGAAAACGGAAGGAACGATCATGCGCATATTGACGACAATTGCCGCCCTTTCGGGATTGGCCCTGGCGCAGCCGATCCACGCGCAATCCACCGACCCGCAGCTTCCCCAAATCGCACCCCCGGCTCCGGAAGCCCTGCCCGATCCAAGCTTGCCCAACCAAACGCCTGACCAGGCCCTGCCTGACCAAGCCCTGCCGGATCAAGGTTTCACCGACCAGAATTTTACTGGCATTGCCATTGTCGCCCTCGAGGATTTGCCGCCGGAACTCAAGACGCAAGCCGAGGCCGTGATCACCCAGACCAGCGTTGAAGATCTGCTTACTCTGCAGAGCTCGATCGATGCCTCGCCACAGGCAGCATCGGTGCTGGCGGCGAACGGGCTGGATTCGTCGCAGGTTGTTGCCGCCAACATCGACGGCGACGGCATGCTGACTCTGATCATCCAGACAACCACGTGATTGGCGGGCACGTGATTGGCGGGCACGTGATTGGCGGGCACCTGATCGGTGGTCCGGGCGTGGCGGGCCGGAGCACTGGGCTTCGGCCCTGAAACCCGGTACAGCGGAGCAGCGTCATGGTCGAAGCCGCAGTTCGCAACTT
Source organism: Mesorhizobium sp. WSM4845 (assembly GCF_055811455.1). Classification (NCBI taxonomy): domain Bacteria; kingdom Pseudomonadati; phylum Pseudomonadota; class Alphaproteobacteria; order Hyphomicrobiales; family Phyllobacteriaceae; genus Mesorhizobium; species Mesorhizobium sp. WSM4845. The sequence continues at coordinate 39,824 of NZ_JBVVQA010000003.1, forward strand.
CACCATCAACTTCGGACCGCAGCATCCCTCTGCTCACGGCGTGCTGCGCCTGGTGCTCGAACTGGACGGCGAGGTCGTCGATCGCGCCGATCCCCATATCGGCCTGCTCCACCGCGGCACCGAAAAACTGATCGAGTACAAGAACTATCTGCAGGCTCTGCCCTATTTCGACCGGCTCGACTATGTCGCGCCGATGAACCAGGAGCATGCGTTCTGCCTCGCCGCCGAGAAGTTGTTGGAAATCTCGGTCCCGAAGCGAGGACAGCTCATCCGTGTTCTGTTTTGCGAAATCGGCCGGCTCTTGTCGCATCTCCTCAACGTCACGACACAGGCCATGGATATCGGCGCGCTGACGCCCCCGCTCTGGGGTTTTGCCGAGCGCGAGAAGCTGATGGTGTTTTACGAGCGCGCCTCCGGCGCCCGCATGCATGCGAATTATTTCAGGGTCGGTGGCGTGCACCAGGACCTGCCTCCGAAGCTCCTGGACGACATCTGGGCTTTCTGCGATCCGTTCCTCAAGGTTTGCGGCAACCTCGACGAGTTGCTCACCGAAAACCGTATCTTCAAGCAGCGCAACGTCGATGTCGGCGTGATCGGCCTCGACGACGCCTGGGCCTGGGGCTTCTCCGGCCCCATGGTGCGCGGGTCGGGCGCGGCGTGGGACTTGCGCAAGGCACAGCCATATGAATGCTACCCCGAGATGGATTTCGACATTCCCATCGGCAAGAACGGCGACTGTTACGACCGCTATCTCGTCCGCATGGAGGAAATGGGCCAGTCGGTGCGGATCATGAGGCAATGCCTGGAGAAATTGCGATCGCCCGAAGGCCAAGGGCCGGTGGCAATTCCGAACCAAAAGATCACGCCGCCGCCGCGGGCGACGATGAAACGCTCGATGGAAGCGACCATCCACCATTTCAAACTCTACACGGAGGGTATTCGCGTGCCCGCCGGAGAAGTCTACGCCGCGGTGGAGGCGCCGAAGGGCGAGTTCGGCGTCTATCTGGTTTCGAACGGCGGCAATACTCCCTATCGGTGCAAGATCCGCGCGCCGTCCTTTGCCCATCTGCAGGCGATGGATTTTCTGTCGCGCGGGCACATGCTCGCCGATGTCGCCGCGATCATCGGCTCGCTCGATATCGTGTTCGGCGAGATCGATCGCTGACGAGGCGCGGGGTGTTTCAGATTTCGAGCAGGGCGTAGGGACGGCCGGTCGGCTTCGCCACGTGCATGGCGACGTTGTAGACCGGGGCACCGCCGGGCGTGCGACCTTCATAGATGCCGCGATGCGCGTGGCCATGCACCACGGCGCTGACCTTGAACCGATCGATCGTCTCCGCCAGCCGCGACGAGCCCAGGAACGGAAAAATCTCCAATGGCTCGCCAGCGACCGTCTCGACCACCGGAGCGTAGTGCAGGACGACAAGCGTACGATTGGTGCGAACCTGCCGCATTGCGTTTTCGAGCCGCATCGATTCGCTGACGCTTTCGGCGACCATCGCCTTGATCGCCGGCTCGCCGAAGGAGCCGAGCATGCGTGATCCAAAACCGCCAATGAACCCCTTCACGCCGACAAAGCCGACGTCCTTGATTTCCGTGGTCTGGCCGTCAAGAAGATGGACGCCCGCCTGCCGAAGGATGTGGGCGACGTCCTCGACCGCGCCGGATTCATAGTCATGGTTGCCGAGCACGGCGACGACCGGGATTGCGCAGGCGCGCAAATCCTCCGCAAGGATTTCGGCCTCACGCGGCTTGCCGAGATTGGTGAGGTCGCCAGTGAGCACGAGGACGTCCGCTTCGCGCGAAACTTCGCCGAAGAGATCACGGCAGGAGGCCTGGGCGTCTTCCCGCACATGCAGGTCGCCGATAGCCGCAATCCTCACGGTGCCGCCGTTCCCAACCCTTGCCGTAGCAGCCTCGTTCCTCTCAGCCATCACGAAATTCTCCTGTTCCGCCGACGCCGGCAAAACCCCACTCCTTGACGTCGATCTCGTAGTCGGTCGGCGAAAGCAGGCGCCCGCGGCAGATTTTCATTCGGGGCGTAGGCAACTCCCGCTGCTTGGCGAGCCGGTCAAGCAATTCGTCGAGCAGCCAGGCGGGAACGTGATCGCGCTCGCTCGGATAGATCCAGCGGAAATTGAGAAGCTGCATCAGCAGCACCTCCCAGTGGACTTCGAGGTAGGAAAGCAGCCGGCGCCAATCGATCTGATCCTGCGCCTTGAGGATGGTATGAGCGATGTCGGCGCCGTCGTGGCGGCTTCTGTCCTGGATGAAGCATTTGGACCAGATAAGCTCGGTCGGACCGACGATCCGCACCTGACTGCCCAGCAGCTCGATTTGCCGCGCATGCTCCAGCCACTGATCGCCGACCGGCATGGTGCCGTTCGCCGATGCGAATATGACGTCAAAAAAATGCGTGCTCTTGAAGACCTTTCCAAGCCACCGGTCGTCCACGATCTCGACCGCATAGCCGGCTTGCTTGAAATGCGCCAGGATGCGCGCGTAGTCGCCGGCCTTGCAGAAAATGTCGAGGTCTTTGGTCTGGCGCGTGACGCCCGTATAGGCGCTCACCGCGTAGGTGCCGGCGACAAGAAAGGGGATGTCCGTTGCGGCGAGTTCGCGGATCGCCTCTGTATAAAAGACCTCGGCCTCGGCGTGTTGAAGCGTCGGCGCCGCTTTCGGATCGATCGTCGGAACGGATGCCGGGATGGCGCCTCCCGTTGGAGAATCGTTGGTCATGAAATCGTGGCTCCGAGGCCCAGCAACCTGCAGCTGTCCGTCTTTTAAACAAAGCCGCCGCCGCATGGTTCCGTTGCCGTCATAAAGCGTAAAATGTGATGGCGGAGCCTTTCTCGCCGCTGGTGAGTTGAAGGTGTGAACAAACCAACTGCACGGAGGCGACCATGGAGGACGGGCGCAAGGCGGTACGCGTCAGACTGAGGGGAAGGGTGCAAGGCGTCTCGTTTCGCGTGTGGACACGGACCGAGGCCGAGAGGCTCGGTCTGTCCGGGTGGGTTCGCAATGAGGAGGATGGATCCGTAACGGCACTGATCGTCGGAGCCGAAGGCGCGGTTTCGACCATGTTGGACCGGTTGTGGAAAGGGCCGACCGGAGCGTCGGTCTCCAGCGTGACATCCCAGGACGTCGATGCCGGCCAGGAGCCGAACGGATTCAGGATCATCGGCTAGGAGTGTGTACCGGCTTGAAGGCCAAGCCTCCGCGACGTTGCCTTGCGCGGGAGCAATCGACAGCCAGCGGTTCCGCAACAGGTCAAGGAAAAGGCGCTTGCGGAGGCAGCGGCTGTCATCGAGGATGACGATAGCTCGATCCTCATGGAAAGCCGCGCCGCCATTGCGGAAGCAGTCCATCGTCGCTACACGGCGCCCGCCGACTGAAATCCGCGCATCCCTGTGGTATCGAGCCTATGGTTCGAGCTTCGCCGATGGCGGATGGCCGTCGAAACGGCCTATCCGCTCATCAACGACCGCTGATGCGAGGCGTGGAAATCACTTCGCCGCCCCATCACCCGAACATGCCGGCCCCCAACATAAATGCCGGCAGCGTCAATGCCGTAGCGTCAGTGCCCGAAGCGTCAGTGCATGAATATTCCTCGCAGCCAGGCGAAGAAACCAAACCTTTCGGACATTGCCGAACGGACGCGAGAGGCAGCCCATCGCGCTCGTATCGAGGCGCCGACATGGCAATGGCAGACGATTTCGTGCAGCTGCCAGTCGGTCAGCTCGAAGAAGCGCTTGGCTTCACCGTAGGTGTCATCTCTCAAGCCTTGCGCGCGAAAGATCGGGTCCTCGAAGGCAACCGTGAGAGGCGAGTCGTTGTAACGCATTTTCTCGCGTATCTCAGGGGACTTGTATTCGGTGCCGGTCAACGCTTCGAGACGTCGATCGGGATTTTTCTCCAGCAGTTTCGCCCAACGTTCGAGACGCTGGCTTCGAGTCGCTACGAGGTCTGTTGCTTCAGCGTGAACGTCGGCAACGGTATGCAGTTGGTCAAGTGTTTGGTGCTTCACGGCCGCCTCCTATTCAGCAGGTGAGTTCGTCCCACCCTGAAATGGAAATTATGGCGCTCCACGACGCCGGCAAGGCCCTCATGGGCGGACCATTCGATCACTTTTCTGACGGCCCCGTCCGGCCACGAATGCCGATGCCTGCGTGGATCATCGGAGTTCGCGTCGGAACCATAGGCATGCGTGGTCGTTCTGCGTGCGTCAGCCCGAGCGAAAACCGATCGAAACGGGTGGCTTCAAAAATCCCAGCCGACGTCGGTGACCCGCCAAGGCAGAGTGCGAGCGGAAGGAAATCACACCATGGCCATTCTTCCCACTCCCGAACCAACGCCCACTCCCGCGCCCACACCGCCGCCGTTTCCTGAACCGAAGCCGGTGCGTGAGCCGGACCCGGACAGACTTCCCGACGAAGCTCCTGTCCCCAATCCGGATGAGAATGATGCGCCGCTGAAAATCAGTCCCAAAGTTCCCGGGAGTTGACGGAGCGGAGACGCTCGTTCCAGATCGCCCAGATTCCGCATGGATCCGAGATGGCGTCGGCGCGTTGGCTCACTGAGCGGCCAGCATGCGGGCTGCGTCGCCGTCGTCTCGGTGCTGTCAGTGGTGATCAGGCGCGGAAAATGACGACGGAAATGCTCATCGTCGCGGACATAGCAGGCATCAGATCGAGCGCTGCGGCGAAGCGAACTCGGATGCCTGCCTTAGATGCTGGCGCAGCAGCGCCTCGGCCCATTCGATCTCGCCCGCCTCGACGGCATCGAGGATGGCCAGATGTTCCCGGCAGGACTGCTCGATGCGTTCCGCCGGCAGTTCCTCGAAACCCGCCGACTCCTGCAACCGGCGCAGATTGTTCTGCTGGCGCACCGCATCCGCCAGGAACCGGTTGCCGGAACAGGCCGCAAGCCCTTCGTGAAAGGATGCGTTGATCCGGAACCATTCGTCGCCGCCGATCAGCGTCTTGCCCGTCGACACGATCGCCAGGATGCGCTGGTGAGCGCGGCGGACCGGCGCCAGTTGCTGAGGATCCGCATTGAACATGGGTGACCGCAGCGCCGCGCATTCGACGGCCGTCCGGAATTCATAGCTTTCCCGGTAGGCGTCCTCGCCGACCAGTGTGTCGGCGAAACGCCAGCCATGCCCCGGCAGGCGCTGCACCAGCCCTTCGGCGGCAAAGCGGAGCAAAAGCTTGCGCACGACGCCGCGCGACACCTGATAGCGCGGCATCAGTTCCGCCTCGGACACCTCTTGCGGCAGCTGGCCGAGCGCGCGCTCACGCATCATCCTGCGGTAAAGCTCCTCGAGCGGTGAACTGGGCAGGATATCCTCAGGGTCGAGGTCGGCGACCTCGCGCGCCAATTGCAGCCCCCTCGTCTCGAACGGGCTCAAGATGCCCTGGGCGACCAGCAGCTCCAACGCCGCGCTGATCGGAGAACGCGAGACGCCGAAGGTGCGGGCAAGGTCGGGCACCGAGACGCGGGTTCCAACCGTCCAGCCCGAATCCCTGATCCGCTCCAGGATCCGCCGCGCCAGATCGATCTGCAGCGGACTGGCCGTCTCGCCGCGTGCCGGCCGGTCGATGATCGTTTCATTCATAGGCACTTCCTCAGGCGTTCGCATCTTCGCATTATAGATATGCGCCACGCAGTTCGAACTGGCAATCTATCGAATTTTCCTGCTTTTCATTCAATCAAAATGCATTAGTATCCGAACTCAACGAGTTGAGGCTTCCCTTGATGACAACAGTCGCACCTTTTCCGCTTGTCGAGATCGAAGGAGCGCCGAAAGCGCGCGGCATGGCCTATGGCGAACAGGCGCGCGGTCGCATCGGCGCTTCGGTGGCGCTCTACGCAGGGCAGCTCGACCGGTTCGGCTTCGGGCGGGACGATGTCGCGCGGTTTTCCGAAATCTTCCTGCCTCGCTTGCGGCAACGGGCGCCCGATCTCGTCGAGGAAATGGAAGGGATCGCGTCAGGCGCCAATCTCGACCTGTCCTCGATCGTCCTGGTCAACGCGCGTACCGAAATCCTGCAGCTCGCCCGGCGCGAGAAAGGCATTTCCGACGACGAGCCCGACGGCTGCACGGGCGCTGTGATCTTGCCGGAGGCGACCCGCAACGGCAGGCTCATCCATGGCCAGAACTGGGACTGGAAGGCCGAATGCGCCGAGACCTCGGTGGTGCTGCGCATCCGGCGAACGGACGGGCCGGACCTCCTCACCTTCACCGAAGCCGGCGGACTGGCGCGCAGCGGCTTCAACGCGGCCGGCATCGGCATCACCGCGAACTATCTCGAATCGGACCGCGACTATCGCGAGATCGGAATTCCGCTGCCCTTCATCCGGCGCCGGGCGCTTGAAGCGCAGCATTTCGCGGACGCCATCAAGGTGGTGGCGACGACACCGAAATCCGGCTCCAACAACATGATCCTGAGCACCGCCGAGGGCTTCGCGGTCGATTTCGAATGCGCGCCGGACGAGGCCTTCGCCATCTATCCGGACGACGACATGATCGTCCACGCCAATCACTGGCAGAGCCCGGTGGCGTTGTCGAAGCTGCGCGAGACCGGGCTTCGCGACGTGCCGGACAGTCTCTATCGCGACCAGCGCGTGCGCCGTCGCCTGTCGGCGCGGCATGGGGACGTCACGATCGACGATTTGAAGGAAGCCCTCTTCGACGATTTCGCTTCGCCGTTCAGCGTCTGTCGTCCGCGGATCAGGAAGAAAGGCGGCAATCTCTCGGCGACGGTGGCGATGATCGTCTTCGAACCAGCCGCCGGCGTCATGGAGATCGCACCGTTGCCGGCCGAGAACCGCGAATTCACCCGCTACGAACTTACCCTCGACGACGAGGTCCGCGAGCGCGCCGAGAAGGCGATGCTGGCACGGGGGCGACCTTCGATATCAGCACAGGAGAAACGATGGTCCGCTTTGTCCTGACCCGCATCGCCAGCGCCATACCGACCCTGATCCTGGTGTCGGTTGCGGTCTTCGTGATGATGCGCTTCATCCCGGGTGATCCTGCGACGCTGATGCTGGGAGACCTCGCACAGCCCGGACAGGTCGAAGCCATGCGGCATCAGATGGGGCTCGACCAGCCCGTGGTGGTGCAATATCTGATCTGGGCCGGCAACGTCCTTACAGGCGATTTCGGGCGCTCGATCGGCAGCGGGCAAGAGGTGCTGCCGCTGATCCTCGACCGTTTTGCCGTCTCCTCGATCATCGTCCTCCTGGCCGTGCTTGTCGCCTCCGTCATCGCCGTGCCGGCCGGCATGCTGGCCGCCTGGAGACAGGACAGTCTTGGCGACATCACCGTCGTCGCCACCTCGACCATCCTGCTCTCGATCCCCAGTTTCTGGCTGGGGTTGATGCTGATGCTGATCTTCGGCCTCTATCTCGGCTGGCTGCCGATCGTCGGCTACGTGCCCTTCAGCCGCGACTTCGCGCAAGCCGCTCTCTATGTGATCCTGCCCGTGGTCACCCTGGTGCTCGTCGAGTCCGGCCCGATCGCGCGCATGGCCAGGGCCAGCACGATCGAGGTGGCGCGGCTGGAATACATCACCCATGCGCGGGCAAAGGGACTTTCCGAAAGCGCTGTGATGTGGCGCCATGCTTTCAAGAACGCCTTCGCGCCCACCTTGACCCTGATCGGCCTGGTGCTCGGCAGCCTGCTTTCCAGCATCGTCGTCATCGAGACCGTCTTCACCATTCCCGGCCTCGGCCGGCTGCTGGTCGACGCCATCTATGCCCGCGACTATCCGGTGATTCAGGGAACGATGCTGTTCATCGCCTTCATCTATGTCGTGGTCAACCTTCTCGTCGACCTCGTCTATCCGCTGCTCGATCCGAGGGTCGCCGCATGATCGCCCGTGCGCTCGGCCGGCCCGGCCTGAAATTCAATGCGACCTTCGGGATTGCCGTCACCGGGGCATTGATCCTTCTGGCGGTGTTCGGTCCATGGATCGCCCCCTACGATCCGCTCAAGCTCGATCTGCCGTTGCGGCTCAGCGGGCCGTCGCCCCAGCACCTGCTCGGTGCCGACGAGTTCGGGCGCGACGTGCTCAGCCGCCTCGCCAGCGGCGCGCGGACCAGCGCCTGGATCGCTTTTGCGACAGTCGCCTTCGCCTTGATCCTCGGCATCGTGTTCGGCGTTCTCGCCGGTTTCCTGCGCGGCTGGGTCGATCGCGTCGTCATGATGGTCAACGACGCCTTCCTCGCATTCCCCGGCCTGCTTCTGGCGCTCGGTCTGATGGCGGTGATCGGCGCCAGCCGCGAGGGTATCATCGTTGCGCTCGGCCTTGCCTACATGCCGATCGTGGTGCGCGTGGTGCGGGCCTCGGTGATGTCCATTCGCGAGCGGGAATATGTCGAGGCCTCGCGGGTGATGGGCAACAGCGAGATCATCACCATGGCGCGGCACGTGCTGCCCAACTGCGTCGCCCCGATCATCGTGCTCGCCACCACAATGTTCGGCTGGATCATCCTGTCGGAGAGCGCGCTGAGCTTTCTTGGACTGGGCGTCCCACCTCCAGCGCCGAGCTGGGGCAACATGCTGTCGACGGCTCGGCCCTATATCGGCCAGGCGCCGCATCTGATCATCCTGCCGGGTCTCTGCATCTCGATCACGCTGCTCGGCATCAACATGCTGGGCGACGCGGTGCGAGACTGGCTCGACCCGAAAATGTAGGTCCTGGAAACATGCTCGTGCCGACCGCGGACAACAACATGATGCTTTCAGTGCGCAACCTGTCGATCTCGGTCGGGCCATCGGGAAAGCGGATCGTCGACGGGCTGAATTTCGACCTCGCCCCCAGTGACATGCTGGCGCTGGTCGGGGAATCCGGTTCGGGCAAGACGATGGCGGCCCGCTCGATCGTGAGCTTGCTCCCTGCCCCGCTGGTCACGACGCCGGACAGCAGCATCCACTTCGAAGGACAAGAGCTCACCGGCCTCGCTCCAAACGCGCTGCGCCGGATACGCGGTGCGCGGATCGGCATGGTTTTCCAGGAGCCGATGGTCTCGCTCAATCCCGCCGTCACCATCGGCGAGCAGATGGCGGAGGGTCTGCGCCTGCACAGCGCCATGTCGCGCGCCGAGATAAAGGACCGCTCGCTGGCAATGCTGGAGAGGATCCAGATCAAGGATCCCGGCAAATGCCTTGCGGCCTATCCGCACGAATTCTCCGGCGGCATGCGCCAACGCATCATGCTCGCATCGGTCATGCTGCTCAAGCCGCGCCTGCTGATCGCCGACGAGCCGACCACCGCGCTCGACACGCTGGTGCAGCGCGACGTGCTTGACCTGATGGTCGAGCTGACGCGGGAGAACGGAACCGCCGTCCTGCTGATCAGCCACGACCTCGGCATGGTGTCGCATTATGTGAACAACGTGACGGTGATGTGCGAAGGCAAGGCGGTCGAACAGGGAAGCAGCACCCAGGTGCTTCACGCACCGCAGCACGATTACACGAAGCGGTTGGTGGATGCGCTTCCCAAGCGCAGCGCCGGATCGAGAAAAACCGTCGACGGCCCGCCTCTGGTCGAGATCAGCAATGTCGTCATCGACTATCCGGGCCGTCCCAGGCTGTTTGGGCGCGCGCCGCCGAAGCGCGCCGTCAACGGCGTCGACCTGACCATCCGGCGCGGCGAAACCTTGGCGCTGGTCGGCGCGTCGGGCTCCGGCAAGACGACCCTCGGGCGCGCCATTGTCGGTCTCGTCAGGCCGGCCAGTGGAACGATCTCGTTTCTTGGCACCGCGATTGCAAACGATCGATCCGCTGACGCGCGTGCGCAGCGTCGTGACATGCAGATCGTCTTCCAGGACCCCTATTCGTCGCTCGACCCTCGCCAGTCGATTGCCAAGATCATCACCGAGCCGCTGAAGCTCGACACCGAATTGGACCGCAACCGGCGGACCGCGCGCATGGATGAGGTCATCGAGGAAGTGGGGCTGACGCGCGACCTTCTCGAGCGTTTCCCGCATCAGCTTTCGGGCGGCCAGCGCCAGCGCGTCGCGATCGCCCGGGCGATCGTCAGGCGACCGGCCTTCGTCGTCGCCGACGAGCCGGTCTCGGCGCTCGACATGACGGTGCAGAAACAGATCCTGCTTCTGATCCGGTCGTTGCAGGAACGCTACGGGTTCGCCTGCCTGTTCGTCTCGCATGATCTGGGTGCGGTGGAGCAGGTTGCCGATCGGGTCGCCGTCATGCAGGACGGAAGGATTGTCGAGATCGGCGACCGCGACGACGTCTTCGATCGACCGCGCCACGCCTACACACGCGCCCTTCTTGACGCCGCGATGCTGATCGATCGCCATTTTGCCGATGGCGCGGGCGCACGCAAGGCAGTGGCTCGATGAGGACGGCATGGCTCGTCGCCGCATCATGACAGCGTTTGGCCGTATCAAGGAGATCTGGCGATACCCCATCAGTTCGATGGGCGGCGAACGGCTGGACGGGACTGAGCTTGCGCAGGGCGGGATTCCGGGCGATCGGATCTGGGGCATCATCGACCGGCGCGACGGCGCTGTTGCCGCGCCGGAGAAGCGAAAACACTGGCGACCGCTGCCCAACCTTGTTGCAAGGCTGAAGGGCGACCGGCCGGAAATCGGCCTGGACGGCTCCTGGATCGATGCCGGCTCCAGCCTCGCAGGCGAGCTGGTTTCGGCCTTCCTCGATTTCCCGGCGGCGCTGCACCCACATGTCCGCTTCGGCTCGGAAGCCCGGGATCATATCGCGCCACGCTATCAGCGCGCCGACATCCACATCGTCACGTCAGCCTCGATGAACAGGCTTGCCGGCCTGCTCGAGGATCCTTCGCAAGTGGATTCCAGGCGGTTCCGGCCCAACATCGTGATCGAAACCGACGCCTCGCGGGAGGGTTTCGTCGAGCAGCAGATCATCGGGAAAGTGCTGTCGATCGGCAAGGCGCGGATCGTGATCTCGGAACCGTGCGCGCGCTGCACCTTCACGGCGCTGGCGCAAGGCGATCTCGCCTTCGAGCCGGCAGTGCTGCAAACCATAGCGCGCCATGGCGAAGGCGGCTTCGGCGCGCTCTGCCAAATCATCGAACCGGGCAAGATCAGGCTGGGCGACCAGGTCACCTTGAACGAAGCCTGACCTTTATCCAGCTTTCGACGCCGGACGGCGGCACGTCGTGACGATAGTGGTGAACATTCAACGCTTGGTGCCGGGGGCGAATACAGCTCACGACCACTTTTCTCCCCTCCGCGGGAGAGTCCGAAGGGGAAGTGGTGACCCGAAGCAGACGGTCGTGATGCCATAAAAGATGTCGGCCTCGCGCCGATCTCGGACGCTGCGATCGGTTTGGCCGCTTCCTGAAAGCCGACGTCCCAAGCGACCACAATGACAGCCGCGGTTGTGCCCAATTGTGGACCCTGGCAAAATCGCCGCCTTGAAGTTCAGCCTAACCATCATCGGAGCATTGCCATGATGAGCTCGGACCAGAGACCAGCGTCAGCCTAGCGAACTGCCCCTCCCTGCGCAATTTCGAGCGCCTTTACGCTTAGTCGGAAGCCGTCTACTATTCAGCTGAAGGCAGGGTCTTAGACATGGACCGCAAGCTTGCTGCCATTCTGGCTGCTGATGTGGTCGGCTATTCCGCTCAAATGGAGCGTGATGAAGCGGGGACTTTTGCACGGCTGAAAGCTGGTCGCGCAGAGCTTTTCGAACCAGAGATTGCGCGGCACCACGGTCGCATTTTCAAGCTCATGGGCGACGGCTTGCTGGCCGAGTTTGCCAGCGTAGTCGATGCGGTGGAATGTGCAGTCTCGCTGCAGCGTGGCCTAACCGAGCGCAATGCGTCGCTTCCCGAAGCCGAGCAGATATTGGTCAGGATCGGAATAAATCTTGGCGAGGTGATAATCGACGGTGACGACCGTTACGGCGACGGGGTCAATATTGCCGCCCGCCTCCAACAATTGGCGGAGCCCGGCGGCATCTGTGTCTCCGGTAAGGTGGCCAAGGAGGTCGAGAAGAAGCTTGCCTTCGGTTTCGAACCTTTGGGCGAGAAGAAGGTCAAGAACGTCACCGAACCCGTGCAGGTTTTCCGCATAACGCTTGAAAAACAGGGCATCCGCCATCGCTCAATACGGTCTCCTCCGCGCTGGGCGCTAGAGGGGATGGCGGTGGCCGTGGCCCTTCTGCTTGCCGCCGCAGCGGCTTGGCAATTCTGGCCGGCGGCGCCGGTGAGTGCCAGGCCATCGGTAGCGGTGCTGCCGTTTGAAAATTATGGCGGCGACGAGGCTACTGGACGGCTGGCCGACGGCCTCACAGAGGACATCATCACTGACCTTGCACGCTTCCCGGAATTGGAGGTGGTGGCTCGCAATTCGACGCAAGTCTACAAGGGCAAGCCGGTGGATGTGCGCGAAGTCGCTAAAGCGCTCCATGTCGGCTACGTGCTCGAAGGCTCGATCCAGCACCAGGGCGGCCGCGTCCGGATCACCGCGCAACTGATCGATGCCCAATCCGGCAACCATCTGTGGTCGGAGCGCTGGGACAGGCCCACCGAAGATGTGTTCGCAGTCCAGACTGAGATATCTGAGCAAGTCACCAACCGGCTAGGCGGCGGCGAGGGGCTGATCCAGAAAGCTGGCCGAGCTGCGGCCAAGCGCAAGCCGCCAGAGAACCTTAGCGCATACGAGCTTTATCTGCTTGGCACCGAGAAGCTTGCGCGGATCACCAAAGACGATATTCAGCAGGCCATCGTGCTGCTCAACCGCGCCGTCGAGCTGGATCCCGGCTTGGCCCGCGCCTGGGTCGAACTTTACCACTCTCACTCGCTATTGGCGAACTTCGGCGTCAATCCCGAGACAGAAGCAAAGGCGGCTGCCGATGCAGCCGAACGAGCCGTGCGACTTGATCCGAGCGACGCGGAAGCTCACGCCGCGCTCGGCATGAGCTTGGGCGAGCGGGGCGAGCTTTCGCGCGCGAAGGCTGAGCTGCAAATAGCCCTGAGCCTCGCGCCCGGTTCGGCTGAAATCCTGACCTTCTATGCCGGCTGGGCCGCGTCCTTCGGTGAACCAGAACGAGGTGCCGAATTGGTCGATCGGGTGATCCGGCTCGATCCTAACTACCCGATGTGGGCCACCGGCCTCTTCTCTAACGCTTACTTTATGGTGGGGCGATACGACGATGCGCTGAAAATGATGGAAGGCCTGACACCTGACAACTACAACCAGTGGAGATGGATGGTGCGCAGCGGTTCGCTCGCAGGCGCCGGCCGGATGGAAGAAGCGCAAGCCTCAGTCAAGGAGGCGCTCAAGCACTACCCGGACATGACCGTCGAAGGTATGGTCAACGCGCCGGGGATCAGCCCCACCGAGCGCGAGCGCTACTTGGAAACCTTGGTCCTGACCGGTTTCCCGCTGTGTGCATCCGACGAGCAACTGGCTAAGATGACTGTTCCAAAACGTCTTCCCGAGTGCCTGAAGTAGCCCTTCAGCGAGCTTCCCTGACGACCGAAATAGCTCGTGTCGCATTGGCGTAAATTTCAGATGTATCTGCTCAACACCGCTACCGGCCCATTGCCGTCATGTCCGAAGTGTGTCTGATTGGCCGCTTCTGGCGCTGGTTGCTCGTTCTAATTGCGAAGGTACCTTCAATCGAAAGATCGGAGAGCAACACGCCTCCGATCTTTCGGCGACAGATGAACCGCCGGCCTATTCGCTTTTCCAGACACCCCATACATGGGGGTTTGCCGCGGGCCATACCGAATAGCCCTTTACTTTCGGCGACACGGCATCGAGGGACGGCTCGTAATAGAGGCCAAGGATCGGCACATCCTTTGCCATGAGTGCATGGAGCTGCTTGAACAGTGCCTTGCGTTGCCCGGCGTCGGTCGTGGCCATCGACTTCGTGTAGAGATCGAGGGCCTCCTTGCTGTCCCACTGCGCCGTCGGGTCGGTCGCCTTGTCGCCAAGGATGACGCCATACATCAGCGACGGATCGAGACGAGCCGAATAGCCAAAGGACTGGATCTGGAATTTGCCGACAAGGTAGTTGTCGAGTTGTGCCGCCCAATCCAGCACTTCGAGCTGGGCGTTGAAGCCCGCGGCCGTCAGCATCGCCTGCAGCAGCACGGCGTTCTCGTACATGCCCTGGTAGCGGGTGTTGGTCTGGATCTTGATCGGCTCGCCCTTGTAACCGGCTTCGTCCAGCAGGGCCTTGGCCTTGGCCGGGTCGTATTCCGGCCATTTGAGGAAATCGTCGTCGAAGAAAGAGCTCGCCTGGGCGACGGCCGAGGGACCTCCCGTGGCGGCAGCGCTGGTGCTGGCGGCGGCGATCTGGTTGATGTCGGCGGCATGCGCCAGCGCTTCGCGTATTTTGACGTTCGACAGCAGCGGGTCCTTGGTCTGCAGCAAGATCACCGTCCACGACAGGCCTTGCGTCGACAGCACCGTCATGCCGCGCGACTTGGCTTCCTCGGCACGCGACGATTCAAGATCGGGCAGGACGTCGAGTTCGCCGGCAAACAGCGCGGTTTCCGCCGCCGCCGTGTCGGGGATGACCATGAAGCGCACCTCGTCGACAAAGGCCTCACGGCTGCCGGCAAAGCCGCTCGGCGCCTCCTTCACCGGCTTGTAGTCGGCAAAGCGCTCAAGCACCAAATACTGGCCCTTGACCCATTCCTTCAGCGTGAACGGGCCGCTGCCGATGGCGGAATCGGCGAGCCACTTGCCGTCGGCGCCGACATTCTTCGGGCTGGCGACCCAGCCATTGCATTGGACACTGGCGAGTTGCGCCAGAAAGAGCGCATTCGGCGCCTTGAGCGTGAAGACCACGGTGCGTGGATCAGGCGTCGCCACTTGCTCGACCTTGAGGCCCTGGCTGCCGTCGAAGAACGGAATGCAGAACCACTGATTGGCCGGGTCCATGCGGCGGTCCCAGTTCCATTTGACGTCGGATGAGGTTACGGCGTCGCCATTGTGGAAAACCGCGCCGTCGCGCAACGTGAAGGCATAGGTCTTGCCGTCGTCCGATACCGTCCAGGATTCGGCCAATGCCGGGCCCACCGTGAGATCGGCGCGATAAGCCACCAGCGTCTCAAAGATATGGTGCAGCACAGTGTCGGTGTTTGCGTCGCGATTAAGACCGTCGGTGGCGCGGATGTCTGCGTTGATGCGGACCTTGAGCGTGCCGCCGGTTTTCGGCTGCTCCTGCGCCATCGCCGGCAGTGCACAAATCATCACCGCGATTGTCGCCAGCACCTGGAACAATCGTCTTCCCATCATCAATCCTGTTCCCATTTTTTATCTCCAGTTTGACTGCAGTTTTTCAGGCGGGCGCCGCATTCAATGTCCGCGCGAAGAACTCCTTGACCTTGGCGATGAGCGCGCCGTCGTTGTGAGCGATGCCAGGCACGACATCCAGCTGCACCTCGACGCCATGCCTCTCCAGGCTGCCCTTCAACGATCTGATCCGGTCGTTGCGGGTCGCGCCGGCGAGATCGGCGCCGGGCATCCACCAGTCATCCTCCGGCTTGATGGTGATCTCCCAGGTTTGGAGATCGTCACCACCGATCACCATCTGCACGGCGACCTTGCGCATGGCGTCGAGGTCGATGGCCTTGCCGAACACTTTCCCGAAGTCGCGCACCCCGACCCAGAAATCGTGATCGAAGTCGAGCAGGGTCACGACGCCCGGCGCACCGATCGATGCCGCCAGCAGACGTTCGGGATGGAGGAACAGGAAACGATGGGTGAAATGGCCGCCGCCGGAGAAGCCGTACATCAGCACGCGGTCGCCACTGATGCGATAGCGCTCGCGCATCTCCTCGACCATGTCGAGCAGCACGGCATCGTAATGGAGGTCGCCCTGGCGCAGCATCTTGTAAGAGGAAAGATCGCCCGGAAAACAGACATTCGCCGGGAACAGCGGGGCGAGCACGATCACGCCGTTCTGTTCGGCGAAGTCGGCGAAGGCGTCCCGGTAGGCGAGCATGCCTCGCTCGGTGCCATGCACGATCACCGCCAGCGGATAGGTCTTGTCGCTGTCCTCGTCATAGTCGTCGGGGACATAGGCGCAATAGGGGAAGCGCTGGTCGAAGCGGGAGGCGTACACCGTCGTGTGCCCGAAATCGTAATAGGACAGGCGCTTGCCATGTCCGCTGACGTTGCGCATCGAATTTTCCCCGATCTCAATTTCATTGTTTCATCATTTTGTGTGACTGAAAAGCATTTGTTTATCCACATCGTCAGGAAAGTACGTATTTTACATCGCGTAACGCCTGACATCATCGGGCAAGCGTGAGCAGCTATCCGGGCCGTCGCGCGTCAAGTCCAGCCGAGCGGCACGACCAAGGACATCGTGAAGCTGTGCAGGTTGACTCGGTTGTCCGCTCGCCTAACTTCGCGGTCACATGATATTTTCCCGCATCCGCAAGCTTGTCCCTCTTGCTCTCCTGGCCGGCAGTTCGATCGTGTCCTCCTGCGTCGCCCCTGACGACACATCGAACCTCCCCAAGGAAGACGCCACAACGGCGGCAGCCCGCAAAGAGATGGTCGGTCTCAGCGAGGCGGACGTTCGAATGTGCGCCGGCTTTCCGACTGCCACCGCTGATGCGGAGAGAGGCCAAATCTGGACCTATCAGCGTACCGTTCAACGCGGCAATCTCAATGTGGTGATCCCAACCTTGGCCGTGGGCGCGATCCCGACGGTTGGAGGATCGCTCAATGTCGATCCCGGCGGCTATTGCAACACGCAAATCCGGATGGTCGACGGCCGTGTTGCCGAGGTTGCCTACGCCGGCGACAACAACACGCCGAACCACCGCGATGCGCTCTGTGTCAGCACGGTAGACGGCTGCGTGGCATATGCCCGCCAGCGCCATCAAGTCAGGACAGGTGCCATTTCCAGGTAATCGGGTTCCAGGTAATCGGGCGGGCTGGCGCAACCCAGGCCCTGCAGCATTCGTTCCTGTTTCAGGCAGACGTTCCATATCCGAACCGTCGCCAGAGACGACCGCCGGCTCCCCGCCGATCGGCCTTGCGAAAAGCCGGTCGGCCGGAACCATTCTCGGGGTCGGGAGTACAAGAGGTCGAAAGGACAGGGATGGCAGACGATGATCATCACCCGCAGGACATTCGTTAAGGCTGCCGCCGCTTCCGGCGCGGCTCTGGCGTTGCCGGCAGCCGCGCCCGGCGCGCCGCCCGCGCCGGCGATGCGCGCCGTGCCCTCCTCGGGAGAAATGCTTCCCGCTGTCGGCCTGGGCACCTGGATCACCTTCAATGTCGGCGACGATCCGGTGCTGCGCGACGAGTGCGCCGAGGTGATGGCTGCCTTCTTCGCGGCAGGCGGCCGCATGATCGATTCCTCGCCGATGTACGGCTCCTCGCAGCCGGCGATCGGCTACGGCCTCGAAAAGCTCGGCCGGCCCGAAGCGCTGTTTTCCGCCGAGAAGGTCTGGACCTCCTCCGCCGACGGACCCGCGCAGATCGAGCAGTCGCGCCGCTTCTGGGGTGTGCCGCGCTTCGACCTCGTTCAGGTCCATAACCTCGTCGCCTGGGAGACGCATCTCGAAACTCTGTTCGCCATGAAGGCGGACGGGCGGATCCGCTATGTCGGCATCACGACGTCCGAAGGACGGCGGCACGATTTGTTCGAACAGATCATGCGCGCGCATCCGCTCGACTTCGTGCAGCTCACCTATAACGTCGTCGACCGTGAAGCGGAGCAACGGCTGCTGCCGCTGGCGGCCGAGCGCGGCATGGGTGTCATCGTCAACCGGCCGTTTCGGCAAGGCGCGCTGACGCGCCACCTCCAGGGCGAGACGCTGCCGGACTGGGCGGCCGGGATCGGTGCCAAGACCTGGGCGCAGTTCATACTGAAATTCATCGTTTCGCATCCCGCCGTCACCGTCGCCATCCCCGCCACCACCCGCGTCGACCACGTGC
The DNA here is from genome assembly GCF_055811455.1 of Mesorhizobium sp. WSM4845. Lineage (NCBI taxonomy): Bacteria > Pseudomonadati > Pseudomonadota > Alphaproteobacteria > Hyphomicrobiales > Phyllobacteriaceae > Mesorhizobium > Mesorhizobium sp. WSM4845. Next base: position 57,755 of record NZ_JBVVQA010000003.1, read on the forward strand.
GCGAGAACCTGTTGGCGGCGACCGGTGCCCTCCCCGACGCGGCCATGCGCGAGCGGATGGCGGCCCACGTCCGGGACCTCTAGGCAGGCATTCCTGGGCTGGCCCACGAATGCCTGCCTGGATTCTGTTGTTTGTCGCAGGTTCTTGTCGCAAAACCGTGGGACACTTTTGCGGAACGTGCTTGGATGTCGGAATGGTGGACCTACCGGCTGGAGGATTTCCTGCTCTTCTCGCCGCGCGTCTACTGGCGCATGTTCGAGTTGGCCAATGCCACGTTCTGGCCGCTGCATCTCCTGACGCTCGCCGCCGGCCTCGCCATTGTCCTGCTCGTGCTTAGGCAGCCGCGTCGCCATGGTCTGTGGATTGCGCTCATCCTCGCCGCGCTCTTTGCCTTCGTCGGCTGGTCCTTGCTGTGGAGCCGCTATGCCGTGATCAACTGGGCGATCGCCTATGTCGCGCCGGCCTTCGGCCTGCAGGCGCTGCTGCTGGCGATCGGCGGTGCCGCGCGCGGCGGCGTCGCCTTTGACCGGCGGGACATCGCAGGGCGGCTCGGGCTGCTGATCGTGGTCGCTGGCCTCGTCGTCTATCCCCTGCCGCCGCCGCTCTTCGGGCGGCCATGGGCGAGCGCCGAGGTCTTCGGCATCGCGCCGGACCCGACGGCGATCGCAGCGCTCGGCGTCCTGCTTGCCGCGAGCGGCGGGCTTGTGCCGCTGCTGTTGGCGATCCCGCTGCTGTGGCTGCTGCTCAGCGGCCTGACGCTGCATGCCATGGGCGATCCGCAAGCCTGGCTGCCGCTTCTGGCAGCGGCCACCACTGTCGCTGCCTTGACCCTGCGCCGTATCGCCCGGTGATGCCGGCACGATCGAGAAAGCCAGCCGGCTCCGGCCAGACAATACAAGTTTCAGATGTAACCGAATTTTCTCCTTCTGAAATCGTGGCGTAACTCCGCACCGCCAGATTCGCACTTCAGCAGACCGCAGCCACAGCTCGCCGAGTGGATGGTCACAAGCCAGCCGGTTGCGCCAACCGGTTGCGCCAGTCGGTTGCGCCAATCGGTTGCGCCAATCGGTTGCGGTCGTGACGTGCTCTGAAAGAGGAGGTGATCATGGCCCATCAACTTTCGCGGACAGCGCCTCCGGCCATAGATGCAACCGTCCAACCGATAGCCGCCACGCCGGAACTTCCTTCCGCCGTCCCGCTGATGGCGCTTTCGACTGGTTTCTGGGCCTTCAAGACCTTGGCTGCTGCGCATGAGTTGGACCTCTTCAGTCGCCTTGCCGGCGGCGCCGGCACCACGGTTGCGGAGCTGGCCGAAGCCCTCGGCCTGCACCAACGGCCGGCCGAGATGCTGTTGACCGGCTGCGCTGCACTCGGGCTCCTGGAGAAAACCGGCGGCCGCTATCGCAACACGCCGTTAAGCGAAACCTATCTCGTGCGCGGAAAACCGTATTACTTCGGCGGCTTTGTGCAGATGCTCGACAAGCGGCTCTACCCCGGCTGGGGCAGGCTTACCGAAGCGCTGCGCACGAACCGGCCGACCACGTGGGACCCGGCGGTGCAATCCTCGGTGTTCGACGGCGAAGATCCGATGATGCTGGCGCTGTTCTGGGAGGCGATGCATTCGGTCTCCACGATGACCGCGCGCGAGCTCGGCGAAGCCCTGGATTTCGGACATTTCCGCCGCCTCCTGGACATCGGCGGCGGATCGGGGGCGTACGACATCGAGCTTTGCAAACAGTATGGGCGCTGCGTGCGACCGTGTTCGACTTGCCGCATGTCGCCGCGATCGCCGCGGGAAAGATTGCCGAGGCCGGTTTGACCGACCGGATCGAGACCGCAGGCGGCAACTTCTTCGAGCAGCTTCCCGGGGATCACGATTTGCATCTCCTGTCGATGATCCTGCACGATTGGGACGAGGCGAAGAACCGCGCCCTGCTGCGCCGGTCGTTCGGGGCTTTGCCGAGCGGCGGCGCAGTCGTCATCAGCGAGCTTCTCGTCAATGACGAAAAGACCGGACCGGCGCCGGCGGCGCTGATGAGCCTCAACATGCTGATCGAGACGGAAGGACGAAACAACACGCAGGCCGAATATTCGGCGTGGCTCGAGGAAGCCGGATTCCGGCACATCGAGACGGTCTGGTTCGAGGCACCCGGCGCGAACGGCGCCGTGATCGGCCGCAAGCCGTAAGGCGCAGTGGAACAGGCGCCCCGCAGTTCAACCCTGCGCGACAATGATGATGGAGGCCGAAATGGCTCACACGCAAACCCGCGTCGATCGTCACCGTCTGCTTGGACTTATGCTGAAAACCACAGCAACCGCAATCGCGGCGCTCAAGACCTGGCAACAGACCGTCTCAAGACGTCGGGCAATTGCTGGTTTGACCCCCGAGCGGTTGCGGGACATCGGTCATGCCGAGGCACCCGCGCCTGCGCTTGAGGTCAAGGCAGGTCTGGTCACGAACCTGATGTCGATGAGGTAAGTGAATTCGGCCGTCATCGCAGGTACACGGCCAGCGGCCGTCATGCATTTTTGCTCCTTCTCACAAGCTCAAGCAACTGGGCGCCTTGCCAGCAGCAGCCCGCATCCAAGCATGATCATGGCACCGCCCGAGCCTTCACGAAGACGGCGAACGAGATTCCCACGCGACGCCGCGCCATCGCGAAGTCTTCCGGCTGCAAACGCCACGACAATATCGGCGAGCGTGTTGAGGGCAACCGAGATGGCGCCGAGGATCAGGAACTGCAGAACGACGTGATCCGACGATGTATCGACAAACTGGGGAATGAAGGCGAGGAAGAATGCGGCCGTCTTCGGGTTCATCACTTCGACAAGAACGCCATCCCTGAAGGCCCGCATCGTGCCGACGGGCAGCTCCGAATGACCCAGCGACTTGTAGTCGAGCCTGGCATGGCGAATGGTTCGGTATCCCATCCAGACCAGATAGAGCGCGCCGACCACCTTGAGCGCCGTGAACAATTCGGCGCTTGCCAGCACGATCGCCGAGACGCCAAGGCTGCCGGCCACGACATGAAACAGCCCGCCGAGACCATTGCCAAGGCTCGAAGCGATTCCTTCCGAGCGACCGCCGGAAAGGGTTCGGGCGGCGACATAAAAAATCCCCGGACCCGGAGTAATCGCCAGCAGGAATGCCGTGAACAGGTAGACGGTGAAGGCGTTGGATTCCAGCATGGAAATGTCCTGATTAAGACTGTCTATCGAGCTTGCATACAACCAGCGGAGAAAACCGCATCGAGATGGTCGAGAGCGGCGGCGACGCGCTGCCGTGCCTGGTCCTTCAGCGGGAGGACAGGGCGTGGCGGATCGACGTCGCACAGGTTCAGAAGCCTGGCGACGACATACATCACCCTAAAACTGCCGAATTCCTTGAACAGCGCCCAAAGCGGTCCGAATGCGGCGTCGAGTCGCTCGACGGTCGCAGCGTCCCCGGCTTGCGCCGCTCGCGTCAGGGCCAGGGCCTGTGACGGCAGAAGTCCTGCGACGACGGAATACCAGGCGTCGCTCCCGGCGAGCAGCGCAGGCGCGCCGCCCCAGTCGCCGCTGTAGCCGATCCTGAATGCCGACCCGGTCGCAGACCGGAGGGAGGCAAGTTCGGACGTGAAGTCACCACCGGACGGCAAAGGCATCTTCACGGCTTCGATGTTCGCCACCTTCGACAAGCGGGAAATGAGGTCCAGGCTGAAGGTGAACCTGGTCGTGCCGGGATTGTTGTAGATGCAAAGCGGGAGTTGCCCCGCATCGGCGACTGTGGCGAAGTGTTCGAAGACCTCGTCGTCGACGAGCGGCGTATAGGAAACCGGAGCCAGGAGCAGGCCGTCGGCGCCGACAGCCTTCGCGTCACGGGCAAGGTCCACCGCATCGCTGGTCCGGATCGCTCCGACGCCGACCATGACCGGGATTTTGCCGCCGACCGTGTCCATTGCCGTTTCGACCGCGCGTCGACGCTCTTCTCGCGTGAGGAAAGCGTAGGCGCCGGTACTGCCGAGCAGTCCGATGGAGTCCGCTCTCGCCTCCTCGATGTTCCTCAGAAGGCGCGCGAGGGCGACGGGGTCGAGCCTGCCGGAAGCGTCCGCCGGGGTGATCGGGAATGCTGAAAGGGCTTGGAAGAGTGACATGAAGGAACCTTTTCAGATGCGGGTCAGGAGAAGCTTTAGCCCGGCAAATCCGAAGAATACCGCCAGCGTGCCTTCGATCCAGCGCCGCGCCCGCCGATACAGGGCGACCATGGGAGCGGTCGAAAAGACGATCGCGTAGCCGCAGAAGATGGTCACGCTCAGCACCGCGCAGCCCGCGAGGATCACGAGAACCGTATGCGACGACGACCCGGGCCCGAGTCCCAGCGTCATCAGCGCGATCCATGCCAGGATCGATTTCGGATTGGTGAGATGCATCAGCAGTCCGCGCTTGTAGAGAGTGGCCGCCGTCGCCTTTCGTTCGTTGGTCGGGCGAAGCTGATCCTTGCCTGAAGAAAGCGCAGCCTTGCCCGCTTTGAAGGCGAGATAGAGAAGATACAGGCCTCCAACCAGCTGCAGGACCACGAGTGCCTGCGCGTATCGGCTGAGGATCGCCGAGACGCCTGTCGCCGCCATCAGGCCCCAAAAGATCGAGCCACTGACCACGCCGGACGCGATTGCCAGCGCGGCCCCGCGGCCGTCGTTCATGGCGACGGCCATGATACGCATATTGCTCGGCCCGGGACTGCCGGCAGCGATGACGTAGGCGGTAAAGACGATGATGAATTGGTCGGCCAGCATTTTACTTCCCAGGAGGTGCAATCTGGCGTCATCAATACAAGCACAACTGGCCCTGACCTAGAACCAGTTTTGAATAAAAAGCGATGGTCCAGTTGGCCTCATGCCTTTGCCTGGCTGATTTTCCCGGTAATGTCTGGATCAACGAAACGTCTTCATTTGGGTAATCGCGAATGGCCCAGTCCAGCAAGCAGAATTCGTCGTCGGGAAGTTCGTCGTCGGGATTGGGCGCGCGCGGGATCTATGAGAACCTGCGGGAACAGATCGTGGCGGAGGTCTACGGCCGCGGAGACGTGCTTCCGTCGGCTCGTGCACTGGCGGTCGAGCTTGGCGTCTCGCGAACGACTGTGACGTCCGCTTACGAACAGCTCGCCGCCGAGGGGTTCGTGGTCATTCGACATGGCGCGCGGCCACGGGTGGCCATCAAGGTCGCGCACAGCGAGCCGGGAGACCTCGTTGATACAGCCGCAGAGCCACACAGCCTCTCCGCTTTCGCAGAAAGGCTTCGATCCCGAGCCATCCCGATGCGGGTTGCGTCGGAGAAGCTCGTCGCCGACTTCCGCTACGGCGACATGTCGGCCTCTGACTTCCCGACCCTTGCCTGGCGAAAGGCCATGAACGATGCTGCGCTGGGACGGCCGCTCAAGCTGTCCTATGGCGACCCCTGTGGCTTGATCCGCCTGCGTGCCGCCCTGCAGGGCTATCTATGGCGAGCGCGCAGCATCCGGTGCGAGGTGAGCGAGATCCTCGTCGTCAACGGTTCTCAGCAGGGACTGGATCTCTGCGCCCGCCTGCTTCTCGATGAGGGCGACGGCTTCGCCATCGAAGAGCCCTGCTACCCGATGGCACGGAGCGTCTTCGAGATGACAGGAGCCATCGCCGCCCCGGTGGAGGTCGACGCCGAAGGCATCAGGGCGGACTTGCTGGCGGATGTTGACGCGCGGCTGGCTTACGTCACGCCTTCACATCAGTTTCCCCTCGGAAGCGTAATGTCGATGGGTCGACGCCAGCAACTGCTAGGATGGGCGAAAGAGAAGAGGGCCTACATCGTCGAGGACGACTACGACAGCGAATATCGTTTCGACATGAACCCGATACCGCCGCTTCGCGCGCTGGGAGGCGCGTCGAACGTCATCTATATCGGTACGGTCTCGAAGACACTGTCGCCGTTGCTGCGGATCGGCTACGTCGTCGTTCCGCGTGAGTTGCAGGAGGTTTTTGCCCATGCCAAGCGGCTGACGGACAGGCATGCCCCCAGCCTCGAACAGGAGGCGCTTGCGACCCTGATGGAATCCGGCGTCTACGAAAGCCACGTGCGCAAGGCCCGGCGTCAAAATGCCCGCCGACGTGCAGCGCTCCTGGACGCTCTGCAGGCGGAATTCCGCGATCTCGTCCGGGTCGAAGGCGCAGAGGCCGGTCTGCACGTCGTCGTCTGGTTTCACGACACGCCGCCCTCCATGGCGGCATCGTTCATCGATAAAGCCGCCGCGCTCGGAGTTGGCATCTATTCGATATCGCCGCATTACTTCGACCAGACATTGGGTCGCAGCTGCCTCGGCCTGGTGATGGGATACGCAAGTCTGACCGAGGGCCAGATCCACAGAGGACTAAAGCTCCTTCGACGTGCTTACGAGGAGGCAACAGGCTGCGGCGATGTATCGTAGGTGCTCTACGGCCTGCTGAGGGAACAGGCGCGCGCGACGCGAAGGCAGCCTCGGCACCGCGCGGGTGGTGATCTGCCGCTAGAGCGCTTTGCGTTTTGGTGGACCAAAACCGCGCTCTAACTCCTTGGTTTACGCATTTTGTTGGACGCCAGACCAAGATTTTTGGCTGCAAAATGCTCTAGAACCACCGCCGTTCAGGCTCGGAGCTCTTTGCAATCACAATTCCCAAAAGAACGCCGAGCACGCCGCCAAGCATCATCGCCGTAGAGATCGTGCCTGGGTTCTGCTGGACGGTTTCGGTCACGGTGTGTGCCTGGCTACGCAATTGCCGGGCTGCGCGCGAGGCCCGTTCGGCGGCGCTCTCGTACCAGCCCTGTGCCTCCTCGGCACGGTCGGAAAGGGTCCGATTTATTTTGGCGATTTCGCGACGAAGCTCGGCGATCTGTTTCTTCATCGCTTCCTGCGCGTCGTTTGCCGCCTTTGAGGTGCCTGCCATATTGGTGGTCTCCGCCATTGGATTTGTCCCTTTGGTAATCATCCCCCATGGTCATCAGATAGGGGAAACGGTCGCGGACGCGCAGGGTTCCTTGCCCCGAAAACGCGCCGCTGACTGCGTTATCAAGCATCCCCTCGCACCCGCGCGTGGCGGGCAATGATGCTCTCCTCGTCGGTCGCGACGACGCGTATTTCGACCTTGCTGTCAGGTCGGCTTATGATCCCGGCATGGGCGGCATTGGATGGCTCGTCGATCGCCACGCCAAGCCAATCAAGCCTTTCGCATATTGCCTTGCGGACCGGCGCCGAGCGCTCGCCGATGCCGGCGGTGAACACCAGGCATTCGAGGCCGCCCAGCGTGTTGGCGAGCGCGGCAGCTTCCCGTGCCGCCCTGAAGGCAAAAAGCTCTACAGCTTCGCGGGCGTGGGGGTCGTCGCTCGCTTCCAGCGTGCGCATGTCGCCCGAGATGCCGGATATTCCAAGCAGCCCGGATTGCTCATAGAGCATATGCTGCAGAGCCTCTCCGGCGATGCCTCGTTCCAGGACGAGGTACAAAAGCACGCCCGGATCGATGGCGCCGCAACGCGTGCCCATGACCAGCCCGTCGAGCGCGGAAAAGCCCATCGTCGTGTCGAAGCTTCTCCCGTCGCGCATGGCGCACAGGCTCGCCCCGTTGCCGAGATGGGCGACGATCGTCCGCTTCGCTGCAAGCGCCGGCGACATCGCCTTGAGCCGCCCAGCGATGTACTGGTAGGAAAGACCGTGAAACCCGTAGCGGCGGATCCCGTCCGCATCGTATTTGCGCGGCAGCGCGAAGCGGCTCACGATCGGATCGATCGTCTGATGGAAGGCGGTGTCGAAGCAGCCGACCTGCGGCAGATCCGGCCGCAGCGCGGCAAGTGTGCGGATCGGCGCGAGACTGCGGGGCTGGTGCAGCGGCGCAAGCGGCGTCAGCCTGTCCAACGCCTCGATCACAGCCGGTGTCAGGCGGACGGGTTCGACGAACTCGCGCCCGCCATGCACGATGCGGTGACCGGCGCACACCAGTTTCCTGCCACCAAGTTCGCTCTCGATCCAGCGGAGCAAATCGCCGATGCCCGTATCGCGTGCGTCTGCGGCAAGCCGCCGATCACACTGCACTGTTCCGTCGGCCGCTTTCGCGCTGAGCCTCGGCGCATCGCCCAGATCCAGCGTGCCACGCGAGACGAGTTGCAGTTCGGCGGAGGGTTCCAGATCGTATAGTCCGAACTTGATGCTGGAGGAGCCGGCGTTCAGTGCCAGAATTGCCTGTCGCATCAGTCGCCAGCCTTCGTCGCGCTGTTCTCGGGCCAGTTCCACTCCTGGATGTCGGGCATGTCTTCGCCATGCTCGCGGACGTAAACCTTGTGTTCGGCAAGCTTCCCGTGAAGTTCGGCGGCAAGGTCTTTCGCCCGTTCGGCGAGCCCAGGCACGCGTTCGACCGCCGCGAGCGCCAGGTGGTAGCGGTCGAGCTCATTGAGCACGACCATGTCGAACGGCGTCGTCGTGGTGCCTTCCTCGCGAAAGCCGTGCACGTGCATGTTGTCATGGTTGGCGCGCCGGTAGGTCAGGCGGTGGATGAGATAGGGATAGCCGTGATAGGCGAAGATGACCGGCCTGGCCTTCGTGAACAGCGCGTCGAAATCCTCGTCCGCCAGGCCATGCGGATGCTCTGAATTCGACTGCAGCGTCATCAGGTCGACCACGTTGACGACGCGTACCTTCAGGTCGGGAAGCGCCGAACGCAGAATGTCGGCGGCCGCGAGCGTCTCCAGTGTCGGCACGTCGCCGGCGCAGGCCATGACCACATCCGGATCCTCGCCCTTGGCAACCGTCCCGGCCCACTCCCAGATCCCCGCCCCCGCCCTGCAATGCACTTCCGCGGCTTCGACAGACAGAAATTGCGGCGCCGGCTGCTTGCCGGCGGTGATGACGTTGATGCGGTTATAGGTTCTCAGGCAATGGTCGGTGATCCACAGCAGCGTGTTGGCATCCGGCGGGAAATAGAGCCTGACCGTGTCGGCCTTCTTGTTGGCGACGAAATCGGCAAAGCCCGGATCCTGGTGGCTGAAGCCGTTGTGATCCTGCCGCCAGACATGCGAGGTCAGCAGGTAATTGAGGGAAGCGATCGGCTCGCGCCAGGCAAGTTCGCGGGATGTCTTCAGCCATTTCGCATGCTGGTTGACCATGGAATCGACGATGTGGATGAACGCCTCGTAACAGGAGAACAGGCCATGGCGGCCGGTCAGCAGATAGCCCTCCAGCCATCCCTGGCAGAGATGCTCGCTGAGCACTTCCATGACGCGGCCGTCCCGGGAGAGTTTTACGTCATAGGGCTCTATCCGCTGCATCCAGACCCGGTCGGTAACCTCGAATACCTCGTCAAGCCGGTTGGAGGATGTCTCGTCCGGCCCCATCAGCCGGAAATTCCCGGCCTGCGCATTCAGGCTCATGACGTCGCGAAGATAGCCCCCGAGAACCCGCGTCGCCTCGGCCTTGGCGCCACCCGGACGCGGCACATCGAGCGCCAGGTTTTTCCAATCGGGAAGCACGAGGTCGCGCTTCAGCAGTCCGCCGTTGGCATAGGGGGTTGCGCCCATGCGCTTGGATCCGGTTGGCGCAAGCGCCGCCAGCTCTGGAAGAAGATGCCCGCTGTCGTCGAACAGCTTTTCCGGTTCGTAGCTCCGCATCCAGTCTTCGAGGATCTTGCGGTGTCCCGCATTGCTGCGGGCGTTCGACACCGGCACTTGATGCGAGCGCCAGAAATCCTCGACCTTCTTGCCATCGACCTCCTTCGGGCCGGTCCACCCCTTCGGGCTGCGCAGCACGATCATCGGCCACAGCGGACGCTCTCCTTGCCAGAACGGCGTACGCGCGCGCTCCTGGATCGAGCGGATTCTGTCGAGCACGGTGTCCAGCTTGGTGGCCATCAACCGATGCATGGGAACCGGCTCGTGACCTTCGACGAAAAAAGGTTCGTAGCCATAGCCGGCGAACAGGGCGCGCAATTCCACGTCATCCATGCGGGCAAGGATCGTCGGGTTGGCGATCTTGTAGCCGTTGAGATGCAGGATCGGCAGGACAGCGCCGTCGGATGCCGGGTTGAGGAACTTGTTGGAGTGCCATGCCGCCGCGAGCGGACCGGTTTCCGCTTCGCCGTCGCCGACGACGCAGGCGACCACCAGATCGGGATTGTCGAAGGCCGCGCCGAAAGCATGGACCAGCGCATATCCCAGTTCTCCGCCTTCATGGATCGAGCCGGGCGTTTCCGGAGCAGCGTGGCTCGGCACTCCTCCGGGGAAGGAGAATTGCCGAAAAAGTTTCCTCAGGCCATCTTCGCCCTGGCCGATTTCGGGATAGATTTCGCTGTAGCTGCCCTCGAGCCAGGTGTTCGCGACCATCGCCGGGCCGCCATGACCTGGGCCGCAGATAAACAGAACGTCGAGACCGCGTTGACGGATGACGCGGTTCAGGTGGACGTAGATGAAGTTGAGGCCAGGCGTCGTGCCCCAATGGCCAAGCAGCCGCGGCTTGACGTGTTCGGCTTTCAGCGGCTCGCGCAGCAGCGGATTGTCCATCAGATAGATCTGGCCAACCGAAATGTAGTTCGCGGCCCGCCAATAACCATCCATGAGATCGACCTGATAACGGCCGGCTGTGGTCGCAGCTTTCTGAGCCTCGTCGTTCATCGAAAATTCTCCAGAATGCGTTCGCCCGTCGATATCTGGAGTGACATCGCTCTGGAGAAAGGATTTTCACGGAAATAAGTTCGGCTGGAGCCGCCATTTGCGCCCGCCAATCGCTCTTTTGCAGGAACCTGAAAGCTCGCCAATGGTTAAGGAGACTAGCCGCCGGCCATGAGTTGCTGAGGCCGAGCGCATACCCGATGAGCCGTCGGGCACGATTAGGGGACAATCGGGGGCTGTCTGCTCGCAAGAGGAGCAAAAAGATGCTCGATCTTTCCCACGCACGCAACCGAATGGTCGAAGTCCATCTCAGCCGCCGTGGCATCCATGACCGCGAAGTGCTGGAAGTGATGCGCGAGGTTCCGCGCGAGGCTTTCGTCGCTCCCGGCTTTGAAGAATTCGCCTACGAGGACGGGCCGTTGCCGATCGCCGAGGGTCAGACGATATCGCAGCCCTACATCGTCGCCTTGATGATCGAGATGGCGGAAATCGGAACGGGCGACCATGTCCTCGAGGTTGGCACCGGTTCGGGCTACGCGGCTGCCGTGATGAGCCGGATCGTCGAACGCGTCTACACGATCGAGCGCCACGCCGGGTTGGCCGAAACGGCGAGACAGCGGTTCCAAGAGCTTGGCTACGACAATATCGAAGTCCGCACCGGCGATGGCACCAAAGGCTGGCCCGACGCAGCGCCCTTCGACGCCATTCTGGTCGCCGCCGGCGGACCCGGTGCGCCGCTCGCGCTTCAGGAACAGCTCGACGTCGGTGGCAGGCTCGTCATCCCGGTCGGCGACGATCCGCATGATCAGCGCCTTCTCAAGGTCACCCGAACCGGCGCTGCGACTTACAGCGAGGAGGATTTCGGCGGCGTGCGGTTTGTCCCGCTCATTGGCGAGCAGGGCTGGCCCGAGAACGGCAACCGTATCGCGAATGATCGCCCGTCCGGACGCGCACGCACGCGCAGCCTGCCGGAGATGATCGCGGCGGCGGCCGAACCGCTGCCGGATTTCGACGATCCGGCGTTCGGCGAATTGTTCGATCGGTTTGGCGACCGGCGCGTCGTCCTGCTCGGTGAAGCGAGCCACGGCACGTCGGAGTTCTACCGGGCCCGCGCCGCGATCACCCGCAGGCTCATCGAGAAGCACGGCTTCACCATTGTCGCTGTCGAGGCCGACTGGCCTGATGCAGCGGCGATCGACCGCTACGTCCGCCATCGGCCGCCACGCGCCAACGCCGATCCGCCGTTCCAGCGGTTTCCCACCTGGATGTGGCGCAACACCGACGTTGCGGCGTTCGTCGACTGGATGCGACATCACAACGAGCGCATCAGGCTATCGTCCCGGCTCGCCGGGTTCTATGGCCTCGACATCTACAATATGAGCGGATCGATCGCCGCGGTTCTACAATATCTCGATCGGGTCGATCCGCAGGCAGCAAAGATCGCGCGTGAACGCTATGGCTGCCTGACGCCTTGGCAGCATGAACCATCCACCTACGGCCGTGTCGCGCTCACCTCCGGCTACGAGAAATGCGAGCAGGCCGTGCTCGAACAATGCCGCGAACTGCTTGCCAGGCAACTCGACTATGCCCAGCAGGACGGCGCCGATTTCATGGATGCCACCCAGAATGCCCGGCTGATCGCTTCCGCGGAACGCTACTACCGGATCATGTACTATGGCGGCGCGCAGTCCTGGAATTTACGCGATACCCATATGTTCGAGACGCTCGAGCATCTGCTGGAAGCTCGCGGCCCCAACGCCAAGGCAGTCGTGTGGGCGCATAATTCCCATATCGGCGATGCCCGCTACACCGAAATGGGGATTGTCAGGGACGAAGTGAACATCGGCCAGTTCTGCCGCCAGCGCTTCGGCGACGAGGCAGCCTTGATCGGGCTCAGCACGCATTCCGGGACAGTCGCCGCGGCCTCCGACTGGGACAGCGAGATGGAGATCAAGCGGGTGCGGCCTTCCCATAGCGATAGCTACGAGCGGCTTTGCCATGATAGCGGCGTCTCGCGTTTCCTGCTCGACATCAAGCGCGACGATACGTTGCGCGAGCGGCTTCTGGAGCGTCGGCTGGAGCGCTTCATCGGCGTGATCTATCGGCCGGAAACCGAACTGCGCAGCCATTACGCGAATGCCTCTCTTGCCCAGCAGTTTGACGCGTTCGTCTGGTTTGACGAAACCGTCGCGGTGACGCCGCTTGGGCCGGAGCATGTCGGAACCGGCGTTCCCGACACCTATCCGTTCGGGGTTTAGCCGCCTCTCTGACAAGGCCGCGTCAAGGTGAGTTTCGGGCGGAACATTCATCGCGCCGTGCTGTTTCTAGGACAGGACCCTTTTTCTAGAACAGGACCCTTTTCGAAGGAGCTGTGCCATGAGCGGAACCAAACATCCAAAGTGGAAAAAGCCGAGCGATGCCGATCTGAGGAACAATCCCGGCATCGGCAGCTCCAAGGGCACGATCAAGGAAGGCGACGAACTCTTGCTCGAAGGCGAAAACACCATTGAAGGCGACGTCGAGAACGACACGAACGCCCTTGGCGGGATCAATCCAAGGCAAAAGATGCGGACGAACAAGTAGCGTCGCTGCGCATCCCACGTGCTATTCACTCCCAGCATAAAATGTCGCGGCGACAGCAATCGAGATCAGGCTCAGCATCGCCAGGCCTGCCCTGGCGACGTGCGAGGCTTCCCAAACATCGCGCAAGTCTTTCCAGTCGCCGCTTTGCTTCCGGCGGAGCATTGAAAAAAACGTCGCGGCTGGTTTCGACACTGCGACGTCCTGCACCCAGAAATTGTTGACGGGATGTGTTACCAGCCAATAGGTCGCATGTTCCGCCACCAGGAAGACAAGGGCCGCCAAAGTCCACCAGAATCGACCGCCTGGATAGGGCGTGAGGTAAAGCAGGATGGCGAGTGCAATGATGCCGCCGATCTCGGCAAACCCGCCGATCGTGAAGCCGGGATAGTAGATCTCCTGCACAGATTTGTAGGTGGCCTCCTTGAGGCGCAACTTGCCGGGCAACTCCAACGCGTGTGCGAGCGACAGCGCCATTGCGATTGCGACCAGAAGAAGGGTGACAATCATGAACGCGCGCATGCTGTTCCTCCCTGAACCGTCTTGGCAATACGCGGCGTACATAGCGTGCTCGCCGGTGGAGCCGCCGCTCCATTATTCAACGCCGCCGGCATTGAGCCCCACCGCCAAGCCATGGAACCATCGTTCGGCGCGATGGTTGTCACCCTGGATGATCCTCCTCCGAGGAAACGGAAGGAGAATGCCGCTGTGAACGACCCACGTCTAGGCCGGGGTCGACAGCGAGAACGAGCCATTCATTGGCGCCGGAGCTGTTGAGTGGAAACACATTGGCGCCGAGGAGATGTGAAGCAAGCTTCGGGGAGTCTCCGATGACCGATCCTGATCCAGACCCGAACAATCCCGTGCCGATACCGGATAATCCCAATCCTGAGCCGGCCCGGCCGCCTGCTCCGCCGGAGACTCCGCCTGGTGAGCCTCCGGGCGTTCCTCCGCCTTCGCCTGATCCCGTTCCCAGCCCCGAAAGGCAGCCCGTCGAAATTCCTCCCGATATACCACCGGAGATCCCCACGGAACCGACCTTCCCGGGTCCGACGGCCAGGGCATTGGACCCGGAGCATTGGACCCAGGAGTAAAAACCCGGCGGTAGAACGACGCCGTCGCCGGCCATTCCCGGTTTTGGTCATTCCCCGATTTGGCTGGTCGAACGTTCGTTGAGCGTCGCGCCGGTTTGCGCATCGATCGCCGCCAGGCTGACCTCATAGCCCCACAGGGTCCGGATATGGCGCAGCGTCGCGTCGCGACCGGCCTCCTCCAGCATGATGCCGTTCTTCACCTTGTGCTCCAGTCGCAACTGCCGGTCGCCGAGCAGATCGACATCCACAACCTGGATATCCGGCCGGCTCGCGCCGATGTCGTAGCTCTGGGCGAGCCCGGCGCGTATCTTTTCGTAGCCACGCTCATTGTGTATCGACGCGACTTCGTAATGCGGCTCGCTGGCGGCGTCGGCGAGGACAAAGAACCGCCATTTCCGCATCAGGGCGGGGCTCAGATACTGGCGGATGAAAGATTCGTCGCGATGGTTCGCCCACGCGTCGAGCAGGGTTTCGCGCCAATTGCCGTTGCCGGCGATATCGGGGAACCAGTCACGATCCTCGGCGGTCGGCTCGGTCGCTATGCGCTGGATGTCCTGCATCATGTCGAGGCCCAACGCATAAGGATTGATACCGGAAAACCGCGGGTCGTCGAAGCCTGGCTGAAAGATCACGTTCGAATGGTTGCGCAGGATTTCCAGCATCGCGCCTTCGCTGATCAGGCCACGATCGAACAGCATGTTCATCAGCGTGTAGTGCACGAAGGTGGCGCAGCCTTCGTTCATCACCTGTGTTTGCCGCTGCGGATAAAAGTATTGCGCGACGACGCGGACGATCCTGACGATTTCACGCTGCCAGGGCTCCAGGACCAAGCTGTTTTTTTCCAGGAAGTAAAGCAGGTTCTCCTCGGGCAGCTTGAGCGTTTTCTTTCGCTCCGCGATGTTGGAATCCTTTGCCCCAACATTGTCTCCGCCCTTCGAAGGCGGCAGCGTGCGCCACAGATCGTTGTAAGAACGCTCTTCGTACTCCAGGCGCTCACGAACGCCTACACGCTGCCGCTCCGACGACAGCTTCGGCGGCCGGCGATATCTGAAGACCCCCTGTTCCATCAGCGCGTGGGCCGCATCGAGGATCGCCTCCACCGCGGCAACGCCGTGCCGCTCCTCGCAACGGGCAATGTAACCCTTGGCAAAGTCCAGATAGCTCAGGATCGCGCTGGCGTCCGTCCATTGCCGGAACAGATGATTGTTCTTGAAAAAATGATTATGGCCAAGCGCTGCATGAGCTGTCACCAGGGCCTGCAGGGCCATTGTGTTTTCCTCCATCAGGTAGACGATGCAAGGATTGGAATTGATCACCAGCTCATAGGCGAGCCCCCGCCCGCCTTTGCGATAGAGCAATTCCTGGTAGAGGAAATGCTTGCCGAAGGACCAGTGGCGATACATCAGCGGCATGCCGACCGAGGAATAGGCGTCGAGCATCTGCTGGGACGAGATGATCTCCATCTGCACCGGATAGATGTCGAGGTGAAGCTCTTCGATCGCGATCGCCTCGATCGCGTCGTAGGCGCGCGACAGTGTCTTGAAATCCCAGTCGGACCCCGAAAAGAGCAAACCTGATCTGCTGGTTTGGCCTGGTTTGCTGGTTGGGCCTGATTTGCTGGTTTGGCCCGACTTGCTGGTCTGGCCCGACGTGCTGGTCTGGTTCGCCATCGGCTCCCCTCAAGCGCTTTTCTGCAGGACCGGCTGCCTGGCAAAGAGCTGGCGAAAGACCGGATAGATGTCGGCTGCGTTGGCGATACGGCTCATCTGGAAATTCGGCCATCGCTGGTTGACAACGCTGTAGGCGCGCCAGAGCGAGGTCCCATTGTCGGTGGTGCCGAAAATATGGCTCTCACGTTCGTCGATGATCTCGACATAGGCGAAATACTGGCACAGGCGCATGACCTGGCCGTCCATCAAGCCGATGCAGCGCTCGGAATCGGTGACGAAATTGTCGCCGTCCGACGCTTGGGCGGCATAGATGTTCCACTCGTTGCTGGGATAGCGTTGCGCGATGATGCGGTGCATTTCCTCGAGTGCCGTGGAAACAACCGTGCCGCCGCTTTGCGTATTGTAGAAGAAGGTTTCCTCGTCCACCTCCTGCGCCTCGTGCGTATGGCGGATGAAGACGATTTCGGTGCGGTCGTAGCGCCGTTTCAGGAACAGGTGCAGCAGCACGAAGAAGCGCTTGGCCAGATCCTTCTCGCGTTCGCCCATCGAGCCGGATACGTCCATGAGACAGAACATGACCGCATTGGCATTCGGCACGGGCTGGGCGTCGAAACGGTTGAAGCGGATGTCGACGGGATCGACATAGGCGATCCGCTTGCGGCGGCGCTCAAGTCGCTCAAGCTCCTCCCGCAACGCTGCAATGCGCTGGCGTGCCGGCGCCGCGCTCTGCGGCTCGGCCTCCAGGATTGCGAGTTGCTCCGCAATCGCATCGAGTTCCTCCTGCTTGGGGCGCCTTAGCGCAATCCGGCGACCATGGCTGTTTCGCATCGTGCGCCCGACATTGATGTTGGTCGGCGAACCGGTCGCAGCGAACCCGGCGCGGCGCGGTTTGAAGGATAGTATCTCCTTGAGGTTGAGCTTGACCATGTCGGGAAGTTCGAGATCCTCGAAAAAGAGGTCGAGCACCTCCTCGCGCGAGAGCACGAAACGAAAATCGTCCTCCGAGACCGTTTTGCCGGGAGACGAGCCGCCGCCGCCCTGGCCGGGCTTGGGAACCCGGTCGCCAGGGGCGAAATGCTTGTTGCCCGGCAGGATGTGCTGTCGCCGGCCGCTGTCCTTGGCATCGCTGAAGCTCGGCTCTGCTGTGCCCCTCGCCGGCATCGAGACGGTGTGCTCGCTGTCGACATCGGCGATCTTGCCGGTACGGATCCGATCCCGGATGCTTCGCTTCAGCTCTTCGCGCGCACGCTTCAGGAAGCGCTGGCGGTTGCCGAGGCTCTTGTCCTTTGGGTTCAGTCGGCGATCGACAAAGATCGGCATGGAACCATCCCGGCCGGACTCAGCCCGCCTTGTTCACCCGCATGTACCAGTCCACCAGCCGGCGGACCTGGCGTTCGGTGTAACCGCGTCCGACCATCCGATGCACGAACTCGGTATGCCGCTTCTCCGTTACGCTGTCCTGCTTGGAGCCGAAGCTGATCACCGGGAGCAGATCCTCGACCTGGCCGAACATCCGCTTCTCGATGACTTCGCGCAGCTTTTCATAGCTCGTCCACGACGGGTTGCGGCCATGGTTCCTCGCCCTTGCGCGCAACGTGAACTTCACGACCTCGTTGCGGAAGTCCTTGGGGTTGGCAATGCCGGCCGGCTTTTCGACTTGCGACAGTTCGTTGTCCAGCACCTCGCGATTGAGGATCTGGCCGGTATCGGGGTCTTTGTAGTCCTGGTCCTCGATCCAGGCATCGGCATAGGCGATGTAGCGGTCGAACAGGTTTTGGCCGTATTCGCTGTAGGACTCCAGATAGGCCTTCTGAATTTCATGGCCGATGAACTCGGCATAGCGCGTGGCCAGTTCCGACTTTATGAAGTCGAGATAGGCGGCTTCCGTTTCCTTGGGGAACTGCTCGCGCTTGATCGCCTCCTCCAGAATGTACATCAGGTGCACGGGATCGGCGGCCACTTCCTTGGTGTCGTAGTTGAAGGTCTGCGACAGGATCTTGAAGGCAAAGCGCGTGCTGACGCCGGTCATGCCTTCATCGACCCCGGCGGCATCGCGGTATTCCTGAACCGACTTCGCCTTGGGATCTATGTCCTTGAGGTTCTCGCCGTCATACACGCGCATCTTGGTGTAGAGCGGCGAATTGTCATGCTCGGCCAGACGGGTCGAGACGGTGAACCGGCTGAGAATGTCGAGAACCTCCGGTGCACAGGAACTGGAGGCCAATTCGCTTTCGCGCAGCAGCTTTTCGTAGATCTGCCTTTCTTCGGTGACCCGCAGGCAATACGGCACCTTGACCACCAGGATACGGTCGAGGAATGCCTCGTTGTTCTTGTTGTTCTTGAACTGCAGCCATTCCGATTCGTTGGAGTGGGCTACGACGATGCCCTGATACGGGAAAGATCCGAAGTTTTCCGTACCGTTGTAGCTGCCTTCCTGGGTAGCGGTCAGCAACGGATGCAGGACCTTGATCGGCGCTTTGAACATCTCGACGAACTCGAGCAGCCCCTGCGTGGTCCGGTTCAGGCCGCCGCTGTAGGAATAGGCGTCCGGATCGGATTGGCTGAAATGCTCGAGCTGTCTTATGTCGACCTTGCCGACCAGGGCCGAAACGTCCTGGTTGTTCTCATCGCCTGGCTCGGTCTTGGAGATGCCGATCTGGCGTAGCCGCGAAGGCATCAGCTTGACGACGCTGAACTTGGAGATGTCGCCGGACAGTTCGTCGAGGCGCTTGGCCGCCCATGGCGAAATAAGACCGTTCAGCCGGCGCCGCGCGATGCCGTATTTGTCCTCCAAAAGGTCGCCCATGCGGTCAGGATTGAAAAGCCCGAGCGGCGATTCGAAAACCGGACTGATCTGGCCGCCGACCTTCAGCGTATAGATCGGACGCTCCTCCATCAGCTTCTTCAGCCGTTCGGCGAGCGAGGACTTGCCGCCGCCGACAGGGCCAAGCAGATAGAGAATCTGCTTGCGCTCCTCGAGCCCCTGAGAGGCATAGCGGAAATAGCCGGCTATGCGCTCGATCGTGTCCTCCATGCCATAGAACTCGGCGAAGGTGGGATAGACCTTGATTGTCCTGTTCGAGAAAATGCGGCCGAGCCGCTCATCCATGCTGGTGTCGATCAGGGTGGGCTCGCCGATCGCCTCGACCATCCGCTCGGGCGCCGAAGCATACATCGATTTATCCTCGCGGCAGGCAAGGAGATATTGCTGGATGCTTATCTCCTCCTGCGCCGCATTGGTGTAAATCTCCGAAAACAGATCGAAGACGTCGGAGTGGTTCTCGCGCATGGTATTCCTCGCCCCGGCCGGTCTGGTTGCTGTCGCCTCTTCACTCAACTGTCGGAAAGCCTTTGTGGTTCCCTATTACACGTAGTGCGTCCGCGACCGGATGTTAGGGGTCCAGACAGATATCGTGAACGCCTGGAATTCAGCCAGCGAATGGCTCGCACAATGGAACGTTTCCGAGGGAAGTCCATTCTTCCACCAGCGCTTGCCGAGCGCAACAGCCCGCTGGGTACAAGTTGCTTTTCTGAGGGAATAAACCGCCCGCGTTCAGCAGTTGCCCGCGTTCAGCAGTTGCCCGCGTTCAGCAGTTGAATGGCGAATCACTGGCCATTCGGCGAAGAGAGTTGCACTGCGGTGTCCAACCCTGCACCGGGAGCAACGGTTTCGCTCCTGCTCGGTAACGAAACGAGGGAAAGGAGATGTTCCATGTTCGAGAACAGCATGTGGTTGATCGTCGTTGCTGGCGGCCCGCTACTGCTGGCAATCGTGCTCGCCTACGCACTCCTTACGTGGCGACGCCGTGGGCCTGCAGAGCGCAGAGAAAGCGATCGGGCCACCGAGCGACTGTATCGCGAGGAAAACGATCGCCCGGGCGGAGGCAGTTGAGAACCGCATCGGCAGGCCCGACTTTGGTCTTGCTGCTAGACTCCAACACTTTCGGGCCAAAGCGCCCGGATCTGCTTCGGCAACGCGTCCCGCACCTTGGCCGACTGGCCGAGGTCGACATGCCTGGCGAGTACCTTGAACACGGATCTCGTCGCATCCTCGGGATTCACCGGTCGAGTGGATTTCATCTCCTCGGCCACCCGCTGCAAAAAATCCTCCAACGAACGGCTGCTCGTCGGCAGATCACGCGGCCGATACCGATCATAGTAGGCTCCGCGCACAAGAAGCGGCAGTTCAGCCCCCAAATTGGCAGCCAGTTCGATCTGCAGCCAATCCCGCAAGGTGCGTAGAACGGCTCCCAGCATATGCCAGGCCACGCGCCTGTCGGGCCCGTGATCGGCCATGATCTCGTCCAGCCAGATGTTTGTCGTCTGCAGGGTTTTGTCAAAAACTTCCAAGCCGGTTGCGCTCATCGTCGCCTCCTCTGGGCAGTCCAACACCCGCCCAAATCACCCGCCCAAAATACCCGCCCAAAATACCCGCCATGACGCGCAAACGGCGATCGAGCGCAATTGTTTCGTCACTCGTTGAAAATTGTCCAAGAGCTCTTTACGCGTACAGTTACGAACGGGCACCCCAAGGAGGCGGCCATGAAGAGCGATACCGAATATCTACGTCTCGCCGTGGAGATCGCCACCGAGAGCCGGGCGAGTGGCAATCATCCTTTTGGGGCGCTCCTGGTCGGGCCGGAAGGCGACGTGCTGCTTTCGTCGGGCAACACCTACGCCCGGGATCGCGGCGTTGGCCACGCAGAGGCAAACGTGGCCCGCGCGGCCGCGCAGCAATACGACCCGACCTTTCTCGAGCGATGCACTCTGGTGACCTCGGTCGAGCCGTGCTGCATGTGCGCCGGGGCCTGTTACTGGGCTGGCATCGGCACCGTGGTCTACGGACTCAGCGAAAGGCGGCTGGCCGAGCTGACCGGAGACAATTCGGAGAATCTGACCCTCGATCTGAGTTGTCACCAAGTGTTCGCCGCCGGACGGCGCCATGTAGCAATCCGTGGCCCATTCCCTGAACTCGAAGAAGAGATCGTAACCGACCACAAGGATTTCTGGTGACCGAACCAAAAAGGACTGCTGTGAAGAATCCGTAGCCTCTGCGGCGCCACGAGCTCCGGCCACTTCCGGCCCAAAGGTTTGACACGCGAGGCCCGCGTCTTGTTGCAGAAAGCCATCGACGCGTTCATCGCAAATCCCGGTGCGCATCTCAAGACTCGCGCGCAAAACCGCCGACACGCAAAACCGCCGACTGGAACCTACATTCGGACTCGACCGACACGTTCATTCCACCAGTTGGAAAGCTCAGTTGCCCGGAACCTTCCTCCCCTCTCGCCGGTTTACCGCGGAGGGGTTGCAAATGGGTCGATATTTCAGCCTGTCAGCTGCGTCATTGTTGCTCGCGAGCGGCTCTGCCGGCGCCCAGTCGAGCACTCAGTCGGCACTTGAGCCCGCGGGAGCGGAAGCGCAGCAGATAGAAATGCTGTTTTGGGTCATGCTAAGCGGCGGCGCGGTCATCTGGCTGGGCGTGGTCGGCCTGCTTATTCATGCAGCCCTGGTCAATCGCCGCAGGCTGGCCGAAAAATCTGCCAGCAGCATCATCCTTTGGGGCGGCGTAGTCTTCCCCTCGGTCACGCTTTGTGCGCTGCTCGCCTATGGGCTGTGGCTGATGCCTGGCCTTCGGCCCTTCGCCCAGGCGAGCCCCGCCGCCCTGCGGATCGAAGTCACCGGCAGGCAGTTCTGGTGGGAAGTTGTCTATCACCCTCCTCAGGGACCGCCGGTCACTTCCGCCAACGAGATCAGGCTGCCGGTCGGCGAGCGGGTCGAATTGACCGTGAAAAGCGCCGATGTGATCCATTCCTTCTGGATCCCACCGCTCGGCGGCAAGATGGACATGATCCCCGGCCGCACCAACAGGCTTTCGATCATGGCCACCAAAGCTGGTATATTCCGCGGCCCGTGCGCGGAATATTGCGGCACGTCTCACGCGCTGATGGCGCTCTCGGCCGTCGCCATGGCGCCCGAAGCCTTCCGGTCCTGGCTTGCCGCCCAGGCAATTCCCGCGGAAGGGGCCGGCGCAAGCGGCGGCGCGCTGTTCCTGCGCCATGGCTGCGGGTCCTGCCATTTCGTCGCGGGCACCGATGCGCGCGGCCTGATCGGCCCGGACCTTTCGCATATCGGTTCTCGCGCCACCGTCGCAGCCGGAATCCTGCCCAACACCGAAGACGCCGTCACCCGCTTCATCGCCCGGCCCGACCTGATCAAGCCTGGTTCCGGGATGCCGGCCTTCGACATGTTGCCGCCGGGCGACATTCGCGCCATAGCCGCCTGGCTGAGGGGCCTGCGATGAGCGCTGCTGTCAAGGAGCGTTCGCCGGAAGAATACAAGGCGCAGGAACAGCGGCTGCGCGCCGTCTGGGCCAATCCAACCGGCTGGCGCTACTGGACCTCGGTGAACAATTACCAGATCGGCCTCTGGTACGGCTCGGCGGCCTTCGCCTTCATGCTGTTTGCCGGCGTGCTCGCGCTCCTGGTGCGGCTGCAGCTCGCCGTGCCCGACAACGACCTCCTCTCGGCCGACTTATTCAACCAGGCTTTCACCCTGCACGGCACGGTGATGATGTTCCTGTTCGCGGTGCCGATCTTCGAGGCGGTCGCGATCTTCCTGCTGCCGCCGATGCTGGGCGCCCGCGAAATGCCGTTTCCGCGCCTCGGAGCCTTCAGTTTTTGGAGCTTTTTGCTCGGCGGTATCTTCGTCTGCGGCTCGATCTTCTTCAATGCGGCGCCGTCGGCAGGCTGGTTCATGTATCCGCCGCTCGCCACCGACAAGGAGTTCTCCGGCATTGGCGCCGACATCTGGCTGCTCGGCCTTTCCTTCATCGAAGTCGCCTCGATCGCGGCCGCCGTCGAGCTCATCGTCGGCATCATGAAATGCCGCGCGCCGGGCATGCGCATCAACCTGATGCCGCTCTTCGCTTGGTACCTGCTGATCGTTGCCGGAATGATCCTGTTCGCCTTCCCCCCGCTGATCGCCGGCGACCTCCTGTTCGAGATGGAACGGATGTTCGATTGGCCGTTCTTCGACGCAGCGCGCGGCGGCGACCCGCTGCTGTGGCAGCATCTGTTCTGGATATTCGGCCATCCGGAAGTCTACATCATCTTCCTGCCGGCGATCGCGCTGATGGCCATGATCGTGCCGACTTTTTCCCAGCGTCCGATCGTCGGTTACTCCTGGATCGTGCTCGCGGCAGTGGGGACAGGGTTCCTTTCCTTCGGCCTGTGGGTGCACCATATGTTTGCCACAGGCCTGCCGCAGATCTCGCTGGCCTTCTTCTCGGCGGCCTCCGAGGCGGTGGCGATCCCGACGGGCGTGCAGATCTTCGTCTTCATCGCCACCATGCTGGCCGGCCGGGTGATCTTCTCGACCCCGATGCTGTTCGGCACCGGAGGGCTGGCCATCTTCGTCATTGGTGGCCTGACGGGCGTCATGGTGGCGCTCGCACCCTTCGACTGGCAGGCCCACGACACGTATTTTGTCGTTGCGCATCTCCATTATGTGCTGATCGGCGGCATGCTTTTCCCGGTCGTGGCCGGGCTCTATTACTATTACCCGCTGATCGACGCGAAGAAGCTCTCAGACCGGTTGGGGCGGCTCGCCTTCTGGCTGATGTTCTGCGGCTTCAACATCGCCTTTTTCCCCATGCATCTGAGCGGCTTGCGCGGCATGCCCCGCCGCGTCTTCACCTATCCGGCCGAAATCGGCTGGAACTGGCTGAACCTGATCTCGACGGCCGGAGCCTTCATTTTCGCCGCGGGCGTGCTGGTGGTCGTCTTCGACGTGCTCAGGCCAAAGCACCGGCAGCCGCGCGGCGAATTCAACCCGTGGAATGCCGGCACGCTGGAATGGATTTCCGAGCCGGAGGAGAACTGGGGCGTCCGCTCGATACCCATCGTGCGCAGCCGCTACCCCTTGTGGGACCAGAAGGACCTTGCCCGCAAAGTCAATGAAGGCCGCTATTATCTGCCCGACGCGGAAGAGGGATGGCGCGAGGGACTGGTCACCACCGTGCTCGACGCCGAACCCGTCCAGGTGCTGCGCGTCGGCGGCACCTCCCATGTCACCATCGTCTCGGCTCTTTCGCTCGGAGGCGCCTTCATCGCGCTTACCTTCCACTGGTGGATCGCGACGGCTCTGGCCGCATTCATCTGCTTTTGCGCCATCATCTACTGGCTCTGGACGGGCACTGGCGAAATCCCCGAGAAGCCGGAAAAGGATGTCGGCCTGGGCCTCAGCCTGCCGCTTTATGCCTCCGGCTCCGATTCGGTCGGCTGGTGGGCGATGTTCATCACCATGGTGGGCGATGGCACCGCGTTCGCCAGCCTCGTCTTCGGCTATTTCTTCTACTGGACGATCCATTCCGACTTCACCGCGGGGATTGCCGGGCCCGATGCGGTCTGGTCGCTGGTGGCTGCCAGCCTGTTCGCTGCGGCGTGGGGCCTGATGGTGGCGGCACGCACGGTCAACAGGCGCGGCGCTACGGCCACTATGCGCGGCTTGCTGGTGCTGTCCCTGCTAACGACCGTTGCCGCGTCCGCCACAGGCCTGGCCGCGCCATTGTCTCCAGGCATGGACCCGACGCGCCACGTCTATCCCGCAATCGTCTGGATCCTGGTGATCTGGGTGCTCGCCCATGCAGCGCTCGGCACAGTCATGCAGGCCTATTGCCTGGCCCGCTCGCTGGCCGGCCGACTGACGCCGAAGCATGACCTGGATCTAGGCAATGTGGTGCTCTACTGGCATTTCCTGCTGATTGCCGCCGTCACCACCTTCGCCATCATCGGCCTCTTTCCGGCTGCGATGTGAGGCGCCGATGTGGCTTGTCCCAAAACAGATCGAGACACTGTGGACGCTGTTCACTGCGCCGGTGGTGTGGGCTGCGCATTTCCTTGTTTGCTACATCGGCGCGGCGATCTATTGCGCCAAGCCCGAGCTTGTCGGGCTGAGTTTCAGCGCTGTGCGCGCCGGCATCGCCGCCGCCACCGTGATCGCCCTCTCGCTGATCGCGCTGTCAGCATGGCTCGCCTGGCGGCAATGGGGGTTCGGCACAGACGATCCGCCGCACGACGATCCGACGAGACGCGACCGGACCCTGTTCCAGGGCTTTGCGACGCTGCTGCTCTCGGGTCTCAGCTTCATCGCCGTGATCTTCACCGCGATGCCTGCATTGTTCCTGACGGAGTGTATCCGGTGAGACGCGCCTGCCTCATCCTCGGCATCCTCGTCCTTGCCCTGGTCTGGCTCGGGCCGCTGCTCGATGGCTTGCGGGATTCGTTTTCGGCGCACATGCTGGCGCATATGGGAGTGGTGGCGATCGCCGCGCCGCTGATGGCGATTGGGGTCCCGCTCGGCCCGACACCAGGTGCGAGCCGGGCGTTCACCCTCGCCCTCCCCGCCTCCCTCGTCGAACTCATCGTCGTCTGGTCCTGGCACGCACCGGCCTTGCGGGCTCTGGCGCAAAGCTCGCTGTTTGTCACCGCTGTCGAGCAGGTCACGTTCCTTGCCGCCGGGCTGTTCCTGTGGCTGGCCTGCCTGCCGCGCCGCGGCTCGGACACCACAGGCTATGCCGCCGGCGCCTTCGCCCTGCTTCTGACGTCCATCCACATGACCTTGCTCGGCGCGCTGCTGGCGCTGACCCCGCGGCCGCTTTATGGGACCGGCGAGACAAGCTGCTTCGGCATCGCGCTTTCCGCCCAGCAGGATCAGGAACTTGGCGGCGTCATCATGCTTCTGGTCGGCGCCGCGGTCTACCTGGCCGGCGGCGTGACGCTTTTCGCGCGCATCCTCGCCACACCACCGCGGAAGACGGTCTGATGCATATCAGCTGGAAGAAGCTCGCCATAGCGCTTGCCATTCTGCCCTTCGTCGTGGTGCTGGCGGCCTGGATCGGCTTTTTCAATGTCGGTGCCTCGAGCGGCCACTGGAAGATCACGGAATGGTTCCTCCATTTCGCCATGCGATCGGCTGTGCGCACCTATGCCCTGGCGGTCGACGTTCCAGAGGCTCTGCCGCGCCATGCGATTCAGCCGGCCGCCGGGCATTTCGCACGCGGCTGCGCCATCTGTCACGGCGCGCCGGGCGAGCCGCGATCTCCTGTCGTCATGAGAATGCTGCCGCAGCCGCCTGACCTTGCCGGGGCCGTCGGCGAATGGTCGGACGCGGAGCTTTTTCGTATCGTCAAGCACGGCGTGCGTTTCACCGGCATGCCGGCCTGGCCGACGCAGGAACGCGACGACGAGGTCTGGGCGATGGTCGCCTTGCTGCGCGAACTGCCGTCGATGGACGAAGCCAGCTATCGTGATCTCGCCTATGGCGAAAGGCCTGCGCCTCCTGCAGACGCTGCCGGAACCCTGCCGCAAGCGTTGGCGGATTGCGCCCGCTGCCACGGCGAGGACGGTTTTGGACGCGGTCCTGCGATACCCGTTCTGGCCGGGCAGAGCGAGGCGTATCTGCTTGAAAGCCTGCGTGCCTATGCCGAGGAAGGCCGGGCAAGCGGGTTGATGAGCCTGCCCGCCATTGCGGCAGGGCCTCAACTCTGGCCGGACCTGGCCAAGCATTTCGCTGCCCTGCCGGCGATGCACCCCGGCGGCGGCGGCGATCCAGCACTTGTCCGGCGCGGCAAGGAAATTGCCGAGAGCGGCGTCAGGCAGGCCAATGTGCCCGCCTGTCTCGGCTGTCACGGCAGACAGGACCGCAGCCCGCTCTATCCCTCGATCGCCGGCCAGCCGGCGCCCTACATCGAGACGCAGCTTGGGTTGTTCAGGGCGGGAAAGCGTGGCGGAACGCGCTTCGGCCATCTCATGGCAAATGCCGCGAAGGGTCTGACGGACGACGACGTCCGCGCGCTTGCGGCCTACTTCTCCCGATCGGCCGCTGCGTCGGCAACCGCAACGCGATAAGCGCGTTTGCGTCCTTTCGACGTTTTTCGAGGTTCTGGTGAAAAACTTGGCTACCGCCCTTCTCATGCTGATCATTGTTCTCGTAATCGCCGCAGGAGCGATCTTCTTCCTGTCGCGCGAACAGGCGACCGTTCCGATCGCGGAGACCTATGGCCCCAACCCGACCCTGCCGGAGCCCAATCCGACCTGGCTGCCGACCGTCCATGTCGCCAAGGCCATGCCATGGCCGCAGGGCACCAAGCCGACAGCGGCCCAGGGATTTGCAGTCAACGAATATGCCCGCGGGCTCGACCATCCGCGCTGGCTGTATGTGTTGCCAAACGGCGACGTGCTGGTGGCCGAGAGCAATGCGCCGCCCAGGCCGGAGGAGGGCTTCAGCATACGGCGCTTCTTCGTCAATTTCTTCCAGAGCCAGGCCGGCGCGGGGACGCATAGCGCCAATCGCATCACGCTGCTGCGCGATCAGGACGGCGACGGGGTGGCAGAAACCAGAACCGCCTTTCTCACCGGGCTGTTCTCGCCATTCGGCATGACCCTGCTCAACGGCAAGCTCTACGTCGCCAACGCCAATGCAATTGTGGCCTTTCCCTACCAGGAGGGTGCGACCGAGATCACCGCACCAGCGGAGAAGATCGTCGATCTGCCCGCGGGGAGGAACCACCACTGGACCAAGGACGTGACCGCCTCGCAGGACGGGACGAAGCTCTATGCGACGGTCGGATCCAATTCCAATGTCGGCGAGAACGGCCTGGAGGAAGAAGAGAACCGAGCCGCCGTGCTGGAGATCGATCTCACCTCGAGACAGACGCGTCTCTTCGCCTCCGGCCTGCGCAATCCGAACGGCCTGTCGTGGAACCCGGAAAGCGGTGAGCTCTGGGTCGTCGTCAACGAGCGCGACGAGATCGGCAGCGATCTGGTGCCGGACTACATGACTTCGGTGAAGGATGGCGGCTTCTATGGCTGGCCTTACAGCTATTTTGGCCAGCACGTCGATAATCGCGTCAAGCCGCAGCGGCCCGACCTCGTCGCCCAGGCGATCAAGCCGGACTATGCGCTCGGGGCGCACACGGCTTCATTGGGACTGACCTTCAACACAGGCGACCTGTTCGGTCCTCAATACAGGAATGGCGCTTTCGTCGGGCAGCATGGCTCGTGGAACCGCAGGCCGCACAGCGGCTACAAGGTGATTTTCGTGCCGTTTTCAGGCGGCAGGCCCTCCGGCCCGCCCCAGGACATCCTCACCGGCTTCCTGAGCGAGGACGACAAGGCTTTTGGCCGTCCCGTGGGCGTGGCGATAGACCGGCGCGGCGCCCTGCTGGTGGCGGATGATGTCGGCAACAAGATCTGGCGGGTCGTTCCAGCTCAGACGCAATCGGCACTTTGAGCAGTTCGTGCTGCCGGCGGCCCGGAAGCGATATGGCACCGCTTGCCATTGCCGGTCGGACAGGGCGTTCCGGCGCCGATCAAAGCCGAAAATCAAGCTGTCGTTGCCAATCCGCGCCCCCGTGCGTGCCGGACCCTTTGACGCATACGATCGGCAAGGGAAGCGAGCGAGCCTTGCGCCGTGCGCGTCCCAAGGACGGATTGCAGGACAACGCCCTGCGTTGCGAATTTATGCTTGAACGCCTCTGCACCGCACAGGAAATCGACCGTGCTCAAGCCGTGATCGAACGACCACTGTATGTAGTCCATCATCAGGATCATGCCCGGCGACGCCCGGCTGAAATCCGGATCGAAAGTGGTCACGAACGCCATCATGGTGTGGTGCTGGACGAAGTTGATGGAAATCGCGACCATTGCGCCATCGCATTCAAGTACGAAAATGTGCAGCACGCCGGCACGCGCCAGCGCGTCAACGAGTGCGGCCAGTACCGGCGCTCCCTCTTCGAAAAGTTGCGATTCACGCTTGCGCTCGACCAGCCATCTGCGCTTCAGGGCAGAGAGCCGGTCGAGTACCGGCTGCAGTGGCTCGTCTGGTGCAAGCAGGCGAAATTTCATTTCGCCGGCTTCTTCCAACGTCTTGACGCCGCGCCGATAATTCTGCCGTGTTTTTTTCGACTGCTCCGCGAACCACGCTCCTCCGCTCGCCCACTGTCCGGCGACGCGATAACTGACTTCCTCCCTGTGATTGGGGCGAAGCCTAATCCCGCTGGAGGTGTCCGGAGTGTGCATTTTGCGGACCGCCGCACCCGGCAAGAGACGATTGAGAAAGGCAATGTCGAAGCCACCGGCATCACAGATCCGGGCCCATACGTCCTGCAGGGCCGATAACGAGCATTCCGGAGCAACAAGAATATCGCCGTAATCGGTATAACTGTTGGCCGCCCATTCGAGAAACCGCAGGCCTTTGCGCTTGCCGATCGCCATGGGAAGGACAGCAACGAGCTTGTCACCATTCCAGACCAGGCCGATCCGCAGCGCGCGCTGGTCACGGTCAGCTACGGTATTCCACCAGGCCGAAATCCAGGCATGACTCTGAAAGACCAGCCCATCGGTGCGATGCCAGAGATTCATCCAATCGGCTTCGATCGCAGCCAGGCGATCCGCCGAACGGACAACTTCCAGGCGCTCTGCGCTCGAGGCGTCAATCGAAACAATGGTGTTCATGAAGGGGAACGATCCTGTGCGATGGCATCGGGACGCCTCAGGAACAGTCTGCGAAGATGCCCTCCCATCTTCCTGAGCGGCAGGACGTAAAGCCCAAAGAGCGATTGATAGTCGCGCACATCGCGATCTATCAGGCCAAATTTGAGGTCTTCATCCGGATCCGGGACAAACTGCGTCCCGAAGAGGCGATCCCAGAACGAAAACAGCAGGCCAAAATTCTTGTCGTAGTGGCGAGGGTCGATGCTGTGGTGCACCTGGTGCCAGTGCGGACACAAGATGACGTTGTTCAACGGGCCGAAGGAAATCTTGAAATGGGTATGACGAACAAAGTCCATCATCAGGATGTTGCGGATGACATAGACGTTGGTGCCGAAGATGGCGATCTCTACCGGATCGAGCGCGATCAGGCTCCAGATGCCGAAGCAGATCCCCGGGATGACGCCATCCCAGATACGGTTCATCAGGTCGTCCAGCGGATGAACCCGATCCTTGGTGATTCCCACCATCACCTCGGCCGAATGATGCACTTTGTGCAATTCCCACAGGAACGGGAAGTGGTGCTGGGCGACATGGTAGAGATAGTACGAAATGTCGTAGGCGATCAGCATGGTTGCGGTGAAGATGACGATCGTCACCGGTCCGGCCGGGCCGTTGAT
The DNA here is from genome assembly GCF_055811455.1 of Mesorhizobium sp. WSM4845. Lineage (NCBI taxonomy): Bacteria > Pseudomonadati > Pseudomonadota > Alphaproteobacteria > Hyphomicrobiales > Phyllobacteriaceae > Mesorhizobium > Mesorhizobium sp. WSM4845. Next base: position 87,901 of record NZ_JBVVQA010000003.1, read on the forward strand.
GAGCGGCGCCTCGATATCAAGCAGCCAGCCGATTGCGTGGTGCGTCCCATAGCCGACGGCGGCAACGAAGGTGGCGCCGGCAGGGATGAGCAGGAATGGCATTATCGCCCGTTTGGTGACCCAAAATAGGACATCCGCTCGCGCCGACGGGTGCAGGATGACTTCCGCCGGGAAAGCGAAATCGAAGAAGTCCCTGAGGGATTTATGCTCGACAGTCCGCCAGTAAGCGACCACCGCGCTCCCCAGTGCCGTGAAAAGCAGGAGGCCGAGCGTCACCAGATCGACGTTCGAAAGCTTTTCCACAATCAATCCGGCGAATTCAGAAAACATCGGTGCGGTGGCTCCTGGGCCGTAAAATGGCCGTCCGGCGAATTGCGAAGCAACAAACTTGCCAAACCCACTGCATGTGCCGGCAACCAAATGGCTATTGCGGCTGCAACAAGCAAAAGCATGCCGGATTTGCGCCAGACTAGCAGTTCAACCGTAACAAAACGCTAAAAGTTCGAAAGCAATTAATCTCGAACATGGCCGAAACACCGGAGAGGCCGCTCTGCTGCAGCGCCGGTCGCTATCATAGCGGCCGGCGGATTGCCGCGAGGTGTATCTCAATTCCGTCTTCGCCCACTTCGCCACGCCAGGCGACGCGTTCGGCCGGCTGCCTGACGCCAAAACGCGGTGAAACCCAGCCGCCCTGCCCCGGTGCGTCGCCGCCGGCACGGATGTCGACCGCAGCGTCCGGAAAGCGCATGGCTATCAGCGGCTCATCGCCGCGCTGCACCGTGACCGTATTTTCGTCCCGGTCAGTGCCGAGGCCGGCTGCGAGTTGAAAGACGATCTCGGCCACACGCCTGCCGCCGAGCAGTTGGTCGCTCACGACGATGCCGTCGGCCCGGTGCGTCACGGTGCGCTGATGCACGACGCCGAAGCGGCTTTTATACCCGTCATGGCGGGCGCGCAGCTTCCAGTGCGTTCCCGGCTCGCTCTCCACCAACTCCGCAATCGCCTTGTGCGACCAGTTGAACATCCCGGCGATGATGCTTTGGCTTTTGCCCTCGATATTCAGCGTGTTATGCGCCGGTGTCGAGCGAAACCAGTTGCGCCAGACGCCTCCCGAACCGTAGAGCCAGGTGCCGGGATCGACCAGCACCGGCTCGCCATCGATGCACAAGGTGAGCGACAGCGCGTCGGCATGGCCGTGAGCCGCTATCGAGAGATAGCCGAGCGGGCCGTGGTCGAATGTCAGATCGATGCTGCGGCCGTTCATCTCGCCGCGCCAGACCGAGAGCCCGCCCTGCGTGAACGTTTGCAGCCCACGCGACACCGGTGCCGGCTCCAACGGCGTGCCAAAGACAAGCGCCCGAAAATCGTCGGGTCCCGCTGCCTTGCCCGGCATCTGTAGAAAGCCATGGATGGCGGCGGCGACGGATCGGAGATAGTCCGGCTCGTCCCCGAGCGTCAGCACGCGACCTTCGTCATTGTCGCCAAAGCCGGCGGCTGGTGGCAGCCAGGCGACGAAATTGGCAAAAGCGGCCAGGCGCGCTTCGACGGGCGAGGCAAACGGCGTTCCGGCCTGGCGTGCCGCAGCGGCGCACAGCAAGATGAGTTCGGCGGTGAAGGCCGCGTATGTCGGGGTCTGCTCGGCACCGGCGCCATCGGCGAGAATCTGCTTGCCCGCCTCAGCCTGGAGGGCGCCGCGTGCAGCGTCGGCTGCAGCCCCCAACGCCAGGCCGATCAGATACTCGCCAGCCAGTTCTGCGACGAGATGATTGTTGGCGGAGGAAAACCGGGAGGGGAACCGCGGCAGCCAATAGGCGCTTGCCGCCAGTATTTCGCCCACTTGCTGCCGTGTCGCCGCGCCCAGTCGGTCGCCGACGAGGTCCATGGTGACAATCAGGCTGATGGCCCGCAGCGCGACTTCGATGCCGGAGGCCCAGCCAACCCCCCGAAACGGCGGGTTGGCTGAATGCCAGCTGTCGATCGCCGCCTGTATGGCCCTCCGGGACTGGTCGTCGCCGGCGAGAAGCAGGTGGGCGGCCAGTGGCGGCAACCGCTGCAGCCGGTTGATCTCCCACACGTATTTTACATCGCCGCGGCCGCCGCCATGGCGAAAATCGATATCGAAAGTATGGGCCTCGGCACCCGGCCAAAGCCTGCCGGTCACCGGATCAAGGCGCCAAAGCTCGGGAGGAAACAGCCGATAGGGATCGCGCCGCGGCCATGTCCGCCCAAGTGCGGAAAACTCGCCGCCAAGCGTGTTTTGCGCCGCCGCCGCTATGGCTTGCCGTTGTGCCGGTGTCGCAGCCAGCACAGCATCGCGCAATCCACGCAGCACCGGATGCAACCGGGGCGAAGCATAACGCTGCCAGCCGCCGTCGCGGCGGCGCGAAGCGATCCTTCGACGCTGCTCGCCCAGCCGGTGCAACACCTCAGCCGGCTCCATGCTGCGCAACCGGTTGATGTACCAGCCGATTCTCATACCGCCCCGCCAGGGTTTCGATTCTTGTATACCATGCTGTCGAAAAGCCGAGCGACCGCAATCCTCTTTTCCGATCCTGCGGTTAATATCTCCAACCATGAAACGGAAGAGTGGCGATGAGAAGGACGGCGTTTGTTGCAGCGTGGATGCTCGGCATGGCGATAGCCGCCAGCGCTGCGCCGATCCCGCTGCAGCGCGGCGTTGGCGTGCATGAATGGCTCAACTGGTCGCCGGTGGAGGAGGATGGATCCTACCGTTGGCCGCCCTATCGCAGCGAGCAGGAGTGGCGCGCTGGACATAGGCCGCTCACCGATTGGCCCGGCGACGCGTTTACGCACATTCGGTCGATGGGCTTCGACTTCGTCCGGCTGAGTGTCGACCCCGGCCCTCTGCTTGCCAGCCGGGGCGCCAAGCGCCAGCAGGCGCTCGACATACTTGCCGCCGCGGTCGAGCGGGTCACGTCGGCCGGCCTCAAGGTGGTTTTCGACCTGCACGGCGTCACCCAGGTTCCGGCCTACAGCATGGAGATGATCTATGACGGCGCCGACAGCGAAGGCGTTGCCAGCTATCGCGAAATGGTTGTGGCGGTCGCCGCCATGCTGACCAGGGTTGGCACCGACAAGGTAGCCCTCGAGCCTTACAACGAGCCGGCATACTACCCCTGTGATTCGAGCGGCAGCGATGACTGGCAGCGGATCATGGCAGACACGGTCCGCGCTATTCGCGCAGTCAGCAGTGAACTCACCATCGTCGCAACAGGCGCCTGTGGCGGCAGCATTGCCGGACTGGTCAATCTCGCCCCCGGCTTTGACGATCCGAACCTCTACTACAGCTTCCATATGTACGAGCCGCACAGTTTCACCCACCAGCGGTCTGACGGGACAGGCGCTTTCGCCTCGGGGCTGCCCTGGCCGGCCGACAGCAGCACGCCCGAAAAGGTGACCGAAACCCTTAAGGCCCGGATGGACGCCGCCGGCTTGAGCCCGGTCGAGCAGGTGATGAACATGGTCGCGGGGCGTGAAGCAATCGCCCGGTATTTCGAGCAGAATTGGGGGCCGAGCCAACTCGAGGCGAGCTTCCGTCAAGCGGTCGACTGGGCCGAGGCGCATGGCATTCCAGGCCGGCGGCTGTTCATGGGCGAATTCGGCGTCATCCTCATGTCTGCGGACGGCCGCATGGGCGCGTTCGACGCTGACCGTCTGCGCTATCTCGAGGCGGTGCGCCAGCAGGCGGAACGCTTCGCGATACCTTGGTCTGTCTGGGAATTCGCCAATCCGCATGGGATGTCGCTGATCCTCCCCGACGGACCGCCCGTAGCCGATGCCGGACTGGTGCGAGCGCTGGGTCTTGCGTCTCAGTAACGCGACATGTCGAGCTGCTGGTTGATGAGCGCCCGCTTGCCGCCCCGCCCGGCGGCAATGCGGTCCACCGCTTTCAGGCAAAACCGGATACGACCGTTTGTGCGGTTGACCAACGTCTCGACGAGTCGCGCGGCGCAGGCAGGTGCCGCCCCGGCGGTCGGGATATAGCGAATCAATGCCTCGCCGGGCTGGTCCTGGTAGAATTGCAGCTCCTCTATGCCGTCGAAGAATCCGGGACCGTCGGGCACCAGGTGCGTCGTCACCACCCGGCCGCCGTCGGCGGTCACCAGATAGTCGACGTTTCGGCGCGGCATGACAGCCTCGACTCTAAGCCGCTGGCCGTTTGCCTCATTCGGCAATTCCACCAACCGGGCAGAGTCGCCAGTATCGTAGCGGATGAAAGGCATGCCGGTCGACAGGAAGCCAGTGCCGACGAGCCTTCCCTCCTTGCCTGTCTCCGTTACCGGCTCGCCCGCCGCATCGACCAATTCGGCGAGGCCGTAGAGAGGATTGAACGCGTAGCTGCCGGGGGCTCCGGGCGTTTCTTCGGCGAACAGCACCTTTTCGCTGAGTCCATAGAAGCAGGACAGCGGTACGCTGCCAAGAACGCTTCGGATGATCTCCCGTTGATGGGGATGGACTGTCTCCGAGATCATCATCATGCCCTTGACGGGCCGTTTTGGTACTCGGTCAAGCACGCGCATATGCCGGCAAAACAGCTCTATGGCCGAGGGATAGCCATAAAAATACGTGATGCCCCGTGCGTCGATCAGGTCGAGATAGGCATCGGCGTCGTCGACCGTCATTGGAAAGACAGAGAGCCTTAGCTCGCTAAGTGCCGGGTCCCATTCATGCAGTCGCTTGCCGGTGGCATCGAGGCTGAACCCGCGGAAGCAGACGCGCGCCGTGTCTTCATCATAACCGATCCGCGACCAGACGTGGTAGACGAACGCCATCTCGCGGGCGCTCCGATCCTTGTCGAGATAGAAGCGAAATGGCTTGTCGGTGCTGGAGCCGTTGCCGGCGGCCTCATCCAGTTGGGCAATCGGCACCGCCAACGCTGCAGTTCCAGCCGTCCGCAGGATGTCCTTGGACAGGACCGGGAGGCGGCGCAGGTCGGCAAGTCCCAGCCTCGACAGATCGAAGCCAGGACCGAGGGCCTGGTCGATCGACTCGCGATAGAACGGACTGCCGGCATGGGCTTTCTGCAACAGCGCGCGCAGCGCGGCCAGATGAAATTGCCCGGCATAGACAGGATCCTCGGCGGCCATGGCGATCCGGCTCCGCCATGACCGATAGGTCGCACCAAATTTCACCCGCGTTGGCGCCAGCGCCAGCATGGGCGCCAGCAGCCGCCTGACCGCTGGCGGGCTTCGCACATAGGCACCGCGCGCTACGTCAAGAAAATTCATGATTTTGCTCCGGCCTGCCGTTTGCCGCCTCATGCCACACACGGCATATCGATGCCGCAAACGATGAAAGCTCAAGCCGTTCCCGGTGCACCGCCATGGCAGCCGAGCCAAGACGGGCGCGCAACGCCGTGTCGTCAACCAGTTCTGTCAGTGCCTCGGTCAGCGCCGCCACATCGCCGGGCGGCACCAGCAACCCGGTTTTCTTGTGCACGATGATGTCCTCTACCGCGCCGACAGGCGTGGTGACCACCGCGAGGCCGGAGGCCATTCCCTCGATGACCGAGACCGGGAGGTTTTCGGCGAATGAGGGGAGCGCCAGAATGTCGGCCGAAGCGATCAGTGATGCAACCTCGTTCGGACCCACCCAGCCTGGAAAGGCAATACATCCGGCAAGCCCCAGTCCGGCCGATCTTGCCCGTACGGCCTCGACGTCACCATCGCCGGCGATTGTGGCGCGCCACTGCTTGACAGGCTTCATGCGATGCAGTGCGTCCAACAATTGCGGCACGCCCTTGCGGTCGCCGATACGGCCCAGGAATAGGATGTGAACGCTATCTCCACCACCGACATGGGCCAGGGACGGCACTTCGGTAGCATTGGGCACAATCACTATGTTCGCGGCCGCGCCTGGCGCCCGTGCAGTGACGAAGTCGCGCCAGATACGGCCCAGAACCACGATCCGATCGGCATGCTCGAACATATGCCGGATGCGGCGGCTCATGAAGCTGCGCTTTTCCTTCCAGAACGTCTGGTATTGAGCTCCATGCAAATGCAACACATAGGGGATGCCGAGCAATCGCGCGCACCTCGCGATGACCATCTTGCGGTAGGTACTGCCAAAGCTCGATACGTTGATGTGAACGACGTCGGCACGGCCGGCAATACGCGCGACCAACATCCGAAGGCAAAAGCCAATCATGTAGAAGACCGACAGCGCGACCGAGCCTGAACCGCGACTGGGAAGGAAGCGCGCCTCGATCTTTCCGTCTCCCTGCCGTTGGAGTTCGCGGTCGAGCGCCGCCATGATGCGGTCGATGCCCCCCTGCCCCGACACACCCGACGGGGTCGCGACCAGGACATGTATTTTTCGATCGAGTAAGAGACTCTGCAGCATGGTATTCTCGATAGCACGGACCGCGTAACCACAAAGCAAACGTTCCCGGTAAGTTTACGGCAAATCTTTTAGTTCAAACTGAATCTGTTCACCCTTCGCCGCTGTCGCGCTGGATTTTCCGCCGGTCGACGGTTAGTCGAGGCGGAATTTTCCGGGGACAACCCTTTGCTGCTGCGCTCCACGCTCATCTATGCCCCGGCGATCCTGCTGACGCGGATTTCCGCGCTGCTCCTGCTGGTCATCGTGACGCGATTGATCGACCAGACCGAGTATGGGCTGCTGACCCTGGTGGTGACCGTCGGCGAAATGACCGACATTGCGGTCACCAACTGGCTGCGCATCGCTTTGCTCAGGCTTGGCGGAAAAGGCGACGTCAGCCGCGGCAGCCTGATGCTGGCCGGGCGGGTGTTGCTTGCCAGCACGGCGCTGGCGCTGATCATATCCGTGATCGCCTCTGCGGTGATCGTGCCGGAGCGCTGGGTCGAGTTCGCGATCGCCGTCTGCAGCTACCTGATCGCCGGTTCCATCGGCCGCTACGCGTTGACGGTGCTGCAGATGCAGCAGCGTCATTCGGTCTATTCGATGCTCGAGTTCCTGCGCGCCGTGCTGCAGCTCGCGCTGCCGATCGGCGCCATCGTCATGTTTCAAGATTCCTTTCTGACGGTATCGCTCGGCTCGAGCCTTGGTGTTTTGGTCGCCGGCATCGTGGCGGGCATCATGGCATCCCGACGCGTCGTTGCCGGTCCGCCACGCTTCACCCAAAAGGAGTTCTTCGTCCTCGGCGTGCCCCTGGTCATCATGGCGCTGGTGGGCTTCGGCCTGCACAGCGCCGAGCGTGTGTTCCTCAAGATCTATTACGATGCCGGCGCAGTGGCGATCTTCGCTGCAGCCTATGCACTGGCCCGCCAGCCGATCGATATGGTCGCCAATTCCATCAACATGGGCGCCTTTCCCGAGGTGGTCAGTCGGTTCGACGACGACGGGCCTGCGGCATCGGGCCGGCTGCTGTCGCAATTGATGGCCTTGATGATGCGCCTTTGCCTGCCGGTTGCAGCGATGCTGGTCGCACTCAGCAGCGATATCACGCAGCTCCTGCTGCCCGCCGAGTATCACGGCCGTTTCGGCCTGCTCTTTCCGATCATCGCCTTCAGTGTGCTGTGTGCCAATCTCGCCAGCTTCGTCTATGGCACCGTGGTGCACGCGCACAAGCGGCCATGGCTGCTGATCATCGCCAATTCCTTCGGCTCGGTGGCGACAATCGCATTGTCCGTGCTGTTGATCCCGCCGATGGCGGAGGTCGGCGCTGCTTTGGCGCTGGCGGGCGGATCGCTGGCAGGCCTTTTAGCCTGCATCATCATCAGCGAACGGCTGACGCCGGTGCCGGTGCCATGGCGCGACATCGGCATGTCGGTCGTCATCTCGCTCAGCACCGGGCTGGCCGCCAGCCTTGCCAGCGCTCTGCTCGGCAATATGCCGGCCATCTTCTCGCTCGTTGCCGGCGGTGCCGCTGGCGCAGTGGTTTTCTTCGGGCTGACCTGGCTGTTTTATCCCGCCGCCGCGATGCAATTCGTAGCCAAGCTGAGGGCGCGGCTGCGGCTCGCATAGGCCGCAACGGCATTTGCCGAATTGTCGTTCCATAGTCCAGGAAAAAGCGGCTCCGACTTCGGACTGATGCAGCAGCCCAGGGTCGGCGCCCTGGTAAAGCTATTTATGGATCGACCTTCCGGCGTCCCCGACGGCCCCATAACTCCCCGCACAGCAGTGCCGCGTAGGCGGTGTTGGTGTCATAGTAGCGGCGCCACAAGCGTCGCGGCTCCTGTGCCACGCGAAACAACCACTCCAGACCGGCCGCTTGAACCAGTTTTGGCGCCCGCGCAACCTTGCCGCCATAGACATCGAAACTGCCGCCCACGCCCATGACGAAACTCGGGGTGAGTTCGTCACGATAGCGCTTGATAAAGCGCTCCTTGCGCGGCGTCGGCATCGCCACCAACAGGCAGTTGGCCCCCGAGGCGTTGATCGCCTCGACGATGCCGGCCTCGTCTTCCGGCTTGAAATAGCCATTGCGCATGCCGGCGACGACGAGACCCGGATGATCCTTGGCAAGTCGCATTCCAAGGGCATCGAGAACGGATTGTTCGGCGCCCAGGAGGAAGGGCCTGAAGCCACGCTTCGCGCAGAGGCTCAGCAGATTGATCATGATGTCGACGCCGGCCACCCGCTCCGGCAGCGCGACGCCGCAAAGACGCGCCCCCCAAAGCACGCCGATGCCGTCGACGTTGATCACATCCGCCGTCGCGACATCCTCCCGCAGCTCGCTATTGTTGCGCATGTTCACAAGCTTGGCGACATTCACCACCACATGATGCAGCGGCCGCCGCAGGGTCATCGCCTCATCGGCGATGGCCAGTGTCTCGGCCATGGTCAGCGCATGGATCGGCGCGCCGAGGAATTCCCGGCGCCGCGGTGCCAACAGGCGATGCTGCGCCCAGGCTGGGTCGTGCGCGTTCATGCGGCCTCCTCTGCACTTGCAGCAAGCGCCTCGAGCGCTGATTTCTTGCCTTCGATGCGGGCGTCGGGCTTGCGTGCCTTGCGCCAGGTCCACAAACCCCTGGTGTCGATGAGCTTCTTGTCCTTGAGCGCTTCGGGATCAACCAGATTGAACTGCCGATGGTCGACCAGCAGGACGACGATATCGCACTGGTCGATGGCGGAAAGCGCATCGGTGAAGACGATGCCCTTGCCCTCGAGCTCATGCGGCAGCCTGCGTGCGTTGGGTTCAGCCGCAATGATCTTCAGGTTGGGGATATCCGACAAAAGCTTCACCACCTCGACAGCCGGGCTCTCGCGCATATCGTCGATATTGGGTTTGAAGCTGAGGCCAAGGCAAGCGATCGTCTGCTTGCGGGATGGGTCGAGCAAGGCTTGTATATCCCTGACCACCGACAACGGACGCTCGGAATTGATCCGGCGTGCCGAAGCCATCAGCCGCGTGCTGTTGGGCGCGGCATCGATGATAAAATACGGATCGACGGCAATGCAGTGGCCGCCGACGCCCGGGCTCGGCTGCAGGATGTTCACGCGGGGGTGCCGGTTGGCGAGATCGATCACCTCCCAGACGTTGAGCGACAGATCCTGGCACACCGCCGCAAGCTCGTTGGCAAAAGCGATGTTGACGTCGCGGAACGCGTTTTCGGTCAGCTTCACCAGTTCCGCGCTTTCGGCCTGGGTCGTGAACAGGTCGCCGGCAACAAAGGTTGAATAGAGTGCCGCGGTGCGTTCCGACGACTTGCGCGACAGTCCGCCGATCGAGCGATCGTTGTTGATCAGCTCGGTTAGGACCTTTCCCGGCAACACCCGCTCGGGCGAGTAGGCGACCAGGACATCGGCCTGTTCGCCATGCGCGAGAGGAAATTTGAGATCGGGCCGCAACTCGGCAAGCAGTCCGGTCATGATGCGCGTCGTGCCGACCGGCGATGTCGATTCCAGCACCACAAGGTCTCCCCGCTTCAGCACCGAGGCGATGCTTCGTGCCGCCGCGAGCACATAGCTCACGTCAGGCTTGTGGTCCTCGGTCATCGGGGTCGGCACGGCGATGACAAAGGCGTCCGCCGGCTGCGGCGTGCTGAAAGCCCTGAGCTTGCCGTTGGCTACAACCTTCTGGATCAGACCGTCGAGGTCCGGCTCGACGATGTGGATCTCGCCGCGATTGACCTTCTCGACCACCGCTTCGTTGACGTCGACGCCGATGACGTCGAGCCCGCGACTGGCGAAGATGGCACAGGTCGGCAGGCCGATATAGCCCATGCCGATAACGGAAACGGTCTTGATCTCAGCCATGATGCAGCAGTTCCTCAACGATCCGGTTACTGGCCCGGCCATCGCCATAGGGGTTGTGTCGTTCCGCCATGCCGCGATAGGCCGCCTGGTCGTCGAGCAGGCTGTTGGCATTCAACAGGATCTTTTGGATATCGGTGCCGACGAGACGGGCGGTGCCCGCCGCGATCCCCTCGGGCCGCTCGGTATTCTCACGCATCACCAGCACCGGCTTGCCGAGCGAAGGCGCTTCTTCCTGCACGCCGCCGCTATCGGTCAGCACCAGATAGCTCTGCTTTTGGAGGAACAGGAACGGCAGATAGTCCTGCGGGTCGACCAGGTGGATGTTCGGCACGCCGCCCAGTTCTGCGTTCACCACCGAGCGCACATTGGGGTTGGGATGGACCGGATAGACGATCTGCACGTCCTCGCGCATTGCCAGCCCCTTCAGCGCCGTGCAGATACGATGGATGCCGCCGTCGAAATTCTCACGACGATGACCGGTGACGAGCACCATTTTCTTGGCCGGATCGAGGAACGGGAAACCGGCGGCGAGTTTTGCGCTCATCAGACTGTCGGCGTCGATCGCGCCGGAAAAATGCAACAGCGTGTCTATCACCGTGTTGCCGGTCACGAAGATGGTGCTCGCAGCCTTTCCTTCGGCGATGAGATTGTCGCGCGCCTGGATGGTCGGCGCGAAATGCCAGGTCGCGATATCGCCGGCAATCTTGCGGTTCAGTTCCTCTGGAAACGGAGAGTTGATATTGTGGCTGCGCAATCCGGCCTCGATATGGGCGACCGGGATGCGCTTGTAGAAGGCAGCCAAAGCCGCAGTCATCGCCGTGGTCGTGTCGCCTTGCACGAGGACGATATCAGGCTTCGCCTGCTCCAGCACTTCGGCCATGCCCAGCAGCACGCGCGAGGTCACGTCGAACAATGTCTGGCCGGGCTGCATGATGTTGAGATCATGATGCACCGGTAGGCCGGTCAGTTCGATGACCTGGTCGACCATCTCGCGATGCTGGCCGGTGATGCATGTCTCGGTGATGAAACCTGGATGGGCAAGCGCGGCACGCACCACCGGAAAGCATTTGAGCGCCTCAGGCCTGGTGCCGAACACGATCAGCAGTTTTTGCCTGGACGGCAGTTTTGGAGGTGAAAGGATGTTCATTGCTGATCCTGGTCGCCAGAAGGCGTCGCGACCTGCCGATTATTCGCCACGAGCTATAATAGCGGCAGAAGCCGCCTCCGTGACCTTAAATCTTAATATATGATTAACAGCCAAGCCCACGTTCGCCCCGGTAACTCTTATGAAAGCCTGAACCGATAGGTATCCTGGCAGAGTAGTCTTGAAAAAGAATATATTCGATTGACTAATATTTTAATTATCGGCCACACGGTCGGATCTCGGCGCTGGGAAAATGCGCTTCTGGTGCGGTTGAGCGCAGGCGGTCACGTGGTTTCGAGCGGCCGCGCGCCGACGCCTGCGCCGATCGCACGCGGCCTGGATAATGTGCTGGCGATCGAGAGCCGGCGCTTCGGTCCCTCATTGGCAAGCCGCTCCGAGCCGTTGCCGTCTGGCGGTTCTGGTCCGGCCGAACTCGTGGTCGATCTTACCGGCACTTTCGCACGGCGAGGCACGCCGGTTCTGACGCTCGAATTTTGCGGGCGCAGCAGCTTCCCTGCCGGTGTGGCCGAGACGCTGGCGAGCGGGCGATTGCCCGAACTTGCCGTGCGCCTCGACGGCGTCACAGTCGCCCGGGGCCGACCGATGCTCGGCGACCGGCTCTGGCTGTCTCGCAGCTGCAACGACCTGCTCGCTGGGGCCATCTCGCTGGTTGCGCAAAGCGTCGCCCGTTTTGCCGCGGGCGAACTTGCGCCAATTGCCGATAGTCCGGCGCCGATGCTGAGGAACGCCGGTTTTGTCCGGCACTATCTGCCCTTTTTCTGCCGCGGGTTGCTCGATCGCGTCGTGCAAAAACTCAGGCTTGGACGGCGTCCCTTCTATTGGCAGGTTGCCTATCGGCTGATCGACGGGCCAGGTGTCGCCGAAACCGGGCAGCTCGACGGTAAGCCGTTCACCGTCCTGCCGGACGATGGCCAGCGATTCTATGCCGATCCGTTCGTCCTCGAGCGGGATGGCCGCCACTATCTGTTTGTCGAGGAATTTCCCTACGCTACGGGTCGCGGCGTGATTTCTGTCGCCGAACTGGGTGACGACGGCAGCTTCGGCGTGCCGAGAGTGGTGCTGGAGGAAAAGCACCACCTGTCGTATCCGCAGGTGTTCGCACAGGCCGGCGAGATTTTCATGATTCCTGAAAGTGCGGCGGCGCGCGAGCTTGTGCTCTACCGCGCCGCGCAGTTTCCAGATCGCTGGGTACGCGACACCGTGCTGTTGACGGACAAGGATTTCAATGACGCCACGCTGCTCGAATCGGACGGCCGCTTCTGGCTGTTGGGGACGGAGCGGTTCGGTTATGGCAGCGCGTCGGACACGATGGCGGTCTATTCCGCGCCCTCGCTGCGCGGGCCGTGGGTTGCGCACGCGTTCAATCCCATCGCCGTCGATCACTCGGCCGCTCGGCCCGGCGGCGCCTTTATCCGCCACGGTGACGCCCTGGTGCTGCCGGTGCAAAACGGCTCGAGAGCCTATGGCGGCGGTCTCGGGTTGATGCGGCTGGACCGGCTTGACGAACTAGATGTCCGTTTTGCGCCGCCCCGGCCGATCGGTCCGGGGCCGGCATGGGCCCGCGCGGGCATTCACACGCTCAACCGCGCGGGCAATCTCGAGGTTGTGGATAGCGCCGGCTGACGCGTCTGCAGTCTGCGCTATCCAGGCCGATCCAGTGTCGGCTCGGATGCCGCCGCGGCCGACAGTATGCTCCCCTGCCGGTTTCGAAACGGATCGTTTCTATAGGCAAGCAGCAACACCACGATAATGGTGATCTCCGGCGATTTTGACGAGAGCGCGTTGTTCGACAGCGCAGCAAGTAGGAACGTCATGGTGCCGATCCATGCCGGCAGCGGCGCCCCGCGCAACAACCGGAAAATGAACCAGAACACCAGCCCGATGAAGAGCACGGCTATCGGCAAGCCGAACAGCATGATGATGACCACCGGCGCGCTCTCGATATAGGGTAGATGCAACTTCTCGTTGACGATTGCCAAGAGGTCGTCGACGTTCATGCCGAACAGGATGTCTTTCCAGCTGACCAGTCCGAACACCTGGTAGATCGTCACCCGCGCCATGAAGTTTTCGTCAAAGATCGTGTTGCCGAATCGGTTCAGCAGCCCGCCCGAAAACAGTATGGCCACCAGCACTGCGCCGCCCGCCACGGCGAACAGCAGCACGACAGACTTGGCCTGCCGCTGATGCTTGAGCGACAGGCGCGGCCAGGGCACGAACATCAGCAGGATGAGGGTTTCTGCGGCAGCGAGCAACAGGGCGGCGCGGGCGCCTGATGCAGCACAGCCGACGAGCAATACGAAGATCGCCAGCACCCGCACCCATATGCGCCAGTTCGTCAGCGGTACGAACCCGATGACTGTGGCGCAGAGCGCGCCCAGGGCCAGCGGGTGCGCCGATAGGCCGATCGGCCTGAATTGCAGTTCGTTGAGACCGTAGGGCAGAAATCGATGTTGAGTCACCGCTTCGATCGTGCCCATCACAGCGCTGAGGACCACCATCCCAAGCACGAGGTCGCCCAAGGCACGCCGCACTTGCGCGTTCAGGGCCAGCATCAACAGGCCTGCGGCGCCCGCCACCAGATAGGTATCGATGATAAACCCGGAGGAGCCGGCACGGCCGGTGATGAACAGATACGGCACCAGCGCGAAAATCACCGCAGAATATAGCAGCAGAGCCTTGAATATTCCAATTTCGTCGCCCTGCAGCAGAAATGGTCGGCTGAAAAGGACGATAGGAAGCAGCAGGAAGATAGCATAGGTGCCGACATGCAGTTTCTCGTAGAACGAACCGCCGTCGGCGGTATAGTCGACGACCATGTTCATGATCTGCGGTGAGACCGTGAAGCGGAGCAGGAACGCCAACGCAGCGCACAGGAAAAACAGAAGCGACAGCGCGTTCTGACGGCGCGCCTGGCTGGATCGTTCCGATACGGCAGCTGGATAGCTCATGGCCGATCCAAGTGAAAGTATTCAAACGGCATTCTGGCCAACGAGATCCATTCAACGGACCGCTGAACGGGCGCGGTGCGTGACTCGGCAAAATATGCCAACTTGAAAAATGACATGTTAACGATCTTTCTGTAGTGCTGGTCCGCGTAGCGAATAACCAGAGTTAGCACCATGTCCGCCGCTTCCGGCACAACCCCTCCCTCTGCAGCGGGTTCCGACGTCAGCGCGTTCGAGCGGATCGCCAATGCGCGGCGGGCCAGCAGGGCAAGGCTGCAACAGGATGCTCCGGTCATGGCACGGCCCTCCGCCCCTGTCACTCCGCCCACGCCCGAGCCTGTCCCGACGGTGACGCTCGACAAGATCGGCGATTTCCTCGAGCTCGATTTTCGACGCCTTTTTGTCTGGCTGCGTGCCGGGCTCGTCCTGGCATTGATGCTGGCGGTGGCCGGCGGCGTCATCGGCGCCGCCTACGGATTGCTGAGCAAACAGCGTTATACCGTCACGACGGAAATCCTCATCAATCCTGCCAATTTGCAGGTTGTGGAAAACGATGTCTACTCGCAACCGGGCCAGGTCGACAGCCAAATACTGAACGCGCGCAGCAAGCAGCGCATCTTGACCTCCGGCAACGTGCTTGCACGTGTGGTGGACGAACTCGGTCTCGCCAACGATCCGGAGTTTTTCGATCCGGACCAGACCGCTTCCACCTCTGGTGCCGCAGCGAGTGGCGGCAAGTCCGATCCGAAGCTTGTCGCCCAGAAAAGCCTGGCGCAGCGGGTCAGCGTCGCTGCAGATGAAACCTCGTTCGTCACAACCCTTGCGGTATCGGCAGAAACCACCGGAAAGGCGATCCTGATCTCGCAAGCCGTCGTGAAGGCTTTCCAGGAGGAACTGGCCAAGGCCGAAGCTGCTGGCGCCGGCCGTGCCGCAGCTGCTCTTGAGGGCCGGCTCGGCCAACTCAAGCGCGACGTGCAGGCAGCCGAAGAGAAGGTCGAGAGCTACAGGCGCAGCCACAATTTGTCGGCCAGCAATGGCCAGCTGGTCAGTTCGCAGACGATGACGCAGCTCAATAGCGAAATTGGCGAGGCGCAATCGCGCGTCATCGCGGCGCAGGCAAGTTACGACGCCTTGGTTGCTTCCGGTGTCAATGGGGCCAATCCTGACCCCGCGGTTTCGGCAGCACTCTCAGTGCTGCGCGACAAGGCGAATGGCTTGCGGCAGCAGATCGATTCTCAGTCCATGACCTTTGGTCCGCGCCACCCGACGATCGTCCGGCTCAGGACAGAATTCGAAACCGTCAGTTCTCAACTCAGGGCGGAGTTCTCCCGCACGGTCGGCACGGCAAAAGCCAACCTGGACAAGGCCAACGCCTCGTTGGCTTCTCTCACCGCCAGGATGAACGCTCTGAAGAACAACGTTTTCACCGACAGCGAGTCCCAGGTCGCCCTGCGTGAGCTTGAACGCGACGCCGCCTCGAGAAGGGCGGTCTATGAAAGCTTCCTGTCTCGCGCGCGCCAAATCACCGAGCGCGAGCAGATCGACACCACCAATGTGCAGGTGATTTCCACCGCCGTGCCGCCACCGGGTCGCTCGTGGCCGCCCCGCACCCCTGTGACGGCAGGCCTGGGAGCTTTCGCCGGCTTTGCTCTGGGCATGCTGCTGGCCATTGCCATGGGTATCGTTCGCGACATGCGCCAGCCGCCGAACCGATCAGGCATCGGCGTCAGCCGAGCCTGAATCCAGGCATGGCGAAGCGCATTGTCTTTCACATCGCCAGTCTCAGGGGCGGCGGCGCCGAGCGTGTCTTCGTCCTCATGGCAAATGAATTGGCATCGCGTGGGCACGATGTCACCCTTTTTACCTGGAACGCGCAAGGACCCAACGCCGCGCTGCGCTCCCCCGCCGTGCATCTGGTCGATTTCGACCTTCCCATCCAGGGCGAAGGTTACGGCAAGTGGGAGACGCTGAAAGCCATCGTGCGAAGCGCAGGTTTGTTCAGCCGCCTTGGTCCGCATGCGGTCTACAGCGCCCCGGAATTTGCCAATCTGGTCGTGGCGCTGGCGCTTCTCCTGGCGCGAAGCCGGGCGCGGTTCTTTCCGAGCTTCCACGCAGCCGCCTCACTGCCTTCCAGCAGCCTCGGCGCGAGAATAGCGGTCTGGCTTTCCGCGCTGGTTGCAGCGCGCGCAACCAAAGCCATCGCCGTCTCAGCGGGTGTCGGCCGCGACCTTGCGGCCCGCGGCTTTCCTAAATCCAAAATTGTCGTCATCAACAATCCGCTGCCGCCGGTTGCGGCGCTCGAACGAGATTCCCAAGCATGGCAGGCACAGCTGGCGACGATGGGCGATGGCCCGGTCATCGCCACCGCCGGGCGCCTGGTGCCAGTCAAGGACCATCGGACCTTGCTGCGGGCTTTCGCCATCCTGCGCGCCGGCCGCCGCGCTCGGCTTGTCATCTTCGGCGAAGGTCCGCTGGCTGTCGAATTGCGCGCCTATGCCGAGGAAACCGGTATCGGCGCGGACGTGCTCTTTGCTGGCTACGTCAACGACCCAGCCGCCTGTTATGCCGCAGCCGATCTGTTCGTCCTTTCCTCGACGAGCGAAGGCTTTGGCAATGTGCTGGTCGAGGCCATGGCTGCGGGCGTCCCGGTAGTCTCCACAGATGCGCCACATGGTCCGCGCGAGATTCTCGGTGACGGTCGTTTCGGCGTCCTGGTGCCGGTCGGCGATGCCGCGGCTATGGCAAAGGCGATGGCTGACATGCTGGACCACCCCACTTCTGCCGCCATCCTGAAAAGCAGGGCGGCGGATTTCGAAGTTGAAAAGATCGGCGATCTGTACGAAGCGCTGCTCTAATGCATGTCGCCCAAAAGTGCGCAGCGGTTTTGGGTCAACGACATGCACAAAAACAAAGACTTAAAGCGCGTCGCAGACGCGACGCGCTTTAGCCAAGGAATTTCGCGCTGGCGCTGATTGACGCCAGCCGCTATCGCCATTCGCGCCGACACCGGAATCTGATAGCAGCGGATGAAGAAAAGCAGCAGGTCGGTCACCGCGGCAGGAGCGCGGGCGGGCCGCACGGCGATTCTTTTTAACGGAGTGTTCGAATGAGACATGTGTGGCGTTGGTTCGGCCCGGTCGACAAGGTGACGATTGCGGACGCGCGTCAAGCCGGGGCGCAAGGCATCGTCACGGCCCTTCACCACGTTCCTCACGGCGCCGTCTGGCTGCCCGCCGAAATCGAAAGGCGTCAGCGCGAAGTCGCATCCTTGCCGGATGGAAGCGCAAGCGAACTGACCTGGGAGATTGTCGAAAGCCTGCCGGTTTCCGAATCGATCAAGACGCAGGTCGGCGAATGGCGCAGCCATCTTGCCAACTACAGGACATCGCTGGAAAACCTGGCGCGAGCCGGCATTTCGGTCATCTGCTACAATTTTATGCCCGTGCTCGATTGGACCCGCACCGATCTTGCCTGGCGCCTGCCGCATGGCGGCACCACCATGCGCTTCGATCTGATCGACTTCGCCGCATTCGACATCCATATTCTGAAACGCCAGGCGGCGCCCGGCGACTACACACCGGAGATCGCCGCTGAGGCGGCGCGCCGATATGCGCAAATGGATGACCATGCGCGCAAGATTCTGGCAAGAAGCGTCAATTCCGGCCTGCCGGGCTCGACCGAAGCCACGTCTCTCGACGGCCTCGCGGCTCAACTGTCAAACTATGACCGTATCGACGCAACAACCCTGCGCCGGCATTTCGTCGATTTCCTGGCGGAGGTCGTGCCCACGGCCGAACGCCTCGGCCTGCGACTCTGCTGCCACCCCGATGATCCGCCGTTTCCGCTGCTCGGCCTGCCGCGCATCATGTCGACCGAGGCCGACTACAGCTACGTTCTGGACGCAGTCGACAGCCCGGCCAACGGCGCGACGCTGTGCACCGGATCGCTCGGCGCAAGACCCGATAATGATCTGCCCGGCATGATCGAGCGGATGGGGCCAAAAATCCATTTCGCCCATCTGCGCAATGTGCGCAAGGAAGCGGCCGGCACCCCCTGCTCGTTCCACGAGGACGAGCACCTTGCCGGCGACACCGACATGGTGGCGGTGGTGGCGGCGCTGCTTCACGAGGAAGCGCGGCGCAAAGTGGAGGGCCGCCCGGACGCCATCATCCCGATGCGCCCCGACCATGGCCAGGATATCCTCGATGACCTGACGCGCGGGGCGCAGCCCGGCTATCCGGCCATCGGCCGGCTCAAGGGATTGGCCGAGCTTCGCGGCGTCGAACATGCCATTCGCAGGTCGACATCAGGAGAGCCGATCTCCACTTACACCGCATAATCCAGAGGGAAATGCCACAGGCCGGTTCCGCGACCTGTGCTCGTTAAACATGCCATCTTCGACCGCTGGGCGTCCGGCAGTCCGCCTCCGGCCTGACGGCACCTTTTCACCCATTTGCGCGGACTTGTGTATAATAGCAGCATGCGGCTTGAGTCCGATTGCAAGCCGCTAGGTTACGCTAGTTATTGGTCCACCCGCAGCCGGTGTTGAGAAGAACTCCAGGAGGCGGTTGGGAATTCATATCCTGGGAGGAAGTTGAGATGAGAAGATTCGCCGCCGCTCTGGCCGCCGCCGCCGTCACGCTGTATTCGTTCGCCGCGGGCGCGCAAACCTATCCCGAACGCACCATCACCGTGGTGGTGCCGTTTTCGGCCGGCGGCCCGACCGACACGGTCACGCGCCTCGTCGCGGAAGCCATGTCGAAGGATCTCGGCCAGCAGATCATCGTCGAGAATGTCGGCGGCGCCGGCGGCACGCTGGGCGCCGGTCGCGTCGCGAGCGCCGAGCCCGACGGCTATACGCTTCTCCTCCATCATATCGGCATGGCGACAAGCGCCACGCTGTACAGAAAGCTCGCATACGACACGCTGAACAGCTTCGAATATGTCGGCCTCGTCACCGAGGTGCCGATGACCGTCGTCGGCCGCAAGGACCTCGAGCCGACCGACCTGAAGGGGCTGGTCGACTACGCCAAGGCCAACAAGGATACCGTCACCGTCGCCAATGCCGGCATAGGCGCGGCCTCGCATCTGTGCGGCATGCTGTTCATGAGCGCGATCGGCACGCCGCTGGTCACCGTGCCCTACAAAGGCACCGGACCGGCCATGACCGACCTTCTCGGCGGCCAGGTCGACATCATGTGCGATCAGTCGACCAACACCACCAAGCAGATCCAGGGCGGCACGATCAAGGTCTACGCCGTCACCTCGGCTGAACGCCTCGATGTTCTGCCGGACGTCCCGACGACGACGGAAGCCGGTCTCCCGGAGGTGCAGGTCGGCATCTGGCACGGCCTCTACGCGCCCAAGGGCACGCCGGCCGAGGTCACCGAACGCCTGTCGAAGTCGCTTCAGGTCGCGCTGAAGGACCCGAATGTCGTCGCCCGCTTCGCCGAACTCGGCACCAAGCCATCGCCTGAAGCTGATGCGACTCCGGCCGCGCTGAAGGCCAAGCTGGAGGGCGAGATCGCGCGCTGGAAGCCGATCATCGAAGCCGCCGGCCAGTACGCCGACTGAGATTTTGAACGGGGCGCCCACCAGCGCCCCGTTTTTTTCACACCGGCCCCATTTTCACACCGGCATCGGCGCGCCCGCGGCGCGGGCCTGGGAGGACGTCATGAAACCCTTCACAATCGACACGACCAACGGCATATGCGCCGCGCTGTTCATCTTTCTCGGCGGATTTTTCGCGCTGCAGTCGCTCGACCTCGAAATCGGCACCGCCTTCCGCATGGGACCGGGCTATTTCCCGCTGGTCCTGGCAATCGTTTTGATCCTGCTTGGCGCCGTCATCCTCGTCGAAGCGGTGCGCTTCGAGAGCGAGCCGATCGGCCATGTAGCCTGGCGCGGCATGCTGTTCATCCTGCCTGCCCCGATCTTCTTCGGCCTGACCGTGCGCGGCCTCGGCTTCCTCCCCTCGATCTTCCTGACGGCGCTGATCGCATCCTTTGCCAGCGGTCGCATGAGGCCGCTGACCGCGCTCGTGCTCTCCGCCGGCCTGACGCTGTTTGCGTTCCTCGTCTTCAGCTATGCGCTCGGCCTGCCGTTCCGGCGCTTCGGCCCGTGGCTGCAGTTTTGAGGGGATGAACATGGAACTCCTCGACAACCTCGCGCTTGGTTTTTCGACGGCCTCGTCGCTGGCAAATCTCGGTTTCTGCCTGATCGGCGTCCTTCTCGGCACGCTGATCGGCGTTTTGCCCGGTATCGGCGCCACCGCCACCATCGCCATGCTGTTACCGATCACCTTCCAGATCGGCGACCCGGTTTCCTCCCTTATCATGCTCGCCGGCATCTATTACGGCGCGCAATATGGCGGCTCGACCACCGCCATCCTCATCAACATGCCTGGCGAATCCTCGTCGGCCGTCACCGCCATCGACGGCTACCAGATGGCCAAGAACGGCCGCGCCGGGGCGGCACTCGCCATCGCGGCGATAGGCTCGTTCTTCGCTGGCACGGTGTCGACCTTCCTCGTCGCCGTCTTTGCCCCGCCGCTGACGGCGATCGCGCTGGAATTCGGCGCGGCCGAGTATTTTTCGCTGATGATCGTCGGCCTCGTCTCGTCCGTCGCGCTCGCCCACGGCTCGATCGTCAAGGCGCTGGCGATGGTCGTGCTTGGCCTGCTGCTCGGCATCGTCGGCACCGACATCTACACCGGCACGCCGCGCTTCACGCTCGGCATCCGCGAATATGCCGACGGGCTGAATTTCGTCGCGGTGGCGGTCGGCGTCTTCGGCGTCGCCGAGATCCTGCGCAACCTCGAAAACGAGCACGAGCGCTCGGTAATGATCCGAAGCGTCTCCGGCCTGATGCCGACCCGCGACGACTTTCGCCGCATGGCGGCGCCGATCGTGCGCGGAACCATCATCGGTTCGGCGCTAGGCATCCTGCCGGGAGGCGGCGCGATCCTTGCAGCCTTTGCCTCCTACACGGTCGAAAAACGCATCTCGAAAAACCCCGGGGAATTCGGCAAGGGCGCCGTCGAAGGCGTCGCCGGACCGGAATCGGCCAACAATGCCGGTGCGCAGACCTCGTTCATCCCGATGCTGACGCTCGGCATTCCGGCCAACCCGGTCATGGCGCTGATGATCGGCGCGATGATCATCCAGGGCATCGTGCCCGGCCCCAATGTCGCGATCGAACAGCCGGCGCTGTTCTGGGGCATCATCGCCTCGATGTGGATCGGCAATCTGATGCTGATCATCTTGAACCTTCCGCTGATCGGGCTTTGGGTGAAACTCCTGACGATCCCCTACTACGTGCTCTTCCCGATCATCATGGCGTTCTGCTCGATCGGCGTTTACAGCGTCAACACCAACATCTACGACCTCTACGCCGTCGCCTTCTTCGGCTTGCTCGGCTATCTCCTGACAAAGCTGCGCTGCGAACCGGCGCCGCTGCTGCTCGGCTTCGTGCTCGGCCCGCTGCTCGAGGAAAACCTGCGCCGCGCCATGATTCTCGCGCGCGGCGATCCGACCACCTTCGTGACGAGGCCGATCAGCGCCGGCCTGCTCTTCATCGCCTTCGCCGTCCTCGTCGTCGTCTTCCTGCCGGCGGTCAAGAAGAAGCGGGAAGAGGTGTTCGTGGAGGAGAATTAATATATGTCGCGCAAAAGCATGCCCTTGGGCCTGACCCGAGGGTGCGCAGCGGTTTTGCGATAACGACATCCATAAAAACAAGAACTTAAGTCACGCGGCCGCCTGTCTGCCGGCGCGGCCGCCGATGCGGGCTCCGGTTTCCGCATCGAACAGAAAGACGGCGGTATCCTGGAAGGTGATGCCGATCGGCTCATCCATGTCGTAGTGCGCCGATTTGTCGGCCTTGACGGTTACTGTGGCCCCACCGAACTGGCAGGTGATCAAGGTATGATCACCGATCAGTTCCACGGCATAGACTCGCGCCGCAATCTTGCCCTCCGATGGCGCCGTGACCCGGCAATCCTCGGGCCGGAGGCCGGCAGTGACCTTCTTACGGCTTTCGGCAACGCTGGTCGCAAATCGCCCTTCCGCCCAGGCGAAGCTACCCTCGACCAGCTCGCCCCTAAGAAAATTCATCGGCGGCGAGCCGATGAATTCGGCGACGAACAGGTTCGCCGGATCGTCGTAGATCTGACGGGGCGTCGCGATCTGCTGCACGACGCCGCGGTTCATGATGGCAACACGGTGCGCCAGGGTCATGGCCTCGATCTGATCGTGGGTGACGTAGATCGTCGTCACGCCTAGATCGGCCTGCAGGCGCTTCAGTTCCGAGCGCATGTGGCCGCGCAGCTTGGCGTCGAGGTTGGAGAGCGGCTCGTCCATCAGGAAGACGCTCGGCCGCCGCACCATGGCGCGGGCGAGCGCGATGCGTTGCCGCTGACCGCCGGAAAGCTGCCGTGGATAGCGGTCGAGCAACTCCTCGAGATGCACCTTGACGGCGGCACTGCGCACGGCGGCGTCGCGCTCAGTGCGCGGCATGCCACGCAGCTTCAGCGGATATGCGATGTTCTCCGCAACCGTCATGTGCGGATAGAGCGCGTAGGACTGGAACACCATCGCCACGTCGCGATATTTGGGCAGCACGTGGGTGACGTCGCGGTCGCCGATGAGGACGCGGCCGGAACTCACCGATTCAAGCCCGGCCACCATGCGCAGCGCTGTCGTCTTGCCGCAGCCTGAAGGGCCGAGCAGCACCAGGAACTCGCCGTCCTCGATCTCCAGGTCGAGCCCTTTGACCACCTCGACCGCGCCGAAGGACTTGTAGATATCGGACAGGGTGACCCGCATAATGACTAGCCCTTCACTGCGCCGACCAGCAGTCCGCGCGCGATATGCTTCTGCAGGATGCTGGAGATGATGATCACGGGGGCGATCATCACGGTGATCAACACCGACATGTTCCACCATTGCGGCCCGCGGGTCGTGTTCTGTGCTGATACCAGCACCGGCATGGTCTGCGCATCGGCATTGGAGAGGAAGAGGGCCAGCAGATACTCGTTCCAGGCAAGGATCAGCACCAGCAGGAAGGTCGCGACCAGGCCGGACCGCACCAGCGGCAGCGCGATGGTGAAGAAAACGCGGAACTTGGAGGCCCCGTCTATTTGTGCGCTCTCCTCGAGGTCGAGCGGGATGCCGGCGAAGAAATCGCGCGTCAGCCATACGACGATCGGCAGGTTGATAGCGGTGTAGGTGGCGATCAGCGCCACCTGCGTGTCAAGCAGGCGCATCTGCTGGAACATCACGTAGATCGGCAACACGGCGACGATCGGCGGCATGATACGGTTCGAGATGATCCAGAACTCAATGTCGCTGTTGCCGACCGCAAGCTTCGTGCGTCCAACGAGCGTGAACAGCGCAATGACGAAGAGAGCTGCCGCCACGACAATGGCGATCTCCCACCGCACGCCGAAAGTGGCCACCGCCACGATGATTGCGGTGAGCAGGATCAAGAAGATTGCAACAGCGGCGAGCTTCACCTGGAAGCGGATACGCACGAGCGCGTAGGCCGCCAGCGAGCCGATCAGGACTGCGAGCAGTGTGCTGGCGACCGCGACAACGACCGAATTCATGTAAGGGCGCAGCGTGTAATTCTGCACCAGCATGAAGTCCCATGCCTGAAGCGAAGGGGCAAAGTCGACGAACGGGAGATAGAACGGCCCGTTGTCGACCTCCCCAGGCCCCTTGAAGGACGTGATGAACACCCAGTAGAGTGGAATCACCACAACCAGCGTCCACAGGGACAACAGCAAATAGGTCAGCACCCTGGCGACCGGCGCCTGGCTGTCGATCGAGGCCGGCTCGAACAGCCGGCGCGCCAGCGAGCGCGGCTCGGTGCTCATGCTTCGAACCGGCGCGCCGGCCGGACCACGAAGTTGAAGAACCAGACGCATACGATGGTCGAGATGAAGAGCAGCATGTAGCCGATAGCGGCCGAGCCGCCGAGATCCTGGGTGCGCCAGGAAATGAAGGAATGGAGCGTCATCGATTCCGTCGCCAGGCCGGGACCGCCGCCGGTGAGCACGTTCGGCAGGTCGATGATCTTGAAAGCCTCGATGAGCCGGATCAGCACGACGGTAGCGGCAATCGGCGCGATCGCTGGCCAGGTAATGTCGCGAAAAATCTGGAAGCCGTTGGCTCCGTCGAGCCGCGCCGCCTCGACCTGATCGCGCGGCTGGTTCTCGATGGCCGCCAGCAGCACGATAAACATGAACGGCGTCCACTGCCAGGTGTCGCCGACCAACACCATCAGCCGCGCCGACCAGGCCTCTGTCGCCCACGACCACTCGCTGATGCCGAAAGCGCGCACGAGTGGGGCGAAAGGCCCCTTCTGCATGTCGGCGAGCATTCGGAACGTGTAGGCGATACCGACCGGGGTTACCATCAGCGGGATGAAGAAGAGGACGCGAAAGAAATTCCGGCCGCGGATCGGCTGGCCGCACAGCAGCGCGAGGCCGAGCCCCAGTGCGAACTGCACGGACACGCCGACGAACACGTAGAGAAGCGTGTTGACGACAGTCCCCGGCACGCCGCCCGGCGCCATGGTGGCCAGCGCAAGAACCGCCAGACCCATGGCCATCGCCGTCGCGAGAAGCCGACCAACCGTGCCGACGATGGTCGGCCTGCCACGCAACAAGTAGCGGGCGAGGAGGAAAAACAGCCCTGCCGCGATCAAGGCCAGCAAAGCGGATTGGACAAAGCCGAACGTGCCAAACTTGCCGAGCAGGTGATACTGCTGCGAGCCGACCAGCAGCTTGCGGAAGTTCAAAAGTCCGATGAATTTCAGGGTGAATCCGCCCGGCGCGAGCGCAAAGCGCGAAAGCGCGAGGTAGGCCGAGATGATGAGCGGAAAAATTGCGAAGCAGAGAAGCACGATGACGGCTGGCAGCACCATGATCCGGCCGGAGTGACCGTCCAGCCATTCGGCCCAGCTGCGGCGGTCGGCAGCGTCTGGCATCGTGTCGGTTGCGGTCATCATACCCTGAGAAAGTGGGGCAGGCATCAGGCCCGGCGCGGACCGATGCCACGCCGGGTCGTTTGCTTGGCTGCCTATTTGGCGCCGATGGTCGCCTTGTAAAGTTCGAGCTGCTGGTCTTTGCCAACCTCTTCGTTCAGCTCATTCCAGCCTTCCTCGACCGCCGCGACGGTCGCTTCCTTGTCGATTTCGCCGGCGAGGAAGCGCGAGACCGCTTCGTCGAGCACCACCTGCTGGTATTTCTGATTTTGTGGGATGCGCAGGTCGAGGATCATGTTCGGGCTGCTCATGCTGTCATTGATCGCGCCCAGGTAGACTTTGGCCTCCTCCTCGCTCATGCCGGCCTTCTTCCAAAGGTCGCTGTAGCTGAGCTGTGAGGTGCGATACGGGTTGAAGCCGGTGCCGCCGACGGTGACGTCGGCATTCGACTGTGCCGGCTGCGTCATGAACGAGAAGTAGGCATAGGCGGCGTCCTTTACCTTCGGATCGGCCGCCGCGTTGATGCCGCCGCCCCAGCCGCCAAAGGCGGCGAATGGCGCATGGTTCACGCCGTCGATCGCGTGCGGGCAGTTTTCCGTCGTGCAGGCCTCTAGCTTGCCGGTGTCCCAGTTCAGGACCTCCTTGGATCCGGGCATGATCGCCGCGCCCCATTTGCCCATCACCTTGGACTGCTTCGGATCGATCGAGATCGTGCCTACATCACCCCAGTCGAGGTTCAGCGCGCAGCGGCCGGAAGCGAAGAGCGGCCGCGTATCGCTGACGTCGAGGTTCAGCTCGTCCGGCGGGCCGTACTTGGTCGATTCAGACAGGAAGTCGAGCGCCTTGCGGAAGGCGTCGTTGTTGACGAGCGGCGTCATGTCCTTGGTGTTGAAGAAGGTGCCCTGGCTGGTTCCCTTGGACTGGGTCATCGAGCCGACCACATCGGTGACGAACCAATAGCTCTGCGCGTTGCGCTTCTTGGCGATGCAGGAGCCGAAATCCGGCGTGCCATCGCCGCTCATGTCCTTGCCATGCGTGGCCTTGGCGACCTCGAGATACTCGTCCCAGGTTTTTGGCACCGCCAGGCCGGCCGCTTCGAGCACGTCCTTGCGGTAGTACATCATGTGGAAGTCGCCATCGAGCGTGATCATGTAGGTCTTGCCGCTGTACTTCTCGGAGAAGTCACGGAAGAACGCGCCCACATCGTCCTGCTGGATGTCCTTGTCGGCCTCCACTCGCGGCGTCAGGTCCTCGAGATAGCCGCCGGCAATGTAGTCGACCATCCATTGCGGGGCGAACACGCCGGCATCGACCGAGTTGGTGCCGCTCGCCCAGTCGGTGAGAATCTTCTGATAGAGATCCGAGAATGGCACCGCGATGACATTGATCTTGGCGCCGGTGAGCGCTTCGAACTCGGGCGCGCGCCGCTGCAGCGGCTCCTGAATCGCACCGGTCTGCGTAATGACGTTCACGGTAACGCCCGCAAACGGTTTGTCCTGCGCGAAGGCAGGCGCGCCAACCAGCGCGGCAAAAGCCGAAAAGCCGGCCAGAAAGACCCCAATTCTCATCAGACTTCCTCCCGTGTTGACCGGGACTTGTTCCTGCGAAAACCAAGCCGCCGGTATCTCCCCGTCGGCTGCCGTCGCCAGAGCACGGCACCAACGCTCCTCAAGCACAATATCGGCATCGCGCAGCGAGTCCAGTGCCTTGCCGCCACGGAAGGTGAGCTGCCCAGCGGGGCTTCCCGGCTAATGCATGTCGCCCAAAAAGCGCGCAGCGGTTTGAGCGCGGAGCCGCCGGAAAACCGCTCGATCTTGCCTGGGGAATATTCCACCGCATCGACAATACCCGTCTCCGGTGCACACCACCGTCGGCACGGGCGTCACTGCAAGTTGGTGTGGCGGTACAACATCAGCTTGTGCGCGTCGCGGATCTGCTGCGCCAAGCCGAGCACAATGCTGTCGAGCAGGATGAGGCAGGACTGCTCGAACAGGCTGCCGCCAAACTGTTTCGATTTCTCGACAGGGACATGCAGTGTGACATCGGCAATGCCGGCCAGGCTACCGGCTGGCTTATGCGTCAGCGTAACGACCTTGGCGCCCTCCGCCTTGGCGATGCGGGCAAAGCCTGTACTGACCGGCGTTTCCCCGGAGCCGGAGATGATCAGCATCGCATCGCCCTCGCGGATCGATGGCGCCGATGCCTCACCGACGAAATGCACCGCTCGGCCAACATGCATGAAGCGCATCGCACCCATCTGCGCGACAAGGCCGGAGCGTCCCTGCCCGGAAAAGAACCATCGCTGATCGGGGTCATCGAACGCCTGCACCAGCCTTGCAAAGGCGTCGGCGTCGATCCGGCCAAGAACTTCGGTTATCTCCTGTCCCACGGCCAGCCACGGCCTGGATTGGGCAATCTGTCGCGAATCCATCGGGCTACCTCTTTCGGACTTGCGGATTCTGTGATGGCGCTGCCAACCACGAGGATTTCAGGCTCGACTGCGATCACCGCTTCCAGCGTGTCGGGGCCGATCCCGCCGGCGAGCGAAACCAGAAAGCCGCGATCATGCATCTTTCTCACGGCGTCGATATGTGAGGTGGAGGTGTTGCCTGCCAGTCGCGCATCGGTTGGCGAGTGGACCGCGACATAGCCGAAGCTTTCGGGGAAGACAGCATTCAAGGGAAGCAATTCTGCCTTGCCCGCCTCGGTGATGGTGTCGACGACGACCGTCGCGCCGAAGGCGGCGGCACGTTTTCCGACCGCCTCATGCGTGGCGGACGAAGCACATGACAGCACCGTCATGAATGCGGCGCCGGCGCCGAATACCATATCAGCCTCGAACCGGCCGGCGTCGACGGTTTTGGTATCAGCCAACACCATGACTTCAGGGCAGAGCTCGCGCGCTGTGGTGATGGCCGAGAGGCCGAGGCGTTTCAGCAACGGCGTGCCGATCTCGATAATGTCGGCAAATTCCTTCATCTGCGCGAGCAGAGCCAGGTGCTCAGGCTTGTCGAAGGCGACCTGGAGGAGCAAGGCGGGTCTCCTGGATTGCTTAAGACAGCGGATGCGGCATGCCGCCCAACCCACTGTCGTGTGCTTCGTGGTCGAAATCTGCCATAATCCAGCAACCTCCATGCTGGTCTGCATAGGCAGAGCAAATCGTACCCTGCAAAGCAAGTGGTCTTGTCGAAAGCAGGAGGTGCGGGCCAGATCAGCGCCGACGCCCCCGGCGATGCAATATGAGGTAGTCCTTTGACGAGACTGTTTGAGCCCATTGGATGCAAGGTCGACCTGTCGACTGGTGCGATGGGAAATGCAACCGGCAGCTACCAGAAGCGTTTCCGCGATCTGGACGGGCTCTATGCCGACGCCGCGGCGTTCGAAGCCATGCGCGTGACATGGGGTGAGCGCATCGTCTACGAGGTCTCCGAGTTCCGACCGACCGAGCAGTCGGGCGATCTGATTTTCGGCGTCACGCACATGGCGCCAGGCAAGGTCGGCGACGAATATTTCATGACGCGCGGTCACATCCACAGGCAGGCCGACCGGCCCGAGATCTACTATGGCCAGAAAGGGCACGGTCTCATGCTGATGGAGTCGCCAGAGGGCGAGGTTCGCATCCTGCCGATCGACGCCCAGACCGTCTGTTATGTTCCGCCGTTCTGGATCCACCGCTCGATCAATGTCGGGGAAGGCGATCTGGTGATGCTGTTCTGCTACCCCGCCGATTCAGGGCAGGACTACGAGATCATCGCGAGATCGGGAGGCATGCGCTCGCGCGTGGTCGCCGGCGATGGAGGCTGGAGGCAAGTCGACAATCCGGATTGGCGACCGCGTGACGCAAAGCTGATCTCTGCCCTCTATGGGCAGCAATCCGTCACGGTGCCGCCATGAAGATGCGCGCGGAGAAAATCCGGGAGAATGGCAAATGAGCCGCTATCTGCCGGCCACCCAGCCGACATTCTATTTTATCGGCGTCACGACGACGAGCAGCTCGATCATGCGGGTTTTCCCGGCATGGGCGCGCCACCTCGGGCTGAAGGAAGCGGTTCTCAAAGATGCGGTTCTCAGGGGCATCGACTTTCCACTCCATGCCGATCCGGAGGCCTACCGTGAGGTCGTCTCCTTCCTAAAATCCGACCCGCAGTCGCTTGGCGCGCTGGTCACCACGCACAAGATCGATCTTTTCAACGCAGCGCGCGACCTGTTCGATGTGATCGATCCGCACGCCCGCCTGATGCACGAGACCAGTTGCCTGTCGAAGCGGGGCGGAAAACTCGTATGCCATGCCAAGGATCCGATCTCTTCGGGCCTTGCGATAGACGGTTTCATTCCGGCGGGATATTTTGCGGACACCGGCGCGGAGGTCCTGTCGATGGGCGCCGGCGGATCGACGATAGCGATCACCTGGCACCTGATGCGCAAGCAACGTGGCGCCGATTTGCCTTCGCGCATCATTGTCAGCGACCGTTCGCAGCCGCGTCTCGATGAAATCGATCGCATCCACAGAGACATGACGTCGGCGGTCGAGCTCGAATATGTCCTGGCGGACCGACCAGAGATCAATGACGAGACGTTGGCGGCGCTAAAGCCAGGCTCGCTGGTGATCAACGCGACCGGACTTGGCAAGGACGCGCCCGGCTCGCCGATTACCGATGACGGCGTGTTCCCCAAGCGCGGCATTGCCTGGGATCTCAACTATCGCGGCGACCTGATCTTCCTCGACCAGGCAAGGCGGCAGCAGGCCCGACAGCAGTTGCAGATCGAGGATGGTTGGACATATTTCCTGCATGGCTGGACGCAGGTGATCGCAGAGGTCTTCGACATCGCGATCCCGGTGTCCGGGCCGGATTTCGACGAGATGTCGCGCATCGCCATCGAAGCGGCGAAAGGCTGATGCCGTGGGTCTCGTCACGCCGCGCTCGCTCTAACCGATAGACGGAGGGTCACATGTTTGCCCATCTCAGGACTCTCCCGAAATGAGCGGCGAGCTTTTCCTCGCCATCGATGTCGGCACCGGCAGCGTCCGCGCCGCACTGATCGATGTCGCCGGCAAGATCCTCGAGCTTGCGTCGCGAGAGCACGACCAGATCGTGCCGGAATTCGGCTGGGCCGAACAGCGGCCGGTCGACTGGTGGGAGGGTGCGCTAGCGAGCGTCAAGGCGGTGCTGGACCGCGTCGATGGCGCCCGCGAAAACATCTCCGCCATCTGCGTCTGCGGGCAGATGCACGGGCTGGTCCTGCTCGACGCGCACGGAGCGCTGACGCGCGAGACGGCACCGCTGTGGAACGACAAGCGCACCGTCGATCTCGTCCGTCGCTTCGAGCAAGCGAACCAGCCGGACAGCTACCTGCCCGAAAGCGGTAACACGCCGACCCCCGCATGGCCGGGCTTCAAACTGCAATGGGTCCGAGACAACGATCCCGCCGCATACGCCCGCAGCGCAGTCGCCATCATGCCGAAGGATTACATCAACTACCGGCTGACCGGCGAGATCGCCATGGATACAGGCGACGCGTCCTGCAGCTTCCTGATGAACCCACAGCGGCTCGACTGGTCGCCGAAGATGATCGAGCGTATGGGTCTGGACGCCGCCAAGCTGCCGCCGATCCGCAACCCGCTGGATGTCGTCGGCCACGTCACCGAACAGGCGGCGCTCGACAGCGGCCTGCGCTCTGGAACCCCGGTGCTGGTCGGTGGCGCCGACTATCCGGTGGCACTGCTCGGCTCAGGCGCCTGTCGCCCGGGACTGGGTTCCGACAGCACCGGCACGGGCGCCATCATCACGGTTATCGCGGAGACGCCGCTGCTTGACCCGGAAATCTCGAACGTTGCGACGGTCGAAGGCAACTGGGCGCAATTCGTGCTGCTGGAGACCGGCGGCGACGGCATGCGCTGGGCACGCCGTGCCTTCCACGGCAACGCGCTGTCCTATGACGAGATCGTCGCCCGCGCCGCCGAGGCGCCGGCCGGTTGCGACGCGCTGCTGTTCATGCCCTTTCTCACCGGCGAACGCCTAGGGCGCCATCGCAACGCCCGCGCGCAGTTCTTCGGATTGGGCGCCGGGCATGGCATGGAGCATCTGCACCGCTCGATCCTGGAAGGCATCGCCTTTGCCATGACCCGCCACATCCGCATCATGGAACACGCGTCGAACAGGCCGCTGGAGCGCGTTATCGCTGCGGGTGGCGGGGCGCGCACCGAACTCTGGCTGAAGATCAAGGCCAGTGCCTTCAACATTCCGATCCTGGTCCCGCGGGAGCCCGAATGCGGCATTGTCGGCTGTGCCGCGATGGCCGCGACGGCGACAGGCCGCTTCTCGCGCGTCGAACAGGCGGCCGAGCGCTTCGTGAGCTACGGCGCCGAAATCCTGCCGAACCCCGGATGGGCCGAAATCTACAGCCGCACTCAACCGGTTTTCGAGCAGCTCTACCACCACAGCCAGGCGCTCTACGACGACATTGACGCACTGGCGGCCGCCACGCGCCAGACGCAGCCGTGACC
This sequence comes from Mesorhizobium sp. WSM4845, assembly GCF_055811455.1. Taxonomy (NCBI): domain Bacteria; kingdom Pseudomonadati; phylum Pseudomonadota; class Alphaproteobacteria; order Hyphomicrobiales; family Phyllobacteriaceae; genus Mesorhizobium; species Mesorhizobium sp. WSM4845. The sequence continues at coordinate 119,705 of NZ_JBVVQA010000003.1, forward strand.
TCTGCGATCGCCTGGCGATCGCATAGGGCTTGCGTGCATCGGAGACTCGGTCGTAGCGCTCGGCAATTCCGAGGAGAAGCTCGAGGCCGCCGCTGCCTGATGGCATTGGTCGGCGGCCTCGACAGCCAGACGGGACTTGGGAGGAGCCATCTCAGACGGGTCGATACTCCTGCGACTTGAACGACAGGTGCTTCACGCCTTCCGGGGCATCCGAGATTTTCCGGATGTTCGCCCAGGTCTGCTTGTAGTTCGGAATGATGAACTCGTTCACCCCTGGCGACACAACGTTGCCCTGCACCCCAGTGGGAAACGCGAACAGCATGAATGTCTCCTTCCGTTTTGCCGTGGGTGTCGGATACACGGCCGCCTGGGTCGCGCCGTTGTCATTGTAGACTTCAACCAGATCCCCCTGGTTCAGCGATAATTCTGCCATGTCGGCAGGATTCATCTCGATGAAGGGATAGGGCCAGCGGTCCATGACCAGCTCGTTCTGCTGGTCGAGGTAGGCACTCTGCCAGACGTGGTTGGTGCGGCCATTGTTGATGAGGAACCTGAACTTGTCCTTCTCCTCCTGCTTGCCAGCAGCTTGGAGGCCCCTCCACTGCGTCTCGGCAAAAACGGCCTTGCCGTCCTCCTTGTTAAATTTGCCGTCGGCGTAAAGGCGCTTGGTTCCAATGATGCGCTCGGTCCCCGCAGCCGGTTCGGGGGGCGATCCCGCATTGGTCGGCGCTGCCTTCTGCACAGGCTCCTTGCCGCGCGCACCCTCGATGGCCGGGCCGCCGAGAACCTCACCGGGTTCACCCGTCGAAGTTCCAGCTGCCAGCGGCTCGGTCTCCCCAAGGCCGGTTGCCGGCTCCTGGAAACCGTTGGTCCCCATCGCGCGCAGCCGGGCGTAGGTGACGAATTCTCCCCCCTTTTCGTGCTGGTGGTAGCCGTCCATGAAGGCGTCTTCTTCGGTCTGCCAGTCGAATCCCTTGAACTGGTCCGCGACAGCGTTGTCGCCTGCTTCGCGGAAAACCCGTTCCAGATGATTGGCCAAGCGCGCGGCGATCAGACAGTCGGGCATCGACTGGCCGGGCGGGTCCATGTAGCGCTCCGTCAGCCGCATGCGCCGTTCGCCGTTCATCGAGGTGAGGTTCATCTCGCCGGATGTCGCGGCAGGCAGCCAGACATGGCTCGCCTGACCGATCTTGGTCGGGATGATGTCGACATCGACTGAGAACAGGCCGCCTTTAGCAACCGCACCGACAATCGCATCGACAGTCGCCTGCCGGTCGCCGTAGGGGACGGAGGACATGGCGTCCTTCACCATATCGGTGCGCTCCTTGTACCGCCGCTTGAACTGGTGTGCGTTGAGCGTGGTCTTGTAGTGATCGCATCCCCAGATGTGATGGACGCCACCCTTGCCCTCGATCAACAACTGGTCGACGTAAGCCGCTGGTCGACCGACATGAGCGTCCGACGGCCGGGAATAGCCCTCCTGGTGGCCGCCCAGGCGGACACAGCCGCCGCCGGGGCGGCCAATGTTTCCGGTCGCCAGCGCGAGGTTCACGAGCGAGCCATTGGTTCGGTAGTTGTCGTTGCCCCAGATCAGGCCTTTTTCGTAGGCGAACATGGTGCGTCGACGCTTGCCGTCTTTCGGCTCGGCGATCCAGGTCGCCGCCTGCTTAATCTGGTCGACGGTGAGGCCGGTGATCTCAGCGGCTTGTTCCAGCGTCGTCCGGTTGGCGGCCAGCGCCTTGTCGAAGCCATTGGTTGACGCCGCGATGAAATCCTTGTCCGTCCAGCCCTGATCGGCGATGTGGGTCACCAGGGCGTTGAACAGCGCCAGATCCGTACCGGAGTTGATCGCCAAGTGCAGGACGCGCTCCTTGCCCGCCTCGACTTCGCACGCGTTCACGGTGACCGTTCGCCGCGGATCGACGATGATGACGCGAACTGGCTCGTGCGGCTCGCCCGGCAACTCCTTGTTCTTCTTTTCCGTGGAGGTCCCGCGCAGGTTCGGAATCCAATGGTTCAGGAAATAGTTTGTCTGCGTCTCCAGGGGATTTGCGCCGACCACCATGATCGTGTCGGCAAGCTCTGCATCCTCATAGCAGTTATTGAGTTCGCCGACGCCCATGTCGCGTGTCGCGTGGACCTCGGAATTGTAGGCGGGACGGTTATGGATCCGGATGTTCTTGACCTTCATGGCCCCGAAATAGAGCTTCCCAGTACCCCAGGTGTTCTCGTAGCCGCCCCCGGCGCCGCCGTGGTCGAAGGCCGAGACGAATACGCCGTCGTCGCCCTGTTCCTTAATCACTGCCGCAGTGACGCGGGCCACCAAGTCCAGCGCATCGTCCCAGGAGGTCGGCTGCATCTGGCCGTAGCGCCAAACCATTGGGTCGGTCAGGCGCTGAAGCTGCGTGTTGCGTTGCCGACTGAAGCTCATTTCGGCCATGCGGGCGCCGCGGATCGAGCCGAGCCCGGAATTCACGACGCAGTCTCTGTCCGGTTTGATGACGATATGGACGTCTTTGCCGTCCTGCTTGACGATGTTGTACATCGAAGGGGAATACCAGGCTGGCGTCTCCGCCTCCTGCTGCTGGGATAGGTCCACGCCAAAGACGTTTTGGTCGGGCGCTGTGCCGCCCTGGTGATTCGTGTCCCAGGTATAGGCGTGATAGCCGCAGCCGACGATGCAGTAGTGGCAGACGACGTTGTGAACCTTCGCGTCCGCCGGGATAATCGGCAGGCGGCCGATTTGACGTTTGTAGGCCATGACAGGTCTCCTCTAGAGCACGTTCGACAGGCGGCCGTAGATGAGCTCGTCGAGCCCCTCCGCGAACACATCGCCTTTGTCATCCACGCGAAGCAGGTACTGCGGCAGGTTCTGCGTCGCCTGCCCCCAGATCTGCTGGCCTCCCGCCTCGCAGTCGAAGCGGGAATAATGCCCCGGACAGTTCAGCGTGCGGTCCTCGGCGTTGTAGTTCAGCGGAAAGCCCTTGTGCGGGCAGATGGTGGAGAAGCCGACGATGTCGCCGTCAGGACCGGCGCCACCTTCCACCTTCATTCCAAGTTTCAGCAGCACACCGGGCGCGTTCTCATCGGGGTAGCCGACATCGAAAGGCTCATTCGGCTTCAAATCGGCTATATTGGCCAACTTGTTCGACGGGTATTCGACCAGCGCCAGACCGGGTGCAGCCTTGGTCTGGGCTTGCGCCGGCAGCGCCACTGCAGTGGCCATGCCGGCGGCGGCGAACGCCCCTCCCCTCAAGAATTGACGGCGGCCGACGTCGACCAGTCTGTTGCAGCGATCCATGCATTCCTCCCATTGGCGAAATCGTCGCAAGCGGCCTTGCAACGCCTGTGCCAAACGGAAAAGCCGTCGATTTCACTCGAGAAACTGCTGGAAAGCCAGCGCCAAAGGGACCTGCATGTTCGGAAATCCCAACATGCTGCAGCGCCGAAGGTTCAGGTTTCCGAACGCGCTCGCTCGGCAAGACCGAAGCGCGTCATCTTCTCCCACAGGGTCGTTCTCGAAATGGATAGAAGCGCTGCTGCCTTGGCGATCTGGCCTCCAGTTTCTTCAAGCGCACGCTCAATCTGGCGGCGCTCGGCAGCATCGCGGACGTCGGCGAGCGGCACGAATGCGGCGCCGCAAGGCTTGGACGCGTGTTCTGGAAACAGGTCGCCGGGCATGATCCATTCGTTGGTCGCCAGTGCCACCGCCCGGTCGACGCGGTTTCTGAGTTCCCGAACGTTCCCTGGCCAAGGGTGGATGAGTGCTGCTTCCTTGGCCAGCGCGCTAAATCCACGGATGCGGGTGTCCGAGCGGGCGGCGGCATTCTGAAGAAACCGATCCATCAGCCAGTCGATGTCTTCAGAACGTTCTCTGAGCGGCGGAATATGGATCGGCAGGACAGCCAGTCGGAAGTAGAGGTCCTCTCGGAAACCTGTGGGGCCGCCGCGTTGGGCAAGATCACGATGCGTCGCGGTCACAATGCGCGCACGGAAGACGACGGGCGTTTCACCACCGACGCGATGAAAACTTCCATCCTCGATCAGCCTGAGAAGTTTCGCCTGGAGGGGCAAAGGCATGTCACCGATCTCGTCGAGAAACAGTGTCCCCTTGCCTGCACGTTCAGCGTAGCCGAGATGGCGAGCTTGAGCGCCCGTGAATGCACCCTTCTCATGTCCGAATATCTCGCTCTCGAGGAGCTCTGCGGGAATCGCTGCGCAATTGACCGCGATGAACGGCTCGGTACCACGCGGAGAAATCTGGTGGAGCAGCCGGGCCGCCACCTCCTTGCCGGACCCGGTTTCCCCAGTGATCAGCACCGGCAGGTCATGCGCGGCGTAACGATGGAGCAGATCTTCGGCGCGTTGAATGCCGGCAGACTCTCCGAGACAGTAACCGTTCAGCCGGAGTTGGCTTTGCGTCGTCCGTCGTCCGGCATCGATGCGGCGAAGGAACTCGTCCATCGCGAACGGCTTGGTCATGAAGTCGACCGCGCCTGACCGCATTAGACGGACCGCCTGATCGATTTCGCCATGGCCAGTGACGAACATGAAGGGCGGAATGTTCGGCAGTTTGGCGAGTTCGTTGAACACCACCTCTCCAGAGACATCGGGAAGGCAGACGTCGCAAATTACAAGATCGAGCGTGTCAGACTCGCCAGCGATGTCAGAAATCGCCTCACGCCCTGACTGCCACCACGTCACCTGCCAGCCCTCGAGTTCGAGGCGCTGGACGATCGACCCGCCCATGACGGGATCGTCCTCGACGAGGCCTATTCGGGCGCGCTCAGGCGGCATGGGCTTTGACATCCTCCCTGTCGAAGGGAATTGTCAGCGTAACCGCTGTCCCTCCCCTTCTTTTGGCTGCGATACTGGCACGTCCGCCGAGATCGTCAACCACGCGGCGGACCATCCAGAGGCCGAGGCCACGCCCCGCGCGTACGGCCGGACCGGGGTCCTGGTCGATGAGAATCCCCGCGATGTCGGCCGGCATCCCGGTGCCCTGGTCGCCAATTTCGATGTGCAACCGGTCTTCCCAGCTCATCGCCGTCAGCGAAACCGTCCCGTCTTCCGGAGTGACCGCGCTGGCATTGAGGAGGAGGTTGAGGACTGCCTGACGGACGGGACCGCCTCGGATGGGCAATTCCCGCGCACCATTCCATGCGACGCTCCAATCCAGCCGCTGCCGCTTGCGGCGCAATTCCGGCTTGAGCAACAGGCGGACATCGTCCAGATCGGCGGCCGTCATCGGGCGCTGCGATCGTTCCGGCCGATAAGTCGCAAGCGCGGCCTCGACCACGTCGCGAATGCCGGCAAGGCCGCGCTCGATCAGGCTGATGGATGTGTCGCGAACACCGGGGGTTTCGCCATGGGTCTTCAACGTATCCAGTGCGTTGAACAGGCCGCCAAGCGGATTGTTGATCTCGTGCGCCATGCCGGAAGCGAGACGCCCGAGGCTCGACAGCTTCTCTTCCTCGGCGAGCTGCATGGCGAGGTTCGCGCGCTCACGCTCGGCATGGACAAGGGCGTTGTAGCCGCGGAACAGGCCGGCGACCTCGGAGTCCCCGGCCGGGATTTCCCGAGGTGCGATCGGCTCGGCCGCGCCATGCGCGGCAGCGCGCATGTGGTCCTCCAGCATCCGCATCGGCCCGATCATCTGCCTCACCAGCACGAAGCCGCCCAGCGCGAACAACGCTGCAAGCACGCCATTGGTAATGAGCAGGGTGACCAGGATCTCACGGCGCTCGGCAAAGAGATGCGAAACATCGAATGTCGCGTGGATGGTCCCGATCGGCTGACCCTGATAGACGAGATCGCGGTGGGCGAACCCGGTCAACCTGGCCTCGTCGATGGTGACGACATCCGGCCCATAGCGATTGCGGTAATCGGCCGACAATTCGGAATAGGTCGCGATCCGGTTCGGATCGCTGGCTGCCAGCACCTTGCCGTCTGAGCCGGTCACCACGGTCTCGATCGGAGCGAGCGATTTATAGGACGCCGAGGACCTGTCGAGCGCGTCGAACACCTCCCAGACGTCGGCCCGCAACACAGCCGGCACGACCGCTGACGAAAGCCCGTCCAGATAGGTCTCGGCAAGACCGTTGAGGAAGCTTTCCTGTGTCCGCGACAGCCGGCTGAGCACGCGCTCGGAAATGGCCGCACTGATGACCACCATGAGCAAAGCGACAAGGACCGGCACGCGGTAGGAGACGGGAATCGATCGGAAACGCCAAAACAGTTTCATCCGAACTGCCTCACGATTTCCACCTTGGCCGCAATCGCGTCGAAGTGCGACGGACCGGTTGCCACGAACCCGTCCAGACGAAGCAGGGCAAGGACCTTGCGACCCTCGGCATCGTCCTGCATGGAAATCAAGGCCTGCTGCAACGCCCTGACGCGTCGATCGTTGGCGACGGACTTCGGCGACGCTATTGGCGGAAAGCCCAGCCATTCCGACTTGCGCACGATCCTGGTCTGCTTCACCAGGTTCGGCTCGGTCTCACGCATGACCTCGTAGACATAGCCGTCGACGCTGCCCGACTGAGCGAGGCCGGAGGCGACGGCCCTGATGACGTTTCGGTGGCCATAGGTGAAAAAGCTGCGCGCGAAAAAGCTGCCGGCAAGCTGGCGGTTCTCCGCAAGCAGCGCCCGCGTCACCAGAAAACCCGAATTCGAGTCAGGATCCGAGAACGCATGGACGTCGCCTTTCAGTCCGGCCCAGTCATCCACTTTACGATCGGCCGAAGCGATCAGGTACGACTGGTAGAGCGGCTTGCCGTGCCAGACCGGGGTTGCGACAAGGTCGAGATCGGCCTTGAACTGCACGTAGGGATAGCCGCAGATCCATGCCGACTGGATCTGGCCGGAAACCAGCAGCGCGGTGATCTCCTGATAGGTGCGGCGCGTCACGAGCTCGATCCGGCCACCGATCCTGGCGCTGAGATAACTGCGCAGATGGCCAAGCAGTTCGAGATCGTTCGAGAGGAAGACCGGCGTCAGGCCGAATTTGAAAGTCTCTTCTTCGGCGCCAAGCGCAACGGGGGCGAAGACCGCACCCGAAACGGCGGCCGCAATCAGATCACGCCGTGTGATCGGAACGCCGTCGGTGGCCCTGTGCGGGTTGCCTAGGTTCCTCAACAATCGCCTCCCGACCGGAGCGAGAGCGCGCCCGGTCGATCCGATCATATCCGAAAATGCAGAGGTCCAGGAACTGCAAAACGAAGCCGGATTTTGGGCCGGATCTTGGAGCGAGCCGACGCATCCCGTCTGGGATGCATCGGACGATTGACTCACTGCATGTCGCGCAAAAGTGTGCAGCGGCTTTGCGATAACGACATGCAAAAACAAAAACCTAAAGCGCGTCGCATGAGGCCGTCAAACGTGGCGCGCTTCAGTTGTGGCGGATTTCCGTTCCCAGCACCTTCAGGCACTCGCGGATGAACGCGGCAAGTGCGGTCCAGCCCTTTGCCGAGACCATCGTTCCGTCGACATAGGCCTCGGTCGGGGACAGGTCGATATAGGTTCCACCGGCGAGGGTCACTTCCGGCTCGCAGGCGGCCAGTGCACCGACTTTCTTGCCACGCACGACGCCGTCGACGGCGATCAGGATCTGGACACCATGGCAGATCGTGAAGATCGGCTTCTCGTTTTCATGGAAATGGCGGACGATCGCCTGCACGCGCTTATCCGTGCGGATGTACTCGGGGCCACGACCGCCCGCGCAATAGACGGCATGATACTGGTCGAGCTGTCTTTCCGCCTCCGAAAAGGTCTTGTTCAGCAAAGCATAGTGGCCGGGTTTTTCGGTGTAGGTCTGGTCACCTTCGAAATCGTGAAGCGACGTCTTGATCAGGTCGCCAGCGTTCTTGTCAGGACAGACAACGTGGACGATGTGGCCGACCGCCTCCATCGCCTGCTGATAGACGAAGATCTCGTATTCCTCGGTAAACTCACCGGTCAACATCAGTATTTTCTTGCCTGGCATGGTCGGTTCCTCTTTTGTGGATGGAAGGCGGGCATTGCACGCGCCCGGCGGCGCGGGTTTTAGAAAAGGGGATCCGGGACGACGCTGCGTTCAGCTTGACGGCGCGGCTCCCGACGGTGACGAACATCGTGCCAGCCTCAATCGAACGCCGGCAGCAAACGATCACGGGAATGCTCGATATGACGGCGCATCGCCTGTTCCGCCGCCGCGGGGTCGGAGGCAGCGAAGGCGGCCAGGATGGCCTGATGCTCGTCGAGCGCTTCCTCGGTGACGCGCGAATGGAACATCAGGCGGAAGATGTGGAAGTGGGTATGCTGGAACGCGAGGGTCTCGCGCACGAGGCCATTGTTTGCAAATTCCATGATCCGGTCGTGGAAAATGGCGTCCTGCCGCGCGAAGTTGGAGTAACGCAGGCGTTCATCCTTGCCTTCGCGGCGCGCCATGCCGCCTGCGGACTCCTCAAGCACCGCAAGTTTCGTATCATCCATCAATGCGGCTGCTTTGGCCGCCGCATGCGGCTCGAGCAGCAGGCGGAGCTCATAGAGTTCGTCAAATCGGCGCCTGGTTATCTGCGGCGCAGCGCGGTAGCCGATCAAATGTGTCTTCAGCACAAGGCCTTCGCCTTCGAGGCGGCCAAGCGCTTCACGGATCGGCGTGTGGGATACGTCGAGTTCCTTGACCAGGCTGTCGACGGTGATCCGTGAGCCAGGCGCGATCTTCAGCGACATGAGTTGCGCGAAGATCGCTTCATACACGTCCTCCACCAGGCTGGTGGATCGCTGGATGCGCCCGCTGGCGGGGTCGACTTCTCGGGCACTGCTTGCGTTCGTGACCTGCATCTTTGCCTCTTGACAGGATCACTGGCTAACACGATGCTTCGCTCAATACAATCCTATATCCTATACGATTTAATAGGGGATGCTTTAGGACCGAGTTCGGCGACCTTTAGCCTTTCCACCATCATCGAGGGACGCAAGACCATGAGCCTTTTCGCTGCCATAAGGCTGCCGCGTGAAATCCTCTTCGGGAAGGGTCAGCGCCATGTCATTGCAACCGTTGCGGCCAGGCTCGGCCGTCGCGCTCTCGTCTGCACGGACGAGCGCTTTGCCGCAACCGCCGCCTTCGCCGAGATCATGGCGGCGCTCGAGGGCGCATCGATCGCTGTGCTGGTGCACGACCGTGTGCAGCCCGATGTGCCGCGCGATACGGTTGCCGTCTGCCTCGAGGAGGCGCGGGAGTTTGCGCCCGACATGGTGATCGGCATCGGCGGCGGCAGTTGTCTCGACATGGCCAAATGCGCCGCGCTGCTCATCAGCCACGGCGGCCTGCTCCAGGACTACTACGGCGAGTTCAAGGTGCCGGGTCCGACGCTGCCGCTGATCGCGGTGCCAACGACAGCCGGCACCGGCTCGGAAGTGACCCCTGTCGCGGTGATCTCCGATCCGGATCGCACCATGAAGGTAGGCATCTCCAGCCCGCATCTGATCGCGGCAGCCGCCATCTGCGACCCGGAACTGACGATGACATGTCCCCCGGGACTGACGGCGATCGCCGGCGCAGACGCGCTGACCCATGCGGTCGAGGCTTTTACCGCCGCCAGGCGCGGCACTGACCCCAGCCTGCCGCAACAGCATGTCTTCATCGGCAAGAGCGCGCTGACCGATCATTTTGCGCTGCTCGCGATCAAGCTGCTTGGCCGCAGTCTCGAGAAGGCCTGCCGCGCCCCCGCCGACGAGGACGCTCGCGCCGATGTGATGATGGGCGCGCTTGCAGCCGGCTGCGCGTTCGGGACGGCCGGAACGGCGGCGGCGCACGCGGTGCAATATCCGGTCGGCGCCCTTACCCACACCGCTCACGGGCTGGGTGTCGCCACCATGCTGCCGTATGTCATGAAGTACAACCGGGCCGCCGCGGCCGCCGAGATGACCGAGATCGGCCTTGCCCTTGGTCTCGACGGCAAGGACCGGAGCACCGCCGAGATGGCCGACGCGACGATCGACGAGATCGGCCGGCTGTTTGCAGCGATCGGGATCACGCCTACGCTGGCCAGGCTCGGGCTTCCCGCCGACAAGCTCGATTGGACGGCAGAACAGGCGCTCGGCATCGACCGTCTCATCAAGAACAATCCGCGTCCTTTCGATCCGGCAGCCATGCGCGGCCTGATCCAGGCCGCCTATGATGGCGACCTCGCCGCCTGTGTCATGTGAGCAATTGAGGAGCAGGCCATGAACATATCTCATCAGCTGCTGGAGGACGAGCAGGACACTGCCGGCTTCCATAGATTCTCCCACGGCTTGTATATTGGCGGCCAATGGCGGCAATCCGCCGACGGCAGGGAAATCCAGGTCGTCGACCCTTCCACGGAAGCGGTGATCGCTGCGGTTCCCGATGCGACGATCGAAGATGCCGCAGCCGCCGTCGAGGCTGCAGCCAAGGCCGCCGATGGCTGGCGCACGACGGCGCCCCGCAAGCGCTCCGAAATCCTCAGACGCTGCTTCGAGCTGATGACGCAGCGTTGCGAGACGCTGGCCACCCTGATCTCGCTGGAAAACGGCAAGGCACTGCGGGACGCGCGTGGCGAGATCGCCTATGCTGCGGAATTCTTTCGCTGGAATGCCGAGGAAGCCGTTCGCATCACCGGCGAATTCGGGATGGCGCCTTCCGGCACCAACCGCATCGTCGTCGACTACGAGCCGATCGGCATCTGCGTCCTTGTCACACCCTGGAATTTTCCTGCCGCCATGGCGACGCGCAAGATCGCGCCCGCCCTGGCTGCCGGGTGCACGGTGATTTTGAAGCCGGCCAGCGAGACCCCGCTCACCGCCTACGCGCTCGCCGCGCTCTACCAGGAAGCAGGTGTTCCGCCAGGGGTTGTCAACGTTCTGACAACCTCCAATCCCGGCCCGGTGACGGCCGCGATGCTGGCCGATCCGCGGGTGCGCAAACTCTCCTTCACCGGCTCGACCGGAGTCGGGCGCGTTCTGCTGGCCGAGGCCGCAAAGCACGTGGTTTCGTGTTCGATGGAACTTGGCGGCAACGCGCCATTCCTGGTGTTCGATGACGCGGATCTCGACGCGGCGGTCGATGGGGCGATGGTAGCGAAGATGCGCAACGCCGGCGAGGCCTGCACGGCTGCAAACCGCATCTATGTCCAGTCCGGCGTTTACGATGCCTTTTGCGAAAGCCTCACCAGGCGGATGTCGGCACTCACGATCGGCGCCGGCACGGACGCGGCCACGGAGTGCGGGCCGATGATCACCAGGAAGGCAGTCGACAAGATCGACCGCCTGGTCAACGATGCTGTCGCCCGTGGCGCGCGGGTGCTGTGCGGAGGCAAGGCAGGCTCCGGAACGGGATACTATTATCCGCCGACCGTGCTCTGCGACGTCCCGGCCGAGGCGGAGATGGCGCACGAGGAAATTTTTGGGCCGGTGGCGCCGATCTCGAGCTTCGAAACGGAAGCCGAAATCATCGCGCGTGCCAACAACACCGAATACGGTCTTGCCGCCTACATCTACACGCGCGATCTTGCGCGTGGAATGCGGGTGGCATCCAGGATCGAAGCTGGGATGGTCGCTCTCAACCGCGGCTTGATGTCCGATCCGGCAGCACCGTTCGGCGGGGTCAAGCAGAGCGGCCTCGGCCGCGAGGGCGGCCAGCATCACGGCATTGCCGAGTTCATGGAGGCGAAATACCTCGCCATCAGCATCTGAGCGGAGGAAGAGTGCAAAACGATCCGTTCCGCATCCGCAACCATGTCGCCGATTTTGACAAAATCGTCCAGGACATCGTTCACCGCAGCCAGGCCGTCCGCGCAACCATCCCGATGACAGCGGACATTGCCTATGGGCCGGATCAGACCGAAACCATCGACCTGTTCTTTCCCCCGGGCAAAACAAGCGGCCTGCCGGTGCACATGTTTATCCATGGCGGCTACTGGAGGATGTTCTCCAAGCGCGACTACTCATACGTCGCGGCGACGATTACCCAGGCCGGTGCGATTGCCGCCATCGTCGACTATGCTCTGATGCCCAAGGTCAGGATGGCGACGATCGTCGACCAGGTGCGCCGCGCCAAGCAGTGGGTTCTGGCCCATATCGCCGACCATGGCGGAAACCCGGCAGACCTCACCGTCAGCGGTCATTCGGCTGGAGCCCATCTTGCAACGTTCCTGTTCAACAGCGAGCATAGCCCCTCGAATGTGCGGGCCGCCCTTCTGCTCGGCGGGCTCTACGATTTGAAACCGCTCCAAAACTCCTTTCTCGCCAACGAGATTGCAATCACCGATGAGGAAGTCGCCAGGTTTACACCGCTTGCCCATCGGCATGACCCTCAAACCAGGGCGATGGTTCTGGTCGGAGCCAACGAGACGCCGGCTTTCCATCACCAAGCAGATCGATTCAAAGTCCACCTGCTGCAGCAGGGTTTGCCGGTAACGTCGCTTGTTCTCGCCAACCGCAACCACATGGACAGTGTCAGAGATCTCGGCCTGCCGGAGAGCCAGGCGGGGGATTGCCTGACGAAACTGATTGCCAACGACGATCGTTGACCCAGCAGACATGCCGGCCATCATCCATCGCGGCTTACCGCAAGGGCGTCAGCAGCACGCCTCAGCGGGGGAAAAGAACCTCACCCATGCCAAGCACCGCGTTGTCACCGCCGTATTTCTGCGGCGCGTTGCCCAGCAGCGGCCGTTTCAAAATACCACTTGCGATCAGATGGCGATCGATGACGGCGGCGAAGACGCTCTCCGGCGCGCCGCATTCGACGAAGCTCGGCGACAGGCTTTTCGGCGCGCGATCGAGCAGGATCGAACCGCGACGCATCAGATAGCCGGGCATCTCGCCGGTGCCGCCGGCCACCACCAGCGTGCCGGCGATCATGCGGCTGCCGGCATTGTCGCCCGAGCCTTTCAGCACCGCGATCAGGCCGCGCCGCATGCGGTCGGCGGCAAAAGCGCCGGCTTTGCCCCTGACGATCAGCACGCCGCCATTCATGCCGGCCAGTTCCCCGGCGAGCGGCGCCCCAAGGTGATCACCGGCGTTGCCGGTTATTTCAAGCCTGCCGCCGCGCATGCCGGAGCCGGCATGCGGGCCTGCATTGCCTTCGATCGTGAGCATGCCGCCGCGCATGGCGTGCCCGGCCTGGGCGCCGGCATTGCCGACGACGCGAACCGAACCGCCCCGCATGGCTTCCGCCACACGGTCGAGGCGCGCGCTGCCGCCTTCGAAGACGATGTCCAGCGGATCGTTGCCGGCGACGCGAAAGATATCGCCGACCTTCGAGCCATGCTTCGACGTGCCGATCTGGATCTTTTCGATATCGCGCCTTTCGATCCCGGCAAGCCGCTCCGGCGTCAGCGCCGACAGGTCAAGGCGCTCGGGCGGCTCGGCGACAAGGGTGAAGGTCAGCGCTTTCACGGCAGCATATCCTTCAGCGAATAGATGAACTTGCCGAGCTTGCCGCCGTAATTGCCGGCGCTTATGCGAACCGCGCCTCGCTTCGGCCCAAGCTCGATGACGGCCTTGATGCCGGCCTTCATCGCGGCGGCAACGGCATCGTTGGTCTCGCCGTCGATGACGATTTCCAGGACGGCGTTGATGTCGGCACCGAGCTCACTCCTGACGACACCGCGCAGTGTCGGCGCATAGGCTTCGTTGGCCGAGGCAATCATGCCCTTGTATTTACCGCCGATCTTGGAACCCGAACGAGCGATGCCGCCCGGAAACGGCACGATCGCGCCCGGCACCAGGCCGATCGCGGCAACCGCGGCCTCGGCGGCAGCCAAGGCCCTGGCGCTGCTTTCAGCCATGACGAAGAAATTGCCGCCGCCGACGGCGCCCTTCGTCAGCCCGGTCGTCGCTTCGCACAGGAATTCGCCGTCCATGACGGGAACGCGCCAAAAATGCCTGCCGCCGATTTTCTTGGAGATCTGCCAGCCGTCGCCAAAATAACGCAGCGCCGAACCGAGCTTCAGCTCGGCGCTGCCCTGCAGTCCGGCGAAGCAGGCGGAACCCGGCGAGGTCAAGACACACTGGCCGACGCGATTGAGCAGTTGTTTCTGCAGTTCGTCTGTTCCCATCGCAAAGATCATCACGCGGCAGCCGGGCCGGCCATCCGGTGTGGCCGATGGCGCCAGTTCGACATCGATTGCCGCTTCGCAGCCGCAGCCGATCACCGAGGTGGCAAAGCCGGTCATGGTGATCGCCGCCTGGCGCGCCCATTTCCGGTTCGGCGCGGTGATGATGATGGCGGTCGCGCGCATGCCGAAGGCCTCGGCAAAGGTATCGTCGATCACTATGCCATTTACGCTCACGTTCGGCATGCAACCTCGCCGAATGGCTGTTCTCGCGCGATCGCCGATTCCGGGAAATTGAACCAGTCCAGCGACAGGCCGTAGCGCTGCTGGTGATAATCCTCCAAGCGCCGCAGCATCGCCTTGTCCGGCGGCGGATTGAGCCTGAGCGCCTTGCCCCAGCGGTAATGGGTGATCTCTCCGTCCTGCACGACGAGATCGCCATCCTTGAAGACATACGCCGCCTGCCCCAGCATTTTCGCGATATTGTCCTCCCTGCGGTAGACAGCGATATCGGCGATAGCGCCGGCGCCGAGATGGCCTCGATCCGTCAGCCCGAGCAGCTTGGCCGGGGCAGCACGCGTCATGATGGCGATTTCCTCGAACGTGTATTCGCGGTCGATTGCGGCCAGGGTGGAGAGCGCTATGGCGGATTTTGGAAGTCCGGCAATCATTTCGGTGCGCGCTTCCCGGCTCATCAGCAGCTCGAACAGGGCCGGATAGGCGGTAAAGGGCGCGCCGTTGGGATGATCGGTGGTGAAGAAGACACGCCACGGATCGTCGATCAGGAGAAAAAGCTCGAGCCCGATCGCCCACTGCATCGTGCCATAGAAATCCTTGCCATAGCGGTAGGGCACGATGCCGCCGCCATTGCCGTCGCCGTCATGAATGACGGATTTCTTCGGTTGCGCACTGCCACGCGCCGAAAACTGCCGCATGACGTCGGAGGAGATGGTGACCGTCTGGCCGAACATCACCTGGCCGATATCGATGGTGACTTCCGGCGTCGCATTGACCAGTTCGGCAAGGCGCGCCGCGGCCGAGGAAAACCTGCGCTTGCCTTCCGTGCCGTAGCCATAGAACTGGAGATGGGCGAGGTGCAGCGGCAATCCTTCCGCCGCCGCGATCGTCGCGGCCGCCGTGTCCGCCGATCCGGGGCTGCCCAGATTGTTGCAATGGACATGCAGAGGATGCGGGACGCCAAGGCTGGCGACGGCCGCCTGCAGCGTCTTGACGATCTTGCGCGAGCTGACGCCATAGGAAGGCACCACGTCGTCCAGCGAGAAGGTGCGGACGTTTTCCTTGAAGGCGGCCGCCGCGCCGGCATTGATCACCTTGACCCCAAGCGCCCGCGTCGAGGCGACCGTCCAGGCGACATAGTCCTCGATCATTTGCGAGGAGGCGTCGTCGCGGATCATCGACAGCAGGAAATCGTCGTTGCCGAGAATGGCGAGCGTCGCCTTGTCGATGATCGGGATGTCGGCCAGTTCGAGATGGGTGTGAAGCGCGGCTCCCGGCGACATCGCCGGCTCGACCACCGTGGTGAAACCCATCTTGGCGTAGAGGCAGCCGGTCTGGAAAGTCGACCAGCCGGCATTGGAGAGCGGCGTCGTCGCCGGCCGCGCCTGGTGCGCGGCGTGCTGCTCCGGCAACAGCAGCCGTGCCGTATTCACGTTGCCGCCGCCGATGTGGGAATGGATGTCGATGGCGCCCGCCATGACGATGCAGCCGTCAGCGTCGATGGTCCGGTCGGCAGCGCCACCCGCCGGCGCCGCAACGATCTTGTCATCGCTGATCCACAGGTCGCCCTTGCCGAGACGGCTGTTGACCGGATCGATGATGTCGCCGCCGGCGATTTTCGTCAGCATGGCAACGCCGCCTCGGCGGAGACATGACTGGCAACCAACCGGACAACGGTCGCAGCGGAGGGCAGTTCGGACGCCGCGCGCGCGTCGACCGACCGCAGCGATCCGGTGCGGCTGGAATAGACCACCGCCTGATGATCGACGCCCGCTTCGCCGATGGCGATGGTGACCGCAGCACCCGCGACCGGCTCATGCGTATTCGCCAGGGCGATCAGCGCCATGCGGTTCCTTTTCTTCTTCGGCTGGACAATCGAGGACGAGATCCGCAGGTGCAGGTCGGCTTCGCCGGCAGCGATCATGCGCGCGACATCGTAACGCCAGGGATCGAACTCCGGGAAGCCGCGCGCAAAGCCGGTGCGCAGCGGAAAACCGGTCATCCAGGTCGAGGCGAGCGCGCTTCCCCATCCGTTCTCGCTCGCCGGCAGATGCAGGCCGGATGCGCGTGACTTGCGGTTGAGATCGGTGATCAGCCCTTGCAGCATCTCCAGCGCCAGCCCGTCGGTTGCGTCGCCTGAAAACAGGAAGACGGGAAAATGCGCAGCCTCCAGGGCTTTGGCGAAATCGTTGAAATTCGACACCGGCTGCGATGTCTGGCGCCCCCTCCACTGCGCCCTCAGTGCCGCCAGCGTCGCGCCGAGGCCTGCCTCGCCGCAGGACAGCAGCGTCGCCGTCCGCCCGTTGCTCAACCGCGGCGCAGACGTTTCATTCGACCCGACCAGAAAGATCTCGCGCTGATTCTTGGCCGAGAGATCGGGGGCCGAGAGATCGGGAACCGTCTCGGCAAGCTCGCCGACAAATTGATGATGGATCTGCGGGAGTTCGCCGACGATCACCACGACATCGGCGCGCCGGCGCGTCTCGCCGGGCGCGACGGTCATCGCGCCTTTGTCGGTAAAAAGCGCGGCGTCTCGGGAAACTGCCGCGCCATCGGCATGATCATATGCCGCGCCAACCCGCTCAGCCAGAGCGATCGCCGCCCTGGTGCCGTGTATATCCGTATCCAGGCTGAAAACCGGGCACCGGCTTGACCCCAACAGCGCGGCGGCATGTGCGGCCGCGCGCTCGACCAGCGTTTCCCGGTTGCCGATCCAAGCAACCGCCATTCACTACGCTACTTTCTGGTGCCGGCCCGATCCTAGACGAAACTGGATTGGCCGTGAACCCCGCCTGTCAGCAGATTAGCGAATGTTTTCTTACGCCATCAACAAATTCCGACCGCGCTTAATCATATTTGATGTAAGCGAAGCGCTGATCGGTCGGCGGAGTGCCTTCCAGCGCGCCGCCTTCCCGGGCCGGCTGCCACTGGACGACCTCCTCGATCTTTTTGGCCAGCTCGAAGTCCTTGTCGGTGATGCCCTTGGCCGCATGGTTCATCAGGCGCACCTCGACCCAGGCATAGGAAGCCGTGATGTCGGGATGGTGCCATGCCGCCTCGGCGAGATGGCCGACCGTGTTGATGACCATCAGTGTCGATTTCCAGCTGTGGGTCTTATATTTGCGCCGGATCCAGCCGTTCTCGTAATGCCATTTCGGCAGTTCCTTCTCGAGCCGGTCGGCAATCTCGGCTTCCGAATAGACCTTTTCCTTGGGCGTCTCGTTCATCTCGACCTCCGCGAATTGCCCGGTCCGTTCTCGCGCCGAGCCAAAAGAAGATAAAACGAATGCACTCTCTGCGGCTTGCCCCTTCGACGAAAACAGCTATCATGGCGACGGGCACCTAAACTTCCATGATGCGTCTATGATGCACCCATCGGGGGGTAGATGTCGAATTCTGTTACCTTACAAGTGCCCGCCCGCCTGCATCTTGGCTTCCTCGATCTCAACGGCGATACCGGGCGTCGCTTTGGCAGCGTCGGGCTGCCGCTGAGCGAACCCGAAACCGTCGTCACCCTGTCACGGTCCAGCGAGACCATCGTCGAAGGCGCCGAAAGCCGTCGCGCCGGCGAACATCTGGCGACGCTCTGCAGCCATCTCGGCATTCGCGGTCAGCACCGTCTGGTGGTCGAACAGTCGATCCCGAGCCATGCCGGCCTGGGCTCCGGCACGCAGATCGCCCTTGCCGTCGCCGCGGCGCTGCGCACGCTCCACAAACTGCCTCTCGATATCGGCAGCGATGCGACCCTGCTCGATCGCGGCGGACGATCCGGCATCGGCATCGCCAGCTTCGAAAACGGTGGCGTCATTGTCGACGCCGGCAAGGACGACAGCGGCAGGCCGCCGCCGGTCGTGGCGCGACTGCCGTTCCCGGAAGAGTGGCGCGTCATCCTGATCCTCGACCATGGCGGGCATGGACTGCATGGCGATGCCGAGATCGCGGCGTTTCGTTCGCTGCCGCCCTTCCCGGCCTCCGGCAGCGGTGAGATCTGCCGGCGGGTGCTGATGGGCATCATGCCGGCTCTTGTCGAGCACGACCTGCCAGCCTTCGGCGCCGCCGTCGCCGCGATCCAGATGCTGATCGGCACCCATTTCGCCCCGGCGCAAGGCGGCGTGTTCACCTCCAGGCGGGTCGAGAGTGTTGCCCACGCTCTCAACGAAGCAGGCGCGGTCGGCATCGGCCAGAGTTCGTGGGGGCCGACAGGGTTTGCCTTCGCCTCATCGCAAGACGCTGCAGTCAGCTTCGTCAGTGCGGTTCAGCAGGCAGTTGAAGACGGCGTCGAGATCAGGATCGTCAAGGGCAGGAATTCCGGCGCGAAGATCAGTTCGACCAGACTTGATCTCGTCGGCAGCTGACGGCTGGCCAACACGATCAGGTTCAAGAAGAAAGGCGAGAAATGGCCCGCAAACACATCCTGCACATGCTGACGCCGTTGAAGCATATGAGCCCTTTCGACGTGAATATGGCGCTCGATGCAGGTTTCGACGCCGTCGTCCCCTATGTCGATGTAAGCCTGGCAGAGGTGACAGGCCTCGTGCAGGACGCGATCTTTTCGCGCCCGCCCGATGCGGGCGTCGACACCGGCATTTTTATCGCCGGCAAGGACGCCTCGCTGGCGCTCGACATGTTCGACGCAGCGCGAAAAGCGATGGTGCCGCCTTTCCAGGTTTCGGTATTCGCCGATCCGGCCGGCTCGTTCACCACGGCCGCGGCGATGGTGGCCAAGGTCGAAAAAGCGCTGGAGAAGAAATTCGAGCGCGGGCTGAAAGATACCAGGATCGCTGTTTTCGGCGCCACCGGCGTCGTCGGGTTCTGCACCGCCGTCATCGCCGCCAGGGAAGGCGCCCGGGTCACGCTTGTCGGCCATGACGGCATCGAAAGGGTCAAGCAGATCGCGGCCGAGATCAAAAGCCGGTTCAACATCGCCGTCGATGCGGCCGACGGATCGAGCGACGGCCGCAAGACGAAGCTGGTCGAGGCGAGCGAGGTGATCCTGGCGTGCGCCAAGGCCGGCGTCCAGGTGGTCTCGAAAGCCCAGTTGAAAGGCGACGGCCTGCTCATTGCCGCCGACGTCAATGCGGTCCCGCCGGCCGGCATCGAAGGCGTGGCCGTCGATGCCAATGGCGATCCGCTCGAAGCGGCAAAAGCTGTCGGCATTGGTCCGCTCGCCATCGGCAACGTGAAATACAAGGTCGAATTCGGCCTCTTCAAAAGAATGATCGAATCCGAAAAAACCATCACCCTCGATTTTCAGGAAGCATTTTCCCTTGCACGCGAGACTGCCAAATAACGCCGGATCTCTGCTGATCGCGGCGATTTCAGGCCGGGCGCTGGCTGCCGCTGCGCGCCGCGCCGGCTATCGTCCGCTGGTCGCCGATTTCTTTTGCGATACCGACACGGTCGCGCTTGCCGAGCGCGCGACGATGCTGCCGGGCGACCTGCAAGGCGGCATCGACGGCCTGCGCATCATCGAGACGCTTCGGCAACTGGCCGGAGACGACCAGCCGGTCGCCATTGTCCTGGGCTCGGGCTTCGAGCGGATGACGGAGACCGTCGACGAGATCGCGCGCCATTTTCCGCTCGCCGGCAACAGCGGCGTCGCGATCCGCAGGATCAAGGACCCCCAATTGCTGGCAGTCGATTGCGCCGAACTCGGCATCCCGCATCCGGAATTCCGATGGGACCCGCCGCCCGATCCGGAGAACTGGGTGGTCAAGACAGCGGGCGGCGCCGGCGGCGCGCATATCAGACGGGCCGCTGGAGAAACCCCGATATTACAGTGTCAGGCTCCTGGCGGCCGCTATTTCCAGCGTTTCATTGCCGGCCGCAGTGTCTCGGCCCTGTTCGTCAGCGACGGCCAAAGCGCTGACATCGTCGGCTTCAGCCAACAATGGGCGTCGCCTGCCCCGGCAGCGCCCTATCGCTATGGCGGCGCCGTGCGGTTGAGGCGCTTCGATCGCAGACGGGCGGCGATGATCCGCGGCTGGCTTTCAGGTCTGGCGCGTCGCGCCGGCCTGGTTGGATTGTGCAGCGCCGATCTCATTCGCGGGCCGGATGGCTACAAGCTCATCGAGATCAATCCGCGGCCCGGCGCCACGCTCGACATTTTCGACGATGCCGACGCGCCATTGATCGAAGCGCATCTGCGCGCCGCGGCGGGCAAGAAATACCGTCTGCCGCGCTTCGTCGATTCGATGGCATCGATGGTGACCTATGCGGCGGCGCCGATCGCCCGCTTTCCATCGATTGCCTGGCCTGAATGGACTGCCGACCATCAGTCGCCCGGCACCCGACTGATCGCCGGCGATCCGGTCTGCACCATCTTCGCGCGCGGTCCGAGCGCCGATCTGACCAGGCGGCTGATCAAGGGACAAGCCAGCCGATTGCAACACCAATGGGAAGGAGACCGGACATGAAAGACGGTTCGGCATTCCTCAACGACAATGCGCAGCGCATCATCGACGGCATGATCGGCGACGCCGAACGCCTGCGTATCGGCGTTTCCACCGGGCCATTGGGCGAGTGCCTGATCGACGCCGGCGCCAAGGCCGCCGGCGGCGTCGAGGCCGGGCTGCGCATGGCGGAAGCCGCGATGGGCGGCCTCGGCAGCATTTCGGTGTGCATGGACCGTGCGTCGCCAAAATGGCCGTTCACCATCGAAGTGCGGTCGTCGCAGCCGGTGCTTGCCTGCCTGGGCAGCCAGTATGCGGGCTGGAACCTGTCGAGCCAGGATTATTTTGCCATGGGATCGGGACCGGCGCGGGCGCTCGCCCCCGTCGAACCGCTGTTCGAAACACTCTCCTATCGCGACACCGCGTCGTCCGCCGTGCTGATCCTGGAGACGGCAAAACCGCCGCCCCAGGCGATCGTCGAGAAGGTCGGCAGGGCAACCGGACTGGCACCCGAAAAGCTCACCTTCCTCTATGCGCCGACACAAAGCCTGGCGGGCGGCGTGCAGATCGTTGCGCGCGCGCTCGAGGTTGCCCTGCACAAGACCAACGATCTCAAATTTCCGCTGGAGAACGTTGTCGACGGCATCGGCACGGCGCCCATCCCCGCCCCGCATCCGGATTTTCTGACCGCCATGGGCAGAACCAACGACGCCATCATCTATGGCGGCAGCGTCCAGCTCTTCGTAAAAGGCTCGGCGAAAGACGCCAGCGAACTCGCGGAGCGATTGCCGAGCCGCGCCTCGCGCGACCACGGCCACCCCTTCGCCGAAGTCTTCAAGCGGTTCAAGGGAGATTTCTATGCCATCGATCCGCTGCTGTTCAGCCCGGCCGAAGTGATCGTCACGGCGATCGAGACCGGCGATACGTTCCGCGCCGGCGAGCGTGATCTGCAGATGCTCGAACGGAGCCTCGGTTAGACCATGGCGCTGCAATGGATCGGTCTGTCATCCGCCTGCCGGGGCATTCGTTCCGGCTTTCCGTATACCGGTATCCAAGGCGTGACATGATCCCTCGCATCCTGATCGTCAGCGACGTCTCGGACGCCCGCTCCAAGGGCCTGGCGGCAAGGCTGGAGCGGCGCGGCGCCGTGGTCGCAACCGTGCCGCTGGCGGCGATCGCGTTCGACACCGGCAGCCCGAGCGGACTGTCGATCCCCGGTTTCGACGGCGCGCTGCCCGACGCCGTGCTGGTCCGTTCGATCGCCGCCGGATCGTTCGAAGCGGTCACCCGGCGTCTCGGCGTGCTGCACGCATTCGGCAAGCTTTCCATTCCGGTATGGAATTCCGCGCAGGCGATAGAACGCTGCGTCGACAAGTCGATGACCACCTTCCTGTTGAAGAATGCCGGCCTGCCGACGCCGTCGACATTCGCGGTCGAGGGTCTTGCCATGGCCGAAGCGGTCGCCAGACGCGAACTGCCGTCCACGTCGCTGGTGCTAAAACCGCTTTTCGGCGCCCAGGGCCGCGGCATCCGGCTGATCGAAACACTGTCCGACCTCCCCGCCGACGAAGAGGTGGACGGCGTATACTATCTCCAGCATTACGTGCCGCGACCCGGCCCGCCTTTCCGCGATTTTCGCGTTTTCGTCTGCGCCGGCGAGGTTTTGGCGATGATGAGCCGCCGCGGCGACGACTGGATCACCAACGTCAATCGCGGGGCGGTGCCCGAACTGGTTTCGGGGCAGCTTTCGCTGCATGGCGAAACCGAACTGGCGGCGCTGGCAAGGGCCGCCGCCGCCGCTATGTCAGCGGATTTCGCCGGCGTCGATATCGTGCCGGCGGCCGACGGCAAGCTGTTGGTGCTGGAGGTCAACAGCATGCCCGCCTGGTCCGGGCTTCAATCGGTGGTCGCGGTCAACATCGCCGATGCGATTGCCGACGCCCTGCTGAAATTCCTGGCTGATCGCCCAGCTGATCGCGCAGAGGCGGCGGCGGCGCGACCCTACCGCCTCACCGCGCCGGCGAATTCGTGACCGACGGCATGGCGCTTTCGCGAGAACGCCTCCGGGCTGCCTACAAGGACGCCTGCCGGATGGAGATCGAGGCGCTGAAACCGGGCAACGTCCATCTGTTCGCCGACGGGCACGGCATGTCCGCTGCCCAGTTCATGACCAGCGCCGAGGTCTCGTCCGTCCCGCTGACCGATTCTCGCCTGCCGGTCGGACAGCGCATGCTGGAAGCGGTCCGCGCGACACGCCAGGCGGTCGCGACCAATACCAATCTCGGTATCATCCTTCTGGCAGGGCCTCTGCTATGCGCCGCCGAAATGGCGGGCGCTCGAGTCCACGACAATCGACTGCACGACAATCTCGACGAGGTGCTGCGCGCGATGAGCATGGACGATACCAGGGCGGTGTTCGAGGCGATCGTCGCCGCCGCGCCGGGCGGCCTCGGAGAGGCGGCGAACGATGTGCGGCAGGAGCCGAAGGTTCATCTGCTCGAAGCCATGCGGGAGGCGGCCGAACGCGACATGATCGCCCGCCAGTATGTTACCGGTTTCGGCGACGTGTTCGGCGTCGGGCTTGCCGCTCTGCAGGCCGCCTTGGCGCGCGGCGAAGGCGGCATGTGGCCAACGGTGTTCGCCTATATGGCGTTTCTCGCCGGCTTCCCTGACAGTCATGTGGTGCGCAACCATGGCGCTGAAGTCGCAAATCAGGCGCGGCAAGAAGCTCTTGCCGTTGAAGCGGCGCTGCATGGCAATGACGACGAGACGTCACGCATTCGTCTGCTCATGGAGCTCGACCGCCGGCTGAAAGCGGACAACGTCAACCCCGGCACCTCGGCCGACCTGACCGTGGCTACTCTTTTAGTCCACACCCTCGGCGTTCAGCTTGCATAATCGCAACGTTGGTGGTTGACTTTCAGGAGCGGAAGCTGGGCTTCCGCGGCTATCCAGCCAACCGGTCCGGATCCCCGGGCGCTGCCAACAAGGATAGCTGTCCATCGAGCGCTCGCTCGGTTTGCGGCGTCTTTGGACACCATAACTGTGTCTTGGAGGAAAATTGGCATGGCAAAGATCTCGAAAGTAATGGTCGGTGAATCGCTCGTAGGAGACGGCAACGAAGTGGCGCATGTCGACCTGCTCATCGGCCCACGGGGGAGCGCAGTCGAAACAGCATTTTGCAACGCGCTGACCAACAACAAGGACGGCTTTACCTCCCTTTTGGCGGTGATCGCGCCCAATCTTCAGTGCAAGCCCAACACCGTGATGTTCAACAAGGTCACGATCAAGGGCGCCAAGCAGGCCGTGCAGATGTTCGGCCCGGCCCAGCATGCGGTCGCAAAGGCCGTGCAGGACAGCGTCGCCGATGGGACCATTCCTGCCAATGAGGCGGACGACCTGTTCATCTGCGTCGGCGTTTTCATCCATTGGGACGCCGCCGACGACGCCAAGATCCAGAAGTACAATTACGAAGCGACGAAGGAAGCCATCCAACGCGCCGTTGCAGGAACGCCGACGGCCGCCGAAGCCACGGATAAGCGGGACCAGGTGAAGCATCCGTTCGCGGCTTAGACAAGAGACAGCCCCGCACAGGCAAAACCCTCCGCGGAGCCGGATGGTCTGTTGCGTCGCCTGAAAAAGCTTCTGGGCCTTTAGAGCACCGGACCAAAAACTGCCCTCGGGCCTGATCCGAGGGTTGAGAACCGGTATTTGGGAATCCGATGCTCCAGCAAAGAGATAGAGCGGCGAGACGATCGACTTGACGGCCCGCCGCTCTACAAGGCCCTGTTTCCGCGGCCGAAGTTCGAGGCCACACGAATGTCAGGTGCCCAGCGTTTGTCAGGTGACAAGCGCTGCGAGGTGCCCCGGCGTGAGCGTGCCGTCATGCAGCGAGGTCGCAACCAGCGCCGCGGCGATACCGAGTGACGAAAGGGCGCGAATGTCAGCCTCGTTGCGCACCCCGCCGGCCGCGATGACGGAGCGGCTTTCAGCCTTCGCCTTGATCGCCTCGAGCCGCGTGAAATCGGGACCGGAGGCGGAACCGACCTTGGCCAATGTCATGACGATCAGCTTTTGCGGCCAAAGCGCCGGCTCGTCGAGAAATGATGCCGGACCGCGAAACCCATCGTCGAAGAAATCCAGCGACAGGATAAGCTCCGGATGAGCGCAAAAACGCCGCAACAGCGCGTCGTCCTGCTGCGATTCGGAACCCAGGACCGGGCAAAGCCAGGGCTCGGCAAGTGCTGCCGAGAGGGTATTCTCATCGGCGAAACCGGCGTCGACCCAAAGCTCCGGCGGCTCCGCCATCGCCTTCAGCCGGGCAAGCGCGCCACTGTTTGGCGTTCCGCCTTCGATGGCATCGAGATCGGCGATATAGAAGGTCGGAAAGGGGTAAAGCCGGCGCAGGCCTTCAGCGACCGCGATGACGTCGGAAGTTTGGCTGAGCGGCGTGACGATCGGCCTGTAGCGATCGCGTTTTCCTTGCTGGGCGCGCACCACTTCGCCGCCTTTCAGGTCGAGAACCGGGATGATACGCAACGTTCTTTTTCTCGCTGACCAACTGCCCTGACCAACCGTGATGAAAGCTTGAAGCGTGGAAAAAAGAAAGAGGATCGTTGCCGGCTTCGATGTTGGCGGCGCCCATCTGAAGGTGACGCGTGCGCAAGACGGCCGCATCGTCGAGGCAGTAACGATCGCCACGCCGCTTTGGCTAGGGCTCCATACCTTGACCTCGGCATTCGAGGAAACGGCTCCGATCTATGCGGGCGCCGATCTCAACGCATTCACCATGACCGGCGAACTGGCGGACATCTTTCCCTCCCGCGACGCCGGTGTCGCGGCCCTGCTGGATGAGATTTCAGCGCGGGTCCCAGGCGAAAACCTGATCTATGCCGGACCGTCCGGCTTTGTCGGGGTCGAGCAGGCAGCGCGGCTGAGCGCCGATGTCGCCTCCGCCAACTGGCATGCGACAGCGTCGTTGGTGGCAAAGCTCGCCGGCGATGCCCTGTTCGTCGACATGGGCTCGACCACCACCGACATTATCGCCATTAGAAATGGCGCCGTCGCCAATGACGGCTACACCGATGCCGGACGGCTGCTGAGCGGCGAACTGGTCTACACCGGCTTCACCAGGACGTTCCTGTTCGGTGTCGCCTCGTCGGCCCCCGTCCGCGGCAGGCTGACACCGCTGATGAACGAGTATTTCGCCTCGATCGCCGACGCGCACCGGATCCTGGGGGTGCTCGACGAGAAGGACGACAGGCACGCTTCCGCTGACGGCAAGGAAAAGACGATCGATGGCTCGATCGCGCGGCTGGCGCGCATGATCGGGCGCGACGCCACCGAGCTGACCCTGCCGGAATGGCATGAAATCGCGCGCTGGTTCAGCGAACAGCAATTGCGCAAGATCCACGACGCAGCGTCTCTGGTTGCCGGGTGCCTTGCCCGGGATGCGCCGATCGTCGGCGCCGGGACCGGCCGCTGGCAGATCAGGCGGCTGGCCGAACGCATGGAACGCCGCTTCGTCGATTTCGCCGAGATCATCCCCGCAGATGACACCGTTCGCGGCGAAGCCAGCATCGTCGCGCCCGCGTCAGCGGTGGCGCTGCTGGCGGGATCTCAATTGTAGGTGCTGTATCATGGCCATCCAATCAATCGGATCGATGAGATATTTCCCCCGGCTCGAAAGATCCCGACCCGTACCAGCGCAGGTCGCAACAGGGTGGAAGGTTCGCGTTCGGCACCCGCTCGGCGCATGTCCGGTTCGCGCCCCATGACGTCGCGTTGCTCCCGCCCGAGACATAAGGCGGGAGACCGCAATTTGTTGCATCAAGCCGGCAGCGGCTCGTGAAAACGGCACCAGCCATTTGGGCTGATTGCACCGGCAACGATCTCGCACCCGTTTGGCTCTCGGAAGTGAGTACACCCACCGCAGCGTCGGCCACGATTTGGGGTGTCCTGGTACAGCGCCAGCGCCTTGGTTGTCTTTCCGGCTGCCATCGGTCCAGTCATACAGGCTGAAAGGCCGCCGGCGCTGGCAATCGCCGCACCGGTCACAGAGACTTTCAGGAAATTGCGGCGAGACAGCGCTCGGCTTGAAGCTGCCGATCCGTGGTTCACATCATCATCTTTACTCATGGTCTTTCTCCAAGAGCAGCCCTCGTCGCAGTGCGCTCAGGTGCTCTTGAGCGTGCCGTTCATCCCTTCCGGATAGAAGCCGCCCTTGCTCACTCCGTCCTTGTCGGTGAGGTAGACGATCCGGAGCACCTCCTGCGGCGTTCTGGTGAACGCGATCGCATCGGGCGTCGACGGAACGATGTTGGCTTTTCCGTCCACCTGGATTCCCTGGTCCTTGTCTTTCGATCCGTCGATCTTGTCGCGGGCGTCGGAAACGGCGTTGGCGACCTTCCAGGCTTCCTCTCCCTTCCGGTATAGCGTCGATCGCGCCATGCCCATGTGGTAGGCCTCGACCGCCAGGATGCCTGCGGCGGCGGCGAGGAAGTCCTTGTTTTTCAGAACTGTCGCCGCCCCGGCATATGCGGTGACGCCGACATCCTCGAACAACATCCCGCCGAGAACGAAGTTCGTTTCGTTGCCGAAGGGGTCAAAGTCCGACCCGAGGCCCGCCGCTTCCGCGACGGCCTTGAAACCGGCATCGAAATCGATCGCCGGCCGGTCAACAGCGTCCGTTCCAAGCGTCTTGCGGTAGAAGCGGACGTGCGCGAGTTCATTTTCGGCGACTTCCTGCATGAATTCGCCGATGGCCGGCGTCTCGAAGGAGACTTGCTTGCCGCCAACGACGTCGCCGGGTTTCGAACCAACATCGGCTGCGTCGATGCCCATTCCGGTGGTGCCGCGGAGGTAGTATTCAGCCTCCATATATTCGAGGTTGAGCGCAAAGCGGAAAATGTCCTCGTCCGATATGTCCTGTGCCAATACCGGAGAAGACCGTGCGATTCCGCCGAGTGCCGCTCCGGCACCGAGTACGACAAGTCCCTGAAGCGACTGACGCCGGGATAGGTGAAGTGCGCCCTGCATGGCGGTCTCCTATGTTTGTTGATTCAACGCCGCTGTCAGCACCGCGGCGCCGAGTGCATTTGCCTGATGATTAGATGGTCCGGGCCGCCAAAATATTCCCGCGTCCCGCTACAACATCCCCGCGAAAGGAGCCGGCGTAATCTCGGCGTGAACGGCGTCTACGTGCGCTCAGTCGCCGTGTTCAACGGATGAGTATCCTTTCGAACCAGGCGGATTGCGAGCCGGTCAAAGACTGATTGCGCGAGGCGGTCACAACGGACGCCAGCGAAGAGAAACGTATCCGTGAACACGGTGGCGAGCTTGTCCCGCAGCGCCTCGCGGAGCAGCCGGCGTGCGCGATAAAGACGGGTGCTCACCGTCTGAGGTCGCAATGCCAAGAGAAAAGCAGTTTCCTCAATGCTCATTTCCTCGACGTCTCGCATGACAAAGACGATGCGAAAGGGCTCTGGCAAGCCACCGACGGCTCGCTCCAGGAGGCTGCGGATTTCAGCGAGAGCGGCCGCCTCTTCGGGATCAGGCTTGTGGGCGCTGAACGGAGCGACCATGCCCTCGATGGCTTTCACGTCGACGGTGGGCCGCCTTTTCCGGCGGCGTCCCAGCGCCTCGTTCAGCGCGATCCGGGTGAGCCAGGTCGACAGCTGCGCCTCCGCGCGGAATTCGGCCAGATGGGTGAAGGCGTGGATATAGGTCTCCTGAAGTACGTCCTCGGCCTCGGTGTCGTCGTTCAGGACGGCGCGGGCGACCCGGTAAAGCCGCTGATTGTGACGCTTGATGATTAACCAGAATGCGGCGGGGTCACGCTGTCGCGCGTGTTCAACCAGCCCCGCGTCGTCAAGGTCCTCGATCCTCACTGCCTCGGTGGATCCGGTCGGCTTCATCATAGGCGCTCCAGATGCATCAGCCTGCCGCGATGCGGGCGGGGTGGCTCCGCGCGGCGTGGCCTGAGGAAGTTCACCTCAAATTGCTCTTCGGAAACAGCACGCGATCGGGTTTTGCATTCATTCGCGCCAGCATTTCCTTGATCAAGCGTGTTTTGGTGCGCCCCGCTTCCTTCGGCGGCACGAGGTAACGCACGATGGCCTCGAGCCAGGTGTTTTCACCCACGCGAAAATGAACCGCGGGATGCTCCCTCACTTCGAGTTCGTCCACCGGCGTTTGCGACAGGATGTGCTTATAGACCTTCACCTTCTGGCTCATGATGTCGCCGATCTGCTCGTCGACGACCTCTCTCATGGTTTTCGCTACGAATTCCAGATCGCTTTCATAAGCGAGCTGAAACTTGATTTCGTTCCAGACATAGGGAAACAGCGGCCAGGAATAGTTGAAGACCGGCGTGTCAAACACGGTGGAGTTCGGAAACTTGATGACGCGTCCGCTCGGATGATCGGTCCAAAGATGTTCGCCGCCAAATTCCCATAATGTCGTGTCGAGATAGCTGACATCAATGACATCGCCATGGGCATCGCCGATGCGAATGCGGTCGCCAACGCGATAAGGCGCCCTGGCCAAAATATAAATCCACGCGATGAAACTGGAGATCGGCATTTGCAGCGCAAAGCCGAGAATCAGTGAAATCAGGCCGAGTGAAACAACCGCAGTGTACCAGTTCACAAATAAGACTGAAATGGCCACGAAGACGATGGCGACGACGACGACTAATCGAAAAATACGTTGCAAGTTGAAGCGCGAAACACGATTGGGAATTCGGCCAATGAGAAAGACTTCGATAACATTCGCAACGGTCAGCATAACGAAAATGAGAAGGCCGCCCCTGACGTAGTTCAGCACGCGAACGCGCAAAGGCGCGTCAAGCCATTCTAAGCGCCAATTGATCAGGACTTGGATGCCAAAAAGCAGCAAGGCAGCGGCAGCGAAACCAACCGTCCACCAGACGTCTTCCTTGCGTAGGCTGAAGCGGAATTTTTCCTCGGGCTTTTTCGCCTTCTGTTCCATAGTTTTTGGGTCAGCAGTCTGTTGCGCGGCCCGTTCGAGTCGGGAAAGGTTCTCCTGTTTCTTGGCGCGCGGTTCCATGGGTTCACCTCCCGATGTGGCCATCAACACCCAGCCAGTGCCTTCTCGTTCCTCGACGGCGGCATTCCGGCAAACGACCCAACGTCAGTCGCTGACTGGCTCCCTGCCGGTCCCCGACAGCTGGCCTTCATTCCGGCGGGCCCGTCTTTGGTGAGATAGGGCGGCAAGCACGTCGCCACCATATTCGGCAAGTGCCTTATAGCCCAATCCGAAATTAAGTTGAGTTTGGTATCAGCAGCTCCCCGATAGCTCACCGGTAGAGATCTCGACTGTTCATCAAGCGGCCGTTGGTTCGAATGCAACTCAGCCTTCATCGGCCGGCGCGTTTCTTGCGTGAGGCGGACTTCGCTCCTGCGGCGGGATCATGCCGGCGGATAGCCGCCAATCCATTGGATTGCACGTCTTGACTCGAGCCCATCACAACGACTGAGCGAAAGGCGGGATTCGGGATCGAGCTGAGCGTCGACGAACGGCTGAGATTAGGCGCGTTGCTGCCATTCGCAACGCCGAGAATGAAGGTCTCGAATGGGTCAGAACCGGCCGTTAAATTGACGGACGTCCAACGGCGGAAGTCGACCCCTTGGCGGAAGTTAGTACCAGCCTCCTAGGCGCCAAAATAACGCGGCAACGGAACTCACGACGTTGGAGTTTGATGGGGTTGGCCAATCGACCCTGTTCACTCGCCCATCGTCTTTAGAGCCCGGGCGTGATTTTATTCAAAGCGCATGTCGATCCGCCGGGGGCTGGTTCGTCGACTTATTTGCGAGACTGTTCAGCGGCCACCACGTCCGCGGCTCGCCTCAGGAGGAGTTCTCAAATGCGCTTCATGTCGTTCGTCACTTCCGCCCACGCCGGACCGCCAACGGCGGAACTCATCGAGGCGATGAACAAGCTCGCCGACCGGGAAATCAAGGCCGGCCGCATGGTCGACATGGGCGGGCTCACGCCGGTCGCGATGGGCGCGCAGGTGCGCATCGCCGAGGGGAAGCTCAGCGTCATCGACGGTCCGTTCGTCGAGGCGAAGGAGGTCATCGGGGGCTACGCAATCATGGAGTTCCGGAACAAGGAAGAGGCTGTGGCGTCGGCGGTCGAGTTCATGCAGCTCCACAAGGATTTCATGCCGGATTGGGAGGGCACGTGCGAGGTCCGCGCGTTTGCCGGCCCTTGAGGCGAGGTTCCTGCAGACGGCGTCGGCGGCCATGACGGTCGCCGACGCCCATCGCACGATCCTCGCCGTGTGGCGGATCGAGCAGCCCCGGCTGATCACCAGTCTGGCGAGGATGCTGCGCGATGTGCCGTTGGCCGAGGATTTGACGCAGGAAGCCCTGCTGGCGGCCCTTGAGCGGTGGCCGGCCACAGGCGTTCCGGAAAAACCCGGCGCCTGGCTGATGGCGACCGCCAAGCGCCGGGCCCTGGATCATCTGCGCCGCAGCCGGATGCTCGAGCGCAAGCACGACATTATCGCCTGGGACATGGAGGAGGAGCAGCAGGCAATGCCCGACCTCGACTCGGCCCTGGACGACGACATAGGCGATGAACTACTTCGGCTCATCTTCACCGCCTGTCACCCGCGACTATCGCGCGAGGCGCGCGCGGCGCTGGCACTGCGGATGATCTGCGGCCTGACAACCGAGGAGATCGCCAGGGCCTTCCTGTTGCCGGAGGCGACGATCGCCCAGCGCATCGTGCGGGCGAAGCGAACTCTTTCGGAATCGGGGCTGGCCTACGAGACCCCAAGCGGCGAGGAGCTCTCAAAGCGGCTCTCCTCGGTGCTGGAGGTCGTCTACCTCGTCTTCAACGAAGGCTACACCGCGGCGAGCGGCGAGGACTGGCTGCGCCCCCAACTCTGCAATGAAGCGCTTCGCATGGGCCGCGTGCTCACCTCCATCGTGCCGCACGAGCCCGAAGCCTATGGACTGCTCGCTCTGATGGAGCTGAACGCCTCGCGCACGGCGGCTCGTACTGACGCCGCGGGCG
The DNA here is from genome assembly GCF_055811455.1 of Mesorhizobium sp. WSM4845. NCBI lineage: Bacteria > Pseudomonadati > Pseudomonadota > Alphaproteobacteria > Hyphomicrobiales > Phyllobacteriaceae > Mesorhizobium > Mesorhizobium sp. WSM4845. The sequence continues at coordinate 151,443 of NZ_JBVVQA010000003.1, forward strand.
AGCCAATCCTCATGCTGGACCAGAACCGCGCATTCTGGGACCAGCTCCAGATCCGGCGCGGGATGCAGGCGCTCGGGCGAGCGCGCGAATTAGGCGGAGCGGGCGGCATTTACGCCCTACAGGCAGCGATTATCGCCTGCCACGCCCAGGCGAGGACGGCAAGTGATACCGACTGGTCGCGCATCGCCGGACTATATGCGGAGCTGGTGGCTGTCGTGCGCTCGCCAATCATCGACCTCAACCGCGCGGTTGCCGTCGGCATGGCCGAGGGCCCAGAAGTGGCGCTGGTGATCGTGGACCGCCTTTCGCGCGAGCCGGCGCTCAAAGGCTATCACCTGCTGCCGAGCGTTCGCGGCGACCTGCTCCGCAAACTCGGCCGCTACGAGGAGGCGCGCGCCGCGTTCGAAGCAGCCGCGGCGCTGGCGGGCAACAGGCGGGAACATGCCCTGTTGAGGCGGCGCGCCGCCGAGGCGGCCGACGCAGCGATGTCATCATAATCCCTGATCAGACAAGGACATGATCGACCCAGGATCGACTGCTTCCGGGGTTTTGTCATTTTCCTGCAAGGTCTGACTTGGATATCGCGGAACGTCCGCTGTCCCACCCGGCCCGAACTTCCAAGGTGAAACGGCAGCTTAGGGTCAGAACCGCTGGTTGCGCTCAATGTGCGATTTTGGGAACGGATATAGGCTCCCGAACGCTTCTGACATTCAGCCTCTAAGCCGCAAGTCCGCCAATGGCCGCAAGGCTGACTGTCAGCAACGCGCCGCCAAATCGACCGTTCACCTACGAACCCTTGCCGCGTGAAAGCCGACATCCCTGTTGAGGACGTTAGGCGTTCCGGAACTACGGCAAGAGATCCGTCACAGCGCGCCCACTTCCGTCCATTGCCATAGGGAAGCTGGCATGTTCGTGGATGATTTTCCAAGAACCGGCGATGCGCCTTAGCACGATGGTTCGCCGGCTCCAGGAGTCGACCTTTGTGCCATCGGTCTTAATGCCAGTCATGCGCGACAGCCCGAAGGCCACTGCAAGATCGCCGTCGATCATGAGTTGCGGGTCAGCCATGTGAACGGTGACGCCGTTGCGCCAAGTTGCAAACCAAGCATTTATCCCTTCGATGTCGCGTGCCTGTTCGCCTCGATAGGCAAGCGGCGGCGGCAGATCGAAAACCACGACATCCGGGTCCATGGCATCGAGGTTGGCGCGGGCGTCCCCCTTGGCAGTTGCGTCTTCCTGGCCCCGGATGACAGACAAGACTTCCTTTTCAGACATATCGTTGCTCCTTCATTTTCTGGAACGACGAGGCCGGGGCGATCAATCCGACATCGACACCATTCGTAACAAATATGGCCGGTCCTAGCTGCTGTTGCATCGTGGCATCATCGGGGCTCTAGTGGCCCACCACGAGTGCCAATACGACTAAGAGCCCGACCAGCAAGATGGCTGGTCGAACGACATCAACCGCGTTGGGTTGGGGCATGGCGGGTGGCGTCTTTAGTTCCAGCCGAGTTACCAACGCGGCATGAGACTTTCGATCATTGGCTTCACTGGTGCACCGGCAGCATGCCGCGTGGTTCACGAGTTAGCCGGCGTGGATCGCCTCACTTCGACCCTTGAGATGGCCGTTGCTACTGCCTGAAAGCAGACATTGTTGCGACCATTCTGGACGTCGCCGTTGCGGCATAACCGACGTTCGCGCGAGAACTGGAGCCAAGCGGTCAATACGTTGGGATTCAGTTCGCCGCGCCGACCCGCTTGCGCTCCCGGGTTTCCAGCAGCTTCGTCAGCCAGTCTGGATCCATCTCCGGCACGGAGGAGAGAAGCAGTTCGGTATACGGAGCATGCGGCGGCGTCAGGATTTCGGTCTTGAGCCCCTGCTCGACGACTTTGCCTTGATGCATGACGACAATTTCGTCTGCGATTGCCCGCACCGTCGCGATGTCGTGCGTGATGAAAATGTAGCTGACTCCGAATTCTTGTTGGAGCCGCATAAGAAGCTTCAGGATCTCTTCCTGTACGATCTGGTCGAGGGCCGAGGTCACCTCGTCGCAGATGATGAGCTCCGGATTAGCAGCCAGCGCCCGGGCAATGCAGATGCGCTGCTTCTGACCGCCCGAGAGTTCGCCCGGCAAACGGTCGAGGAAGCTTTCGTCCATCTCGATCATGTGCATGAGTTCGCCAACGCGGCGGTCGCACGCCGCCCCTTTGAGGCCGAGATAGAACTCGAGTGGCCGGGAGATGACCTCCTCGACGGTCTGACGCGGATTGAGCGCGTTGTCAGGCATCTGATAGATCATCTGGATGCGGCGCAGAATGTCTTTGGGCCTCTCTTTCAGTGTTCTTGGCAAACGATGCCCCGCAAATGAGATCGAGCCCGAGACCGGCGGCAGCAGGCCGGTGATGACGCGGGCGAGCGTTGATTTACCGGAACCAGATTCACCGACGACCGCTACCGTCCGTCCGCGCGGCACCTTGATCGATACATCCTGCAGAACCTTGACTTTCCCTGCGTAGGCGGCGGTGATGTTATCGATCGTCAGCAGATGGTCCGCGGCCGGCACTTCGGGTTTGGCTAGCTTTCGCACCGCCCAGAGCGTCCTCGTATAGTCTTCGGCCGGCGCCGCAAGCATCTGGCGTGTTTCGGCCTCCTCCACAGTACGGCCATGGCGCAGAACCATGATCCGGTCCGCCATCTGCGCAACCACCGCCAGATCATGCGTGACGTAGATCGCGGCAGTGTTGAACTCTTCGACAATCTTGCGGATCGAGGCGAGGACCTCCACCTGTGTGGTCACGTCGAGCGCCGTCGTCGGCTCGTCGAAGATGATCAGGTCGGGCCGGCAGGCCATCGCCATCGCGGTCATTGCCCGCTGCAACTGCCCTCCGGAGACCTGGTGAGGATAGCGGAAGCCGATGCTGTCCGGATCCGGCAGGTGAAGACGCCGGTAAAGTTCGATGGCATCCCGATTCGCTGCCTCGCGACTGGCGATCCCGTGCGCCACGACCGTTTCGACGGTCTGATCGAGGAGCCGGTGGGCCGGGTTGAAGGAGGCGGCCGCGCTTTGCGCGACATAGGCGATGCGCGAGCCTCGGAGCCGCCGCCGTGCGGTTTCGCTCATGGCGAGGAGGTCGATCCCGTCGAACAGGATCGATCCTTGCGTTATCCGGCAACCTGGCTTGGCATATCCCATCGCGGCAAGCCCAATGGTGGATTTTCCGGCGCCGGACTCGCCTATGAGGCCGAGAACCTCACCGCGCTTTAGCGAGAGATCCACACCGCGAACGATCGGGTGCCAGCGCTCGTCGGAAAACCCTTCGACGTGAAGGTCGCGAACGCTGAGGAGTTTCGTTCCCTTTTCGCGTGGGCCAGAATCCTTACTTTTCATCGCGCAACCCGCTTGTCGTGTGCAGGAACCAATCGACAACGAAATTCACAGAAACCGTGAGAAGGGCGATCGCGCCTGCCGGCAAGAGCGGAGTAATGTCGCCATAGGTGATGAGGGTGGCGTTTTCCCGCACCATCGAGCCCCAGTCGGCTGTCGGGGGCTGGATGCCGACGCCGAGAAAGGAGAGCGCGGCGATGGTGAGGAAAACGAAACAGAAGCGGAGACCGAATTCCGCGATCAGCGGCGGCAGCACGTTGGGCAGGATCTCCTTAGTCAGAATCCATCTCGGCCCTTCGCCACGCAGTTGCGCGGCTTCGACATATTCCATGACGGCAACATTCAGCCCGACCGCACGCGCCAGCCGAAATACGCGGGTTGAATCGAGCAGGGCGATGATGAGGATCAGGCTGGTGACCGAGGAACCGAAGATGGATAGCAACACCAGCGCGAAGATGAGGCTCGGGATCGACATCAGCACGTCTACCGCGCGTGACAAAATTTGGTCGAGCCAACCCCGGTACATCGCGGCCAGCAAGCCGAGAGTGACGCCGACCGCGAAGGACAGAAGCGTAGTCGCGAGAGCGATGCCGACCGTATTGCGCGCGCCATAGATCAGCCGGGTGAGCACGTCGCGGCCGAGTTGGTCGGTCCCGACGATGAATTCCTGGCTCCAGGGCGCGAAGGCTTCGCTGAAAACCTGCGTTTCTCCGTAGGGCGCTATCCAGGGCGCCGACAGCGCGACGAAGACATAGCCAAGGATGACCACGATGCCGAACCAGGCGCTGAAGGGAGCCTTTCTGAGTGCGGTTTTTACCCGCGAGGCGCGCGTGCGCCTTTGTCTCGGAACCGCCACGGCGTGTTCGATACTGGTCATCGCGGGTGCAAAAGCCTCGGATTGGTGGCGATGGAAATGATGTCGGCGGTCAGGTTGAGCAGGATGTAGGTTGCCGCGAAAATCAAGGCGCAGGCTTGCACGACCGGAACATCCCTCGACTTCACCGCATCGACCATCAATTGGCCGATGCCGGGATAGACGAACACCACCTCGACCACGACCACGCCGACGATGAGATAAGCGAGGTTGAAAGCAATTACCGTGACGATGGGCGCCCAGGCATTAGGCAGGGCGTGTCTGAGAACGATTGCCATTGGCGACATTCCCTTGAGCCGCGCCATGTCGATATAGGGGCTTGCCAGCATGTTGATAATCGCCGCTCGCGTCATACGCATCATATGGGCAACAATCACCAGCGTCAGGGTGATGGACGGCAGCGCTGCGCGCCAGACGTGCTCCCAGAACGGCGTTTGGTCGCTGATATTCGCCAGTGTCGGAAATTTGGGAACCAGGTTCAGGACCCAGTTGATCGAAGACGCGAGCCACTCGGGTAGGGATTGTGCAAATTCGGTTCCGATGAACGTGTCGCGCGAGATGATGAGATAGGCCAGCATATAGGCGACGAAGAATTCGGGGAACGAAATCGTCGTCAGCGTCACCGTGTTCACCACACGGTCGAACCAGCTGTTGCGATAGAGAGCGGCGAGAATGCCGAGTCCCAGCGCGAGAGGGACCGCTATAAGGGCGGTCATCACGGCGAGGAACATCGTGTTGTAGAGCCGGGGCGCAATGATCTCGGCGACCGTGCGCCGGTAGCCGGTGCGGCTTGCGAAGGAAGAGCCGAAATCCCCCTGCACGATCTGTCCGACCCAGGCGAAATAGCGCTCGACCGGCGGACGATCGATGCCGATCTCGCGCTGGAAGGCAGCGACCGTCTCGGGCGTCGCAGATTGACCAAGCATCGCCTTGGCGAAATCGCCCGGAAGCATGGCAATCGCCGAAAATATGATGATCGAGACGATAAAGAGCGTGATCAGGCCAAGGCCCAGGCGCTGCAGAACCGTTCTAACGACCGGGTTCATGGGCGGTACCTTCGAGCCTTTCCCCTGAAAACAGCGAACCGCCCGCGCCGCGGGCAGTTCGCCTGGCGAACGTCACGCGTTGGCTATCCACCAGCGCTCGGCCATCTTCAGTCCGTCATTCTCCCAGTTCGGCGCCACCTCGCCATGCGCCAGTTTCTTGGACTTGGCGCTGACAAAATTGTTGAAGACCAGGACGATGGCGCCGCCGTCGTCATGCGTCAACTGCTGCATTTCTGCATACATCGCGGAGCGCTTGGCCTCGTCGGTCTCGGCGCGTGCCTGGATCAGCAGTTCGTTAAAGCGAGGATTTTTCCAGAACGTGTCGTTCCAGCTGGAATCGGCCGAGTAGGCCTGCGTGAACATCCAGTCGGCCGTTGCACGACCGCTCCAATAGGAGGCGCACCACGGTTTCTTGAGCCAGACATTGTCCCAATAGGCGTCCTCGGCCTCGCGCACCACATTGACATCGATGCCGCATTGGGCCGCCGTCTCGCGGATGAGGGCGGCTGCGTCCACGGCGCCGGCGAAAGCGGCGTCGGCGACGGAAAGGTCGACCTTGAGATTTTCGATTCCCGCTTTTTTCAGATGGAAGCGCGCCTTTTCCGGATCGAACTTGTGCTGCGGCTCCGGATTGATGGCGAACTTGATTGCCGGTGCGATCGGGTTGTCATTTCCGACGGTTGCATGGCCAAGGAAGATCTTCTGCGCAATTTCCTCGCGATCGATGGCCCATTTCAACGCCATGCGCACATCGGGGTTGTCGAATGGCGCCACCGTCACGTTCATCGGCAGCGTGTAATGGCCGTATCCGGTGACCTCGAGGATTTCGATATTCGGCTTGCGCTTCAGCATACCGAGCGTTTTCAGGTCGGCGCGGCCGATATAATCCACCTCGCCGGTTGACAGCGCCGCCATACGCGCTGCGAGGTCCGTGATGGCGATAAACTCCACCTCGTCAAAATAGGGTTTGCCGTTCTTGAAGTAGTTGGGATTGCGCTTGAGCTTGGCCGAGACGCCGGGCTGAAAATTCTCAAGCACGAAGGCACCGGTCCGGACGCCCGATTCCCAGTCCGCCTTTCCGTCCTTGGCAGGCATGACGACAAGGTGATAGTCGCTCATGATGTAGGGAAAGTCTGCATTGCCGCTGTTTAGTTTAAAAACGATCGTTTCCGGACCGTCCGCCTTGATATTGGTCACCGATTCCAGCAGCGACTTCGCCGCCGATTTGGTGTCGACTCCCATGTGGTATTGCATCGAGGCGACCACGTCGTCCGCTGTTACGGTCTTGCCGTTGTGGAAGGTCGCACCTTTGCGCAGCTTGAAGACCCATGTCGTCGCGTCGTCCGAGGTCTCGAAGCTCTCGGCAAGATCCGGTTGGATGCTGCCTTTCGCGTCGACCTCGGTCAGGCTATTGGACATGGCACCCGAAAAGGCGGTTTGCGTGAAGGTGTCGAGATAGCCGGCCGGATCGATCGAATCCGTCGTCGCGCCATGTGCCATGCCGAGCTTGGCGAAGCCGCCCCGCTGCGGTTCGGCCCGCGCCACGGTCACGAAGAGCTTGTCGCCGGCGGCGACCGTCAGGCCGGCCGCCAGCCCGAGCTGGATGAAATCACGGCGCGAAACCTTGCCGCGGCCGATCAGGTTTTGCGCCAGGCGGAGATTATATTCAGATTCTGACACTGCTTCCTCCCATTGCGGATTTCCCGCATTCTTGTTGTTGGCATTATCGAGCAGATCTGGCGGATTCAGCCGATTTGCCTCCTTTCGATTTTCAGCGTTTTCGACACAAATCTTACGCCGTTACATAGATTTCACCAGCTTCCACCGTGACCGGGAATGTTCGGGCACGTACGCCCGGATCGACCAGGGCCGCACCGGTTTTTATGTCGAATTCCCAACCGTGCCAGGCGCAGCGCACAATCTCGTTCTCGCGGTGATAGATGAACTGCGCTTGGTCGACCGGCGCCGTGGTTCCGCATTGCGGTCCCTCGCAAAGCGGAGCGCCTCGGTGCGGACAAACGTTCAGCAAGGCATGGAATGAATCTCCGATGCGGAAAACCCCGACTGAAAGGCTGCGGATTTTGGCGATGTAGGGAGTTCCGGTCTCGATTTCGTCGACCCGGCAAATGTACGTTTTCTCAGCCATTGTCTGCTCCCGTCAGGCGGCATTAGCCGCTTGCGTGCGGGGAATGCGTTTATAGACCTCGAGCGCATTCAACCCCATGATCTTGCTCCTCCAGGCAGGCGGGATGTGCAGCGTGTTGGCATCGTCATAATCCCAATGCGGGTAGTCGGAGGCAAACATCAGCGTGTTCTCGCCGTCCATCGCTTCGAGAGTGGACCAGAGATGCTGTATGTTCGCGGGCTGCTCCAGCGGCTGCGTGGAAAAGCGGATATTGCGCCGGCAATACTCCGAGGGCAGCATCTTCAGCCACGGCGTTTCCTTGCGCAGCGCTTTGTAATCTGCGTCCAGACGCCATAATACCGATGGAACCCAGGCCACACCGCACTCGATGATCACGAAATACAGGTCCGGCCATTTTTCGAAAACGCCATGCGCGATCATGCTTGCCACATGCGACAAGGCCGACATGTGAAGAATAGCGTGCGTCTCCCAGAAGAAGGTCGTGGGAGCCGGTGCCACGGCGTTCCAGTTGATGCCGCCATGGCCGCCCAGGTGGATCGCGAATGGCAGCCCGACTTCGGCGCAAGCCTCGAAAATGGGATGGTAGAACGGATCACCGTAGGGTTTGACCGAGCCTTGGGAGGCCAGAACCTGCACCATACGCGGATGGTTGCCGAGGCGGCGGATCTCGGCTGCTGCGAGCTTCGGATCCTGCGGCGCGATGATGATGGAGCCCATAAAACGACTGTCTTTGGGAAGCCATTCGGCGATTTGGTAGTCGTTATAGGCGCTGACCAGTGCACTTGCGTAATAGGGATTGGCCAGCGTGGAGGCTTCGATCGGCTCGTCGCCGGTGAGGATAGCGGCTCCGACATTGTATTTGTCGAGGTGCTTTTCTTTCATGACGAGATAGTTGTCGGCCTCCGTCTCGGGCCTGACGTCCTTCCGGGAGAAATCCTGCGGGTGAAACCACGGACGGTGACCGTGGGGGAAGGCGCCTCTCGGACCAGTTTTTTCGCCTTCTGTGAACATGTCTTTCCAGACGCCGGAAAGATATGGCTCGAGCACCGTAGCGCTCGACCAGTAATTGTGACAATCGCAATCGACTATGAACACCCTAACCAACTCCCCTGGCGCGGCAGGCCGGCTAACCCAGCCGGCTTCTTCAACCGCAGCTTCCGCCTTGGGAATTATTTGATCAAGCTTGTGATCCGAGGTAATACGATCGGATTTTTCGATTGCGAGGCGACATGCAGCTGGATCACATTGAGACCTTTCTCGACATTATGGAGTCGCGAAATTTCAACCGTACGGCCGATCGCCTTGGGGTTACGCAGTCGACGGTCAGTACCCGCATCAGGAACCTAGAGCAGGCCATCGGTTCGGAGCTCTTCCTGAGGGGACGCGCCGGCGCCGAACCGACCGCGGCGGGGCGACGTTTCGAAGCCTATGCGCGCGCGATGCTGTCGACATGGTCTCAGGCCCGCCATGACGTTCGGGCATTCAACCGGTTCGAGGGCACCTTGCGCGTCGCTGCGCAGGTCGGGATGACGCGATCGATATTGCCGGGTTGGGTGGAAACTCTGTTCCAGGTGCTGCCGAAATCGTCAATTCACGTAGAGTCCGACTACTCGCCGCAGATGATTTCCGACTTGAGCTTGGGAAACCTCGATATTGCTGTGGTCTACGCGCCCCGATACCTCCCTGAAATCTCCTACGATCCTCTCATGGTTGAAGAATATGTGATGGTGTCTACGACGGCCAGGATCCTGTCGGAGGTCAACGCGGATACGTATATCCGGCCGGGCTACACGGTCGCGCTTGAAAAAGCCCACGCCGAGGCGCTGCCGCAATTGGCGATAGGCCGTCTTTCGATGGGCTCGGAAACGCTCGCCGAAGCGATGCTGCGGCGCATGGGTGGCACTTGCTATATGCGCAGTGACGATGCTCGGCGGTATACCGCCGAGCGGCCGTCTTTTGTGGTCGAGGGCGCGCCCGCGCTTCAGCAGCCGGTTCACACCGCTATTTTGGCGCGCCGCAAGCACGAGCCGATCATCCGTAGAGGGATTCGCGCGCTCCACCTGGCCGTTATGTCCATGGAAAGCTAGATCGAAATATCCGATTGTAAAGCCGACATCTGCCGCTTTTTTGAAAGTATCCCGGCTGCCATTCTGGTCGGGTCAAGCAGAGTCCAATCATGAACGCGCACGCTCCCTTTTCGGCCACCGATTTCGCTCCAGCGCTGCGTCAACGGCAATGGGCGGAGAGCTCAAGACAGTTCGTGCGCTGCCGGCGCGTCATCGATGAGACACACGACGTTAAGACATTCGTCTTTTCAGCTGCTTCTGGCCACATGTTCAGCTTTAGTGCAGGCCAGTATTTAGTCCTGAACCTGACAATCGACGGCGCCCGGGTAACGAGACCGTACTCGGTGTCGTCGCCGCCGACTCGACCGCTCGACCTGCAGATCACGGTGAAGCGGGTGAAGGGCGGGCTTGTTTCCAACTGGCTTCACGACAATCTCCGGCCGGGCCACAACATTGAAATCGAAGGGCCGGTCGGACGTTTCAACTTCGACGATCTACCATCCGAGAAGCCGCTTTTCCTTTCGGGCGGCAGCGGCATCACTCCCGTTATGTCGATGCTGCGGGCGTTAACCGACCGGGCATCTGGTCATGACATCCGTTTCATTCATTGCGCCCGGACGGCGGACGACATCGCCTTCCGCTCCGAGTTGGAGGCGCTCGCCGCGCGATTCTCCAATGTCGATGTAAGCTTCATCTGCAGCCAGGAAGGTTCGGCGTGGCAGGGCCCTTTCGGTCGCATCGACGGCCCCATGCTCTTGCGGCTGGCTCCGGACCTTCACCAGCGCACGTCTTACGTTTGCGGCCCCGAGCCGTTTATGCAGACGGTTCGGGCCTGTGTCGCGGGGATCGGCATCGCACCCTCCCAGTATCACGAGGAAAGTTTCGGCGGCGCCGTGGGCAATTCCATGGCTCCTCAATCGGCTGCCGCTGGCCCGACTTGTGTCCGTTTCGCCCGGTCTGGCGTGGAGCACCTGTGTGCGCCTGGAGAGACTCTGCTCGATGCGGCGCGCAATAGCGGCCTCTACATCCCTACCGCATGCCAGCAGGGCATTTGCGGAACCTGTCGGACGGTCAAGCTCTCAGGTGACGTCGTGATCGACGACCTTGGAGGACTCAGCCTTGAAGAGAAGGCGGCTGGTTATGTGCTGGCTTGCTGCAGCCGGCCGCTAGGCACCGTTTGCCTCGATCTCTGACCTCATTGCGAATTGATGGCCAAGCCCGGCGCTGGGGCATGCCAGTGGCTCACATGATTGGATAAACGGCGCGCGCACTCATGAGTCGGTTCCGGCAACCTGCGCTTGGCCGCTGGATCCTTTGAATGCCGGCTTTCGGGCGGCATCGTGCGGCGGGAATGGTCGGATCGGGGTCAGATCACGTTCGGTACCCGCGGGGGGCTGAAGGGCCGCTTCTTATAATCCGAGCCTCAAAGCTGCCAGTCAGCATTCGTGCCCATTCCGGTCATCGTGCATACCGGGCTCAATGACCGCAAGGGTCGAACACCGCCGTTTGAGATCAGCGCCACCGTGTACCACGCTAAACCACGTCAGCCCGGACGCTTACCCTGGTTCAGCATATCCGGTTCACCCCCGCGCATCCTCGCCGCTGGCATCCTCGGCCGACAGGTGATCGCCGACACGCTGCATCAGCCAGCCCCAGGCTTCCTTTTCGCCCTCGCCCGCAGTCTTTTCGATGGCAATTGAAAGGTAGGCGATTTCCGCCTCGATCTTGTCGCGCGGCAGCATGCCGAGCCGGCTGACCAGGATGGCCAGTTCCAGCACCGCCGCCTTGGCGCGGTTAAAGCCGGTGAACGGCGCATGCGTTTCCTCCTGCACCACGCGGCAGAAATGGCGAGGCCGCATGGCATCGTCATCGACACTTTCGACTTCGAGAACCGAATGCGCGAGCGCCGCTGCGAGACGCGGCACCGGACACCCGTTTACCGCAACGGTCGGCCAATGCTTGCGGCCAGTGAGGCAGCCGGCAAAGATGCGGACGTCGTCGGTGTAATTGGCAATGGCGAACGGCACTTCGGCGAGATTGTCGAGCGTGATCGACGGCCGGAACGGCGCGATCACCCAGCCGTCCTTCTCGGCGATGATACCGATCGGCGCAATGTGGACGTCGCCGGCTTTGCTGACGGTAGTGATGATCGATTCGCGAATGAACGGCATTAGCGCTCTTTATTCGCGCGAAGCGTGTGGCCCGCTTCGGCAAGACGGCTGCGGTCGGTTTCGGGAGCCGGCGCGGCAACGCCCCATGCGAGCGGCTCGTCTTGCACATAGCGCTTGCCGAGGCGCCACGCGATCTCGGCCTTCATCAGTTCGGCGCCGAGATAGAACGCGTGTGCTCCATCCGCCTCAACGCCAAGCCCGGCAAAGAGTTCGAACGCATCCGTGGCAACCGCATGCCCCTTGCCGTTGAAAACATGGATGCCGTCCTGCGCGGTCATGATGCGGAAGTTGGCGTCGCGCACCTCCGCAGCAAGTATTGCGATATCCTCGGTCGAGGCGGTGAACGGCTTGCGGTCGTGAACCTGCAGCAGCCCTGGATGGTAGCTCCGCGGCAGCGCGCCGTCACTCTTGGCGGCAAACAGGATGCGGCGGGCAATGTCGTGCTCCTCGATCGTTCGCAGCGTATGCGGGCTGACATGCACGGCAAGCACGTTTCGGATCTGAAGTTCCGAGCAGAGCCCGGCCAGAACCGCGGTAACCCCGGAACTGTCAGCGTCGGTCAATTCGGTGAGATTGCCTGTCCCCATCAGCAGTTCGACCTCGGGCCAGCGGCGGCGCGCCTCGATGAAACGCCCGAGTGAGGCGGCAAAGCCGAAATGGATCGGATCAAGCACCGGATCGGCGAGGAAGCCGACGCCGGCCTTCTGTGCCGCTTCGATGGCCCGGCCAAGCGAATCCAGGTCACCGGGCGTGGCCGGGATCAGCACTGGCACGGCCTTGTGGTCGAAGGCCAGCGGCAGCGTGTTCTCATCGAGGCTGAGAAGGTAGTCCGCACCGGCGCCTGCGCCGATCGACAGTTCGTCGGTGCTGGCGGAATCGACGCTGACCAGAAATCCCTGTGCCTTCAGCTCGCGCACCGCCTCGTCCAGCAACGGAAACGGTGTTTCCGGCAGGCAGCCGAGATCGATGACGTCGGCGCCGGCCGCGGCCAGCGTCCGTGCTCTCGCCACCAGCGCCTCGACCGACAGCATCGGCGCATCGACGATTTCGGCGAAGATGCGCATGTCGTGACGCGAAAGGTCAGGCGGCTCGCCCGCCCGGCCGAGAAAGGCCGGCAGATCAGCGATCTCGTCGGGCCCGCGGACGAAGGGCACGCCGAAATGGTTCGACAGATGCTCGATTTCGCCGCGATAGCGGCCAGGCAGGATGACGCGGTCGGTGCCGCCTGCCAGGCTGAGTCGCCGCTTGATGATGTCTTCGCTCATCAGCGCCGCGACCTTGACACCGATGTCGATGATCTCCCAGGCAAATTCGGTTTCGCCCAGTCCGGCCAGCAGCCTTTCCAGCCGGACCTTGGCCAGATGGCCGGTAAGAAAGACCAGCCGCTCAGCCATGGCTTGGGAGTTCGGCGTGGCGCCGCCTGACCGAGGCTTCGAGATCGGCAAGCGACTCGACCACCTGGGTTCGCTCAAAACTCTTTAGCTGGTTGGTATTCTCCAGGTCGATGCTGCGCGGATAGACCTTGACCAGCCCATGCGGCGCCTTGGTTTCGAGTTCCGGCGCGGTGTCGCAGGCAAAGACGATGGCCGGCACCCGGCATTTTCCGGCCTGGGCAAAGACGTTGGTGGCGAGCGTGTCAGAAATGCCGTGCACGCATTTGGCGACCGTGTTGGAGCTGGCCGGCGCCACCACCACCGTATGATAGACGCCGTGATAGAATTCGCCGACCGGGATCGCGCTCGCCGTCTTGTCGTGCAGCACGCGCGTCGTCTCCGGGAAATCGAGCTTGAGCTTGTACATGCGCAGCACTTCGTTGGCGGCTTTCGACACAAAGACATCGCAATGCTCGATCTGGTGGATGAGTGCAAAACTCTCCGTAAAAAAATGACCGGAACCGGTCAAAACCCATGCCCAGCGCGGCGTATGCAGCGTCGCCATCGCCTACCCTGCTTTTCTTGCCGACCGGATCGAAGCCGCGATCGCAATGCCGGGCAGATTGCCCGCCGCGAGCAGCGCCCCGGCCTCGGCGGCATCTTTCGGGCCGGCGAGGTGGACATCGACACCGTCGGGCAGCATGGCGGCGAAGCCGGCGTCGACGATGCCTCTGACCGCCAGGCTGTCGATCGTGTCGCTGCCGGAGAAGGCGCCGGTCTGCTTGATCAAGAGCAGCGCGTTCGCGCCGAGCTTGCCGGCAAGCCAGGCGGCAAGGGAATCGGAGGTAACATCCCAGGACGCCGGAATGTCCGGCGCCGGCAGCGCCAATGACGACGGCAGCCACACCGGGATCTTCCCCGCGTCCAGCGCCCGCCCCATTTCTTCCAGCGACCGTGCCGGCGCCAGCCTTTCGTCACGGTCGAGGATGACCTGGGCGAACTGCTCCATGGCGAGGATCGCCATGGCGTGGGCGGCGGTGTCGGAAAAATCCATGTAAATCTGCGTCTCGCGCACCTGGTCGGCGAACAGGCCGCCGCCGGGCACGATGGCGATCGGCAGCTTGGAACCCGCCAGCGCCGCGATCCAGCTTTCCAGTTCCGCCGCATGGACGGTGCTGCCGCCAAGCTTGACGACGGACGGCTTGACGGCGGCTCGCCTGAAGGCCTCGGGCCTTTCCTGTCGCGGCCGGGAAGCAGCGCCTTGGTCTTTTCGACCGGCAGGGCCGGAGGCGACGCCGCGACCTGCCGATTGGCGCTTGCGTTCGATCTCGACGCCGACGCCGCCTGGGCCGAGTTCGAGTTTTTCCACCCTTACCGTGACCCGCACGACACGCGGGTTCTCCAGAATGTAGGTCGCCACCTGCTCGGCCAGGGCCTCGCTAAGCTGGATGTGGCCCCGCGCAACAATGGTGCGAATGCCGTCCATGATGATGTCGTAGGAGAACACATGGCGCATGTCTTCGGGATGGTCGGTGACTTGCAGCACGTCGGCGGTCACGTCGAAACGCACTTTTTGGGTATGGCCGTGCTCAAAACTGTAGGCGCCGATCTGGACCGGCAGGACAAAGTCCCGCACGAAGATCTTGTCGGTGCCCAGTGTCGGGTCGGTGCCCGGCGAATAGCCCCTCGCCGCCAGCAGGCGGTAGTCGACGCTCGACGCGCCGCCGGCCCGGGATGCTTCCGGCATCAACTCGCGGATCTGCGCAACCGCCTCGGCGCTGATCGAACCCACGCGGCCGGAATCCCCGCACAGCGCCCCGCGAAAGCCGAGAAAATCGGGAGCGAAGGGCAGCAGGCGTGGAATATCAGGGGCTTCCAGCGATCCGCTCAGCCCAACCATGAGGCCGAGCGATTTCGCTCGATCGATGAATCCCGGGATACGCTCGGGCGGCAGATGGTCGAGCAGCCGCCCGTTGGCCTTGTTGGCAGTGTCGACCATGGCGCCGTGGAAGCGATGTTTGGCAAGCATCGGCAGAAGCTCGAAATCCGGCGCCAGGTCGGCGAAAAGCACCGCGATCAGTTTCGTTCGCGCGGCGAGCGGTTCGAGCGCCGCAGCACAAGCCGCGACATTTGCCAACGGGAAAAAACCTATCTTGACGTAATCGACGCCGGTTGCGGCGATCTCTTCGGCCTTGGCGCGGATCGTCTCGGGTTCCATCGGCAGGTCGCCGCAGACCGCGCTGACCGGCGCCCGGCCGGCGATCAGTGAAATCGTCCGGCGGATGGTCTGCGTGGACACCGCGCCCAGCGCTCCCGCCTTCGGATCCTTCAGGTCGACAATGTCGGCACCGCCTGAAAGCGCGATCTCCGCCTCGTCGACGCCGGTGACGCTGGCCAGCATTCTGGTCATTGACGGACTTTCTCCGGCATGAGGAAAAGGACGCTTTTGGGCCCGAATACCGAAATCCGCTCGGTCGCCGTTCGGGCGAGCAGGCACGGCACTAAAGCAGACGTGAGAAGTCCACTTTCAGGGTTTGATAAAATTTGCGGGTCAGCTAAGCTCATCACGGGCACCTTGACTTCGCGCCGCTCCGACAACAATCGGACTTTAGCGCAAGAACGGGTAATTTTATCGATGACGAGCGCGGTGCCGGGCACTCTGGCGGCCTTTTTGTGCTTTTTTTCCCTGACCGTCAACGTTGCTTGCGCGCTCGCCCAGGAAGCGACGGGCAAGCAGCCGACCGCAACGGCCAAGCCGGAAAAAAAGCTGTCCGAGATCAAGATAGGCTATTTGCGTGCCTATGCGCCGCAACTGGCCTTGTCGGTGCTCGACGTCCCGCCGCGCGATGAAGGCGTTGCCGGCGGCAATGTGGCGATTGCCGACAACAACACGACCGGCAGCTTCCTCGGCCAGAAATTCAGCCTCGACGTGACCGAGGTGAAGCCGGATGCCGATGTCTTTCCGGCCTTCCAGGAGATGATCGCCAAAGGCAACCGCTATGTGGTCGCAGACCTCTCGGCCAGGCAGTTGCTGTCGATCGCCGATCTTGCCCGCGACAACGGCGTCTTGATCTTCAACGCCGGCGCCACCGACGACAGTCTTCGCGAGGAGGAATGCCGCGCCAGCATCTTCCACACCATCCCGACGCGCAGCATGCTGGCCGACGGGCTGGCGCAATATCTCATCTGGAAGCAATGGCGGCGCTGGGTGCTGATCTACGGCTCGCACGAGCGCGACCAGCTTTTTGCCGAGGCGCTGCGCCGGGCGGCGACGCGCTTCGGCGGCGAGATCGTCGGCGAAAAGCTGTTCGAGGATACCGGCACGGCGCGGCGGACCGATTCCGGCGTCGTCCAGATCCAGCGGCAGATGCCTGTCTTCACCCAGGACCTGCCGGAGCACGATGTGCTGCTGGTCGCCGACGAAAGCGAGGTGTTCGGCACCTACGTTCCGTTCCGCACCTGGATTCCGCGGCCGGTCGCCGGCACCGCGGGCCTCACCCCCTTGGCCTGGCATCCGGCCAGCGAGCAATGGGGCGGCACCCAGATCCAGAACCGCTTCGCCAAGGCAAACGGCCGCCGCATGGTGTCGAAGGACATGGCGGCGTGGACCGCGGTGCGCATTCTCGGCGAGGCGGCGACCCGCACGCAGGGCGCCGACCCGCGCAAGATGGCCGATTTCATCCGCTCCGACGATTTTTCGATCGCCGCCTTCAAGGGGCAGAAACTGACCTTCCGCAAATGGAACCAGCAGTTGCGGCAGCCGATCTTCCTCGGCGACACCAGGTCGGTCGTCTCGACCTCGCCGCAGGAGGGATTTTTGCACCAGTTGTCGGAGCTCGATACGCTCGGGGTCGACGAGCCGGAAACAAAATGCGTGCTTAAGTAGAAAAGTTTGGGAGGAATTTCAGTGCAGAGACGAGCTTGCGCACTCGCCATAGTTGCGACCGGCTTCATGTCCGGTCCGGCGTCGGCCTACATGGCCTATGTCTCCAACGAGAAAGACAACACGATGACCGTCGTCGACACCGCGACGATGCAGGTGGTGAAGACCGTCAATGTCGGGCAGCGTCCGCGCGGCATCACCATCTCGCACGACGGCAAGCACATCTATCTCTGCGCCAGCGACGATGATTCGATCGAGGTCATCGACACGGCGTCGCTGGAGATCGTCGACACCTTGCCTTCCGGGCCCGACCCGGAGCTGTTCGTGCTGTCGCCTGACGGCAAGACGCTCTATGTCGCCAATGAGGACGACAATCTCGTCACCGTCATCGACATCGAGGGCAAGAAGGTGCTGGCGGAAATCCCGGTCGGCGTCGAACCGGAGGGCATGGGTGTCAGCCCGGACGGAAAGACCATGGTCAACACGTCGGAAACGACGAACATGGCGCATTTCATCGATACGTCGACGCACGAGATCACCGACAATGTGCTGGTTGACGCGCGTCCGCGCTTCGTCGAGTTCACGCCCGACGGCAAGCAGGCCTGGGTGAGCGCCGAGATCGGTGGCACGGTTTCGGTGATCGACAGTCAAACGCGCGAAGTCGTCCAGAAGATCACCTTCGAGGTTGCCGGCCTGAGGCCCGAATCCATCCAGCCGGTCGGTGTGCGCATCACCGCCGACGGCAAGAAAGCCTATGTGGCGCTCGGGCCGGCCAACCGCGTCGCGGTGGTCAACACGCAGACATACGAGGTCGAGAAATATGTGCTGGTCGGCCAACGGGTCTGGCAGCTTGCTTTCACCCCGGACCAGAAGACCATCATCTCGACCAACGGCGTGTCGAACGACATCACCTTCATCGACGTGGCGACCGACGAGCCGGTGCAGTCGGTGACCGTCGGCGCGCTGCCATGGGGGGTTGTCGTCTCTCCCAAATGAATCCCGCCACATGAACCATTGAATAAACCAAGTGAATCAAACCGGCAGAAAAACAGCAGAAGGGCAGGAAATCATGCGGAAATTTCGGGCAGTCGCTTTCGCCGCGCTGGTGGGCATGGTGCTCACCCAGGGCCAGGTCTGGGCGCAGGACGGCGATGACGATGACGCCGCCGCCGGAGCGGCCAGCACGGAGGCCAGTCCGAAAGCCGAGAAGGCGACCCGGGCCAGCAAGGACGTGCCGGAACTTATCCTCGGCAGCAAGGAAGACCAGTTCACCGCCAACCAGAAGGATTTTGAGCTGATCGCCGGCCAGGGCTATCGCTGGAAGATCACCGCGGCGGGCGGGTTGGAGTATAAATTCCACACCGACCTGCTCCGCAATGTGTGGAACAATCAGATCGTCATCAACGACCTCGAGGTGCACATGAACGGCGCACCCGCGTGGCTCGAATTCGACGCCGACGGCACCATCCAGGTACAGTTCACCACCGTGAGGCCCGGCATCTACACATGGTCGGTGCCCGACCTCGCCGACAAGGGCATGAAGGGCACGATCACGATCAAGTAAGGTTTGAAAAGCAGGACCTGCGCGATCGCGCCCCGTGGGCTAGACTTGGGCCAGACTGGGTCGACGACAAGGGAGCCAGCCGGCGTGCAGCATGTGAGGACAAACGGACCGAGAGATCAGGTGGCGGCGCTCGACGTCGCCGCCGTCAGCCATTCCTATGGTTCGAAGCGGGCGCTCAGCGACGTCTCGTTCTCGATCGCGCCGGCGACGTTCACCGTGCTTCTCGGTCTCAACGGCGCCGGCAAGACAACCCTGTTCTCGCTGATCAGCCATCTTTACGACACGCGCCGCGGATCGATCCGCATCTTCGGCCATGACGTCAGCCGCGCCTCCGGCGAGGCGCTCAGGCGGGTCGGCATCGTGTTCCAGGCGCGCACGCTCGACCTCGATCTCAGCGTCTACCAGAACCTCTCCTACCACGCCGCGCTGCATGGCATCGGCGGACGCGAGGCCCGGCAGCGCATTGCCGCGCTGCTCGATATCGTTGACATGCAGGGCCATCAGCATGACAAGGCGCGCAGCCTTTCCGGCGGCCAGATGCGGCGCATCGAGATCGCCAGGGCGCTGCTCCACCGCCCGTCGCTGCTGCTGCTCGACGAGGCGACGGTCGGTCTCGACATCCAGTCGCGCGCCGGCATTCTCGCCACCATCCGCAAGCTCGTCGAAACCGAGGGCATCGGCGTGCTGTGGGCAACGCATCTGATCGACGAGGTTGACGACGGCGACCATGTCGTCGTGCTGCGGCAGGGCGAACTGGTCGCAAAGGGCAAGGTGGCCGATGTCGTCAGGACGAGCGGCGCCGGCTCGATCCGCGACGCCTTTTCCAGGCTCAGCCGCATCGAGGCGGCCGGCACCGCGGGGATATCGCCATGAGCGCTCCTTCAATGCCCGAAAAAGTCGCCGGTATCTTTCCGGAGAAGTTCGAGAAATTCGGCCTGCGCCACTATCTCATCTGCCTCAAGGGCGTCGTCCTGCGGGAATGCCTGCGCTTCCTGCACCAGCGCGAGCGCTTCATATCCTCGCTGGTTCGGCCGCTCATCTGGCTGTTCATCTTTGCCGCCGGATTCCGGCAGGTGCTCGGCGTGTCGATCATCCCGCCCTACAAGACCTACGTGCTCTACGAGGTCTACATCACGCCGGGGCTGTGCGGCATGATCCTGCTGTTCTCAGGCATGCAGTCTTCGCTGTCGATGGTTTATGACCGCGAGATGGGCAACATGCGCACCCTGCTGGTCAGCCCCTTCCCGCGCTGGTTCCTGCTGGTGTCGAAGATGCTCGCCGGCGTCTCCGTATCGATCGCGCAGGTCTATGCGTTCCTGATCGTTGCCTGGTTCTGGGGCGTCAAGGCGCCGCCGATCGGCTATCTCATGGTGCTGCCGGCACTGTTCCTGTCGGGAATGATGCTTTGCGCGCTCGGCATGCTTTTGTCGTCGATGATCAAGCAGCTCGAAAATTTCGCCGGCATCATGAACTTCGTCATCTTTCCCGGCTATTTCGCCTCTCCGGCGCTCTATCCATTATGGCGCATCCAGGAGGCGAGCCCGCTGCTCCACAAGATCTGCCTCGCCAATCCGTTCACCTATGCCGTCGAACTGATCCGCTTCGCCTTCTACGGCCAGATCAACTGGCTGTCGCTGGGCGTCGTTGCCGGCTGCACTGTTCTGTTCCTTGCCGCCGCCATCATCGCCTACGACCCTTCGCGCGGCCTGGTGACCCGCAAACAAGACACCGGAGGAAATGCCTGATGGCACGAATGAGCCTTGTTCGCAGCCTGGCTGTGGTTGCCATGCTCGCGCCGAGCCTGAACGCCAGGGCGGCGAATACCGATCCGGACTGGCCCTGCATACAGCGCAAGGTGCCGCAACTCTCGCTCGGCCAGATCTGGAACGGGCCGGAGCTTCCGCCAGCGGCCAAGGATTTTTCGAAGGACCCTGCCGTCTCCGGCCTGGTCGAGGAGGTGGCGGCCCGGCGGGTGCCGATCGCCGAAGCCCAAAAGAAAATCAAGGATTTCGCCGCCTCGCTGCCGGCCGAGCAGCTTGCGCCGAAAATGGCGATGCTGGTGCAAGGCATGTTCGATCACATGGACGCCGAGCGTTCGCAGGTGATCTCAGGCATTTCCCGTTACGCCCACAAGCAGCTCGAAATGGCCGCCGCCTTGCGCAAGGAAGCGTCCAGCGTCGATGCGTTGCGGGCAAAGCCGGATGCGGATCCCGACGACATCGAACGGCGCACCGAGCAGCTGAAATTCGCAACGCGAATTTTCAATGAACGCGTCCAATCACTGACTTACGTCTGTGAAGTGCCGACGATCATCGAGCAGCGGCTTTATCAATTGTCCAAGGCCGTCTCGGAAACCCTCGCCGCGAAGAAGTAGAACCCTGCTGCGGATCTCACGTTCCCCGGCCGGGCAGCACGCGCCAGCGCTGCACGAAATAACCGGGATGCGTCTCGATCCACTGGGCGACCAGCGGTTGCGCCTGCATGAAGGCGGTCCCTGGGTTCATCGCCAGGCCGTCTACCATCTGTTCGCGTTGTTCACAGGTCTGCGGCACATCCGTCAGGCAGACCATCATAACCAGCGTGTAAAGCATTGCCCCATTACCCCCATCGAATTCCCGAACCCCATGCCCGGGAGGTTTCCGAGATACCGACAAGACTGCAGGGGTCGCACATACAGATCGCTTACGGGTGTGAAAGGACGTGGCCCCCACTCTTTCGCACTGCAATATAACATATCGCTTATCTAACACCAACAACCGCCGGGGCGTTCTAGGCAATTGCTTCAGGTTGCGCTGCGCCAATGCGGCGCCGACGTTCCAGGGCCGATGATTCCGATTTCACGGAGTGTCTTCGATGTCGTCAGACCGGCAGCCCGTTCTGCTTGCGCAGGCTCTTGTCGAATGCGGATGCGGGGACGAAACGGCGCAGGAGACTGACCTGGCGCGCCATTTTTCCCGCAGCATAGCGCCTCTTCGGAACGCGATCGGTCGCCGCCGCCAAAACCGTCTTGGCTACCAATTCGGGCGAATCGCCTTTTTCCATTGCTTTGCGCACGACTGCGTTCATGCCAGCGCGCGCGGCGTCATAGACATCAAGCAACTGGTCCGGCTTGGCGAGATTATCTTCAAAGGACGTGCGGGTATAAGCGGGTTCGACCAATGCAACGCGAATCCCGAACGGGCGCAGTTCATGGTCGAGCGATTCGGAATAGCCTTCGATGGCATGTTTGGTCGACGCATAAAGCGCGAAATAGGGAGCTGGAATGAACCCCTGCACCGAACTCAGATTGACGATTCTACCCTTGCCTTGACGGCGCATTATCGGCAGGACCGCGTTGGTCACGCGGAGCACGCCGAAGACGTTCACATCGAACAGCGCCTGAGCCTGGACCATTGAGGACTCTTCCGCGCCACCAAACAAACCCATGCCGGCATTGTTGACGAGCAGGTCGATGCGCCCGGTCTCGGCCAGCACGTCATCGACCAGTTTCCTCACGGACGCGTCATCGGTCACGTCACAGGCCAGCATGGTCAGGCCGTCGGAGTTTTTGGCTGCGCGACGGCTGGTGCCGAACACGCGGAAACCGGCGCTTTGCAAAGCTATGGCCGTCGCGCGCCCGATGCCGGAGGACGCCCCCGTCACCAGGGCGACGCCAGGATTGGTCTTGTTCATGGAAATCATTTCTTTCTTTGGGTTGGACTGATTTTGGATTGGCATGGAAGAAGCCCGAAAGGTCGGAGGCGTCAGTTATGAGCGCCTCTGGCGTTCGCACCGGCGAGTTCATCCGTCCAGCGCCGGAACAGCGCGCTGGCGTTGACGCCGCCGAAGCCGAAGCCGTTTGATATCGCGTAGTCCATTGCCATCGGCCGGGCCTGGTTGGCGACGAAGTCGATGCCGTCGCCGGCTGGATCCGGCGCGCCCAGATTGAGGGTTGGCGGCGCTACCTGATCCCGGAGCGCCAGCATTGCGAAGATGGCTCCCAGCCCGCCGGCGGCTCCGAGCAGGTGCCCGGTCGCCGATTTCGTTGCGCTGACGGCGATGATGGAATCTGCGCCGAAGAGTGTTTTGATCGCCGCGATTTCCCCGAGATCGCCGACCGGCGTCGAGGTCGCGTGCGCATTGAGGTGGCGAACCTCACGCGGCGAAATGCCAGCTTGGGCAATCGCGATCTGCATGGCTCGGCGCGCCCCGTCGCCGTCCTCGGGACCAGAAGTGACGTGATGCGCATCCGCCGTCGTGCCGTAGCCGACGAGCTCGGCGAGCGGTTTCGCACCGCGCGCCAGCGCGTGGCTCAACGCCTCGATGACCAGCACGCCGGCTCCTTCGCCCATGACGAAGCCGTCCCGCGACACGTCAAAAGGCCGTGACGCCTGAGCCGGCGCCCAGTTGAAGCCGGTCGAAAGAGAGCGTGCGGCAGCAAAACCACCGAGACTGACGATGTTCATGCAGGCTTCCGTTCCGCCGCACACCGCGATATCGGCTTCGTCGGCGCGGATGAGGCGGGCCGCATCGCCGATCGCCTGGATGCCGGCCGCGCAAGCCGTCACCGGCGCGCCGAGCGGCCCCTTGAAGCCATGGCGGATCGAGATGTGCCCCGCCGCAAGGTTCACCAGGAAGGACGGTACCGTAAACGGCGACAGGCGGCGGACGCCGCGCTGGTCAACCGTGCGCACCGCCTCGGTTATGGCGGGGAAGCCGCCGATGCCGGACGCGATGATCGTGGCCGTGCGCAGGCGATCCGCTTCCGAGACCGGCGCCCACCCTGCTTGCGCGAGGGCCTCTTGTGCAGCGGCGAGCCCGAAGATGATGAACCGGTCTACCTTGCGCTGGTCCTTCGCAGCCAGGACGGCATCCGGATCGAAACCAGCGTCCGGATCGTCTTCCAGCGAGGGAACCACCCCGCCGATCTTGGCCGGCAGGTCTGCCACCACATCGTCCGGAAGCCTGCGGATGCCCGAGCGACCGGCCAGCAGCCGCGACCACGACGCTTCGACATCGGCAGCAAGGGGCGTGACCGCTCCCATGCCTGTAACAACAATCCGTCGCATCTATTTTCCTATCGATTTGGCTGCGTCGCCAGCGCTGCGCATGCCGTTCAGGCGGCGGCTGCTTCGCGAACCTGTTCGTTCGCCGCGTCCAGAAAGGCCTGGGCGAGGTCCGGGTCGTTGACGACGCGCGATAGCGTCAGCGCACCGACCATCGTCGAGAGAATGGCCATAGCCTTTCTATCGGGCTGCTCACCATCGGCCTCGGCAATGAAACGGCCGAGGATTTCGAGATGCTCCTTGATCCCGGCTTCGAACGACGCTTTCACGTCGCTGCCCTGTCTGGCGGCATCCGAACCGAGCGCGACAATCGGGCAGCCGTCCATCTTTTCTCCGCGATGGTCCATGCTGAGGTAGAATGCGATCACCGCGCCAAGCGGATCCTCGGATTTTGCCGCAGTCGCGGCCGACCACCGCAGCGTGGCGCTCTCCATCGCCCGCCTCGACGCCTGCACCGCCAGATCGTCCTTGGAGGCGAACTGCTTGTAGAACGCGCCCTGGGTCAGCCCGGCAGCCTGCATCAGGTCCTTAAGGCCGATGCCGTCAAAGCCGCGCTCCCGAAAAAGCCGGCTTGCCACATTGATCACGGTTTCGCGGTTTTCCGCCGCCTGAACGCGACTCACACGCATGTCGATCTCCTTATTTAGCTTGCGTTCGACATCTATAGCAGGTATAGAGTACGAACGCAATCCAATTCGGCTGCGCACGGTGCCTCGGTCACGCATCGAAAAAATTTGGAGGAGAGGTCAAATGCTGTACAGTTATATCGTCGAGAAATCGATCCGGCAGAGCTTCGACCACGTCAACAACCATCGCTGGGATGAGGCGGTGAAAGCACTCGTGCCGCATGTCCATCACCGCGTTTCCGGCGCCCACGCGCTTGGTGGTGAGCGCCACGACAAGGAAGCCGTGCGCCGCTGGTTTGAGCGCCTCGGCCGCGTCCTGCCCAATCTCCATCTCACGGTCAACCACGTCTGGGTGAAGGGCTGGCCGTGGCATACCACCGTATTTGCCCAGTGGGACGGCACCGCGACGCTGCTCAACGGCGACGCGTCCTACGTCAACAGTGGTCTGCACGTATTCACCCTGCGATGGGGCAAGGTCCATGCACTTGAGGAATTCTACGATTCACAAGCGGCGGCCCGCGGTCTTGCCACCCAAGCGGCAACTGGCCTCGAAGAAGCTGTTGCCGAACCAATTGCAGGCTAGCAGAAACGCAGTCAGCGGCCCCGCAGCGTAACCGCGGGTACGCCAGCCCGTAGCCATGCCGGCCATCGCCGCAGACGACCCCATCAGCGCGCTCCCGGCGGCCGCTTGCAGGAACCGCTTCGACAGCCGCTCGTCGTTGACGGTCCGCGAGACCACCGGCGGACTTCTCCATCGCCCGCCTGGACGCCTTGCGCCGCCAGATCGTTCTTGGATGCGACTTCTTGCAAAACGCGCCCACGGTGAGCCCGGGCCTCCATCAAAATCCTTAAGGTCGATGCCGTCAAAGCCGCGCTCCCGAAAAAGCCGGCCTGCCGCATTGATCGCCGTTTCGCGGTTTTATGCAGCGACTCACACGCATTATCAATTTTTTCATTTTTTAGATTGCATTCGTAATCTAACTCAGTTATAGCGTTCGAACGCAATCTAAAAAAAGGAGATACGAGATGATCCGCAAAACCCTGAGCGCCTCCGTTCTGGCCGCGCTGTTTCTTGCCGCCCCGGCGTTTGCCGAGGAAGCCACCATAGGACGCCCGACCGAAGCCGGCAGCCTGCACGAGGGACACCTCGACATGGTCGTCTATTACGTCCCGGTCGAAGGCGACCTCCTGGAGGTCACCGCCACCTTCGCGCCAAAGATCGGCGGCGATCCGCAGCGCGTCGTCATGGGCCTCGCCGACGGCGATTCCGTGGCCTTTTCGATGCCGGGCCACCGCGGTCCGCTCTACGCGTTCTCGCGGCCCGGCGAGGAGGTGACGGTGTCGTCCGAGACCGACATGCGCGCCGATGCCAATGCACCGACCCGCCTTGCAGACGGCAGCCTGCGTGCTGCTGGGCTCGCGTCCGTGGGGCCGATGTAAACGTCAAACGCAATCTTAGTTGAGAGGCGACGAACGGCCATCACTCGCCTGAAGCGTTTGACCTGAGGCCGCGCGGCCTAACTCGCGCGACCTCCAATGTTCGGTCCTTCGTGCGGATAGAGCTTGCCGAACAGCGGCAGGTACATCGCGCCCTTGCGCATCAGGAAATCGTGGAATGTCGCCATCGCCGGCGAGATCGCGTGATCGCTGCGCATCACCGAAAACCATTGCCGGCGGATCGGCATGCCGACGACGTCGAGGATGACCAGCCGGCCGGCGTCGGTTTCGGCGGCGATGGTGTGGGCAGAGATGAAGGCAATGCCGAGCCCGGCCATCACCGCCTGCTTGATCGTCTCGTTCGAGCCCATCTCGACGCCAAGGTCGTCGATGCGGCCGGGCACGTCGCTCAGGAATATTTCCAGCGAGATGCGCGTGCCGGAGCCGGGCTCGCGGATGAGGAAATGCTCTTCGGCGATCTGCTCCTTGGATATCTCGCGCGCTGACGCCAGCGGGTGGTCGGGCGGCGCGATGATGACCAGCGGGTGATCGCCGAAGACCGAGGCACGCACCGGGACTTCCCGCGCCGGGCGTCCCATCAGCGCGATGTCGATGTCGTGGTTCTTCAGGCTGTTGATGGTTTCGGCGCGGTTGCCGATGGCGAGCCGCATGTCGATGTCGGGATGTTCCTTCATGAAGCCGGCCATCAGCCGCGGCGCGAAATATTTGGCGGTGGAAACGACGCCGAGCCGCAAGCTACCGATACGCACGCCCTTGATCGCATTCATCTTGTCTTCGAGCAGGCGAAGCCGCTCCTCGATCGCTTGCGCCGTCTCGACGAAGGCCAGACCTGCGGCAGTCGGACGCATGCCGTCCGACGTCCGGTCGAACAAGGCCAGTTGGAACTCCTCCTCGACCTGCCGCAACTGGATCGTCACCGCTGGAGGAGACAAGCGTAACACCCTGGCCGCGCTGACGATTTTTCCATGGCTGATGATGGCCTGAACGGTCTTGAATTGCTTGAGCGTGAGGTTTCTCATGCGTCATACTAAATTTTTTTTAGTACGAAAGTAAAGTTATTGAATTTTACTTATCCAGCGCCGTTTGTTCTCATTCCCCAATCCGGCCGGAGGAGTTGCGGCTGGATCGGGAGGTTACGATGCCAGCGGCAACGCTCGACGCATTTCTGAATTCCTATCTCGGCCCACCCGACGAACTGCGTTCGGCAGTCGTCGCGACCGTTCGTCAGCTGACGCAGGCCGCCACCAAGGTCCGCAACACCATCAATCAGGGGGTGCTCGGCACCGCCTTTGCCGGGACCCGCAGCGCCAATGCCGACGGCGACATCCAGAAGGATCTCGACATCTTCGCCGACGACATCTTCCTCGATGCCATGCGCCACGCTCCGGTCGCGCTCTACGCCTCTGAGGAACTGGAGCAGCCGGTCCTGCTCGACAGCCAGGCGCCTCTCGCCATCGCCATCGACCCGCTCGACGGCTCTTCCAACATCGACACCAACGTGTCGATCGGAACGATCTTCTCGCTCCTCCCTGCAACTGGCGCGCCGGACGAAAATCCGGCCGCCTCTTTTTTGCAGCCGGGCGTGAAGCAGCTGGGGGCCGGTTTCTTCATCTACGGGCCGCAGCTGGCGCTGGTCCTGTCGCTCGGCAGCGGCACGCATGTCTTCGTTCTCTCGACCAGGCTCGGCACCTTCGTCCAGGCCTACGAGAGCCGGATCATCCCGCAGCGTACCCAGGAGTTCGCCATCAACGCCGCCAACTACCGGCATTGGGACGAGGCGGTGCGGCTCTACATCGACGACTGCCTCGAAGGCACTGAAGGCCCACGCGGAAAGGACTTCAACATGCGCTGGATCGCCTCCCTCGTCGCCGACTGCTACCGCATACTGATGCGCGGCGGCGTGTTCCTCTATCCAGGCGACAAGCGCAAGGGTTACCGCCAGGGACGGCTGCGCCTCGTCTATGAGGCCAACCCGATCGCCTATCTCATCGAACAGGCGGGCGGCGCCGCCACCGACACCATCACTCGCATCCTCGAAATCGAGCCCGAGGGCCTGCACCAGCGCGTGCCCGTGGTGTTCGGATCGGCGCGCGAGGTCGCGCGCATCACCCGCTACCACACCGAGCCCAGCGCGATCGGCGAGCGTGCACCGCTGTTCAGCCGCCGCGGCCTGTTCAGGGCCTGAGCATCATGTCGGCAAAGCACCCCATCATCACCATCACCGGGTCGTCAGGCGCCGGCACCACCTCGGTCAAGCGCATCTTCGAGCTGATCTTCCGGCGCGAGAACATCGACGCCGCCTTCATCGAAGGCGACGCCTTTCACCGCTACGACCGCGCCACGATGAAGGTCAAGGTGGCCGAGGAGGAGAAGGCGGGCAATCCGAACTTCACCCACTTCCATGCCGAGGCCAACGAGCTCGCAATCCTCGAAGAGGTGTTTGAGGAATATGGCCGCCGCGGAACCGGAAAGACCCGCACCTACATCCATGACGAGGACGAGGAGAAGCAGTACGGCACGCCGCCCGGACAATTCACCGAATGGCGCGAATTCCCGCCGAGCGACCTGCTCTTCTACGAGGGCCTGCATGGCTGCGTCGTCACCGACAAGATAGACCTGGCCAGGCATGCCGACCTCAGGATCGGCGTGGTGCCGGTCATCAATCTCGAATGGATCCAGAAGATCCATCGCGACCGGGCAACCCGCGGCTATTCCACCGAGGCGGTGATGGACGTCATCCTGCGCCGCATGCCGGACTATGTCCGCTACATCGTCCCACAGTTCTCGCAGACCGCCATCAACTTCCAGCGCGTGCCGATCGTCGACACGTCCAACCCGTTCATCGCGCGCTGGATCCCGACGCCCGACGAATCGATGCTGGTCATCCGCTTCGCCAATCCCCGCGGCATCGATTTCCCCTACCTGCTTTCGATGATCCACGACTCCTTCATGTCGCGGCCGAATTCCATAGTGGTGCCAGGCAACAAGCTCGATCTTGCGATGCAGCTGATCCTGACGCCGCTCATCCTGCAATTGATCGAACGCAAGAACCGTGTGTCGTGAGGAGGACGCCATGAACAGCCAAGCAGCAGCCCTGAAGCCCGTCGCCGCCGTCTCGGAGCGCGACATGGCGAACGCCATTCGTGCATTGGCGATGGACAGCGTCCAAAAGGCCAATTCCGGCCATCCGGGCATGCCGATGGGCATGGCCGATGTCGCGACGGTGCTGTTCGGCCGCTTCATCAACATCGATCCGTCGATGCCGGACTGGCCCGATCGCGACCGCTTCGTGCTTTCGGCCGGGCACGGCTCGATGCTGCAATATGCGCTGCACTACCTGCTCGGCTACGAAGACATGCCGATCGAGCAATTGCAGCGGTTTCGCCAGCTGGGCAGCCGCACCGCCGGACATCCCGAATATGGCCATGCGCTTGGCATCGAGACGACGACCGGTCCGTTAGGACAAGGGATCTCGACCGCCGTCGGCATGGCGCTGGCCGAGCGCATGCTTGCTGCCCGCCACGGCGCCGATCTCGTCGATCATTTCACCTACGCGATCGCCGGCGACGGCTGCCTGCAGGAAGGCATCAGCCACGAGGCGATCGACCTTGCCGGTCACCTGAAGCTCGCCCGGCTAATCGTCTTCTGGGACGACAATGCGATCTCGATCGACGGACCGACGTCGCTGTCGACATCGATGGACCAGCCGGCCCGGTTCGAAGCCGCCGGATGGCATGTCCAGTCGGTGGACGGCCACGACACGGAAGCCGTCGCTGCGGCAATCGAAGCGGCGCAGCAGTCGGACCGGCCGTCGCTGATCGCCTGCCACACGGTGATCGGCAAGGGCGCGCCCAATCTGGGCGGCTCGGAAAAGACGCATGGCGCGCCGCTGGGCGATGCCGAGATCGCCGCGACGCGCGAGAACATCGGCTGGGCCTGCGCGCCGTTCGAGGTGCCAGACGACATCCTGTTCGCCTGGCGCGAAATTGCCGATCGCGGGCAAGCGGCGCGGCACGCTTGGGAGCAGCGGCTTGCCGCCTCGCCGCAGCGCCAGGCCTTCGAGAGCGCGGTCGACGGCACCCTGCCCGACGCGGTCTTCGAAGCGCTCGGCGCTTTCCGCAAGGAGCATGTCGAAAAGGCGACCAAGGTCGCAACGCGAAAAGCCTCCGAAATGGCGCTCGCTGCAATCAACGCCGCAACCGAGCTGACCGTCGGCGGCTCCGCCGATCTGACGCATTCGAACCTGACGATCACCAAGGGCATGGATCGCATAGCGCCTGGTGACTATGCCGGCCGCTACATCCACTACGGCATCCGCGAGCATGGGATGGCCGCGGCCATGAACGGCATCGCGCTGCATGGCGGCTTCGTGCCTTATGGCGGCACCTTCCTGTGCTTCGCCGACTATGCGCGCGGCGCGATGCGGCTCTCGGCGCTGATGGGCCAGCGCGTCATCTATGTGATGACGCATGATTCCATCGGTCTCGGCGAGGACGGCCCGACCCATCAGCCGATCGAGCACCTGGCGATGCTGCGGGCGACGCCCAACCTCAACGTCTTCCGTCCGGCCGACATCATCGAAACGGCGGAGTGCTGGGAACTGGCGCTGAAGAGCAGGAACCGGCCGAGCGTGCTTGTGCTCTCGCGGCAGAACCTGCCGATGCTGCGCCAGGTACACGGCGAGATGGCACAAAGCGAGGAGGCAGACAGCAACGAGAACCGGTCGAGCCAGGGCGCCTACGTCCTGCGCGAGCCAGCCGGGCACCGCGCCGTGACGCTGATCGCCACCGGCTCGGAGGTCGAGATCGCCGTTGCCGCCGCCGAACGGCTGGAGATCGAGCACGGCATCGCCGCCGCGGTCGTCTCGATGCCATGCTGGGAGCTGTTTGAGGAACAGGATGCCGGCACCCGCAAGGCGGTCCTCGGGTCGGCGCCACGCATCGCTATCGAAGCCGCAGCGCGGCTCGGCTGGGACCGCTGGATCGGCGACACCGGCGCTTTTGTCGGCATGGCCGGTTTCGGCGCCAGCGCCCCTGCCCCGGATCTCTACCGGCATTTCGACATCACGCCCGAAGCCGTCGCCGCAGCGGCGCTGAAGCTCATCATCTAGGAAGGACCCCAAAAATGGCCCGCATCACCCTTCGCCAGCTTCTCGACCATGCCGCCGAGCACGGCTACGGCGTTCCGGCATTCAACATCAACAACATGGAACAGGGCCTTGCCATCATGGAGGCGGCCAGGGCCTGCGACGCGCCGGTCATCATCCAGGCCTCGCGCGGCGCCCGCTCCTATGCCAACGACATCATGCTGGCCAAGATGATGGAGGCGTTGACCGAAATGCATCCGGCCATACCGCTCTGCATCCATCAGGACCACGGCAACAACGAAGCCACCTGCCTTTCGGCGATCCGCCACGGCTTCACCTCGGTGATGATGGACGGCTCGTTGATGGCGGACGCCAAGACGCCGGCGAGCTACGACTACAACGTCGCCATCACCGAACGTGTCGCACGCATGGCGCATTGGGTCGGCGCTTCGGTCGAAGGCGAGCTCGGCGTGCTCGGCTCGCTGGAAACCGGCCAGGGCGAGGCCGAGGACGGCCACGGCGCCGAAGGTGCGCTTTCCCACGACCAGCTTTTGACCGATCCCGATCAGGCGGTCGACTTCGTCACCGCCACCCGGGTCGACGCGCTGGCGATCGCCTGCGGCACTTCGCATGGCGCCTACAAATTCAGCCGCAAGCCCGACGGCGGCATCCTCGCCATGCAGGTGATCGAGGCGATCCACGAAAAGCTGCCCAACACGCATCTGGTCATGCATGGCTCTTCCTCGGTGCCGCAGGAACTGCAGGACGTCATCAACAGATATGGCGGCGAGATGCCCCAGACCTTTGGCGTTCCGGTCGAGGAGATCGAGCGCGGCATCCGCTACGGCGTGCGCAAGGTCAACATCGACACCGATTGCCGCATGGCCATGGCCGGGCAGTTCCGCCGCGTCGCGACGGAAGACCCGCGCGAATTCGATCCGCGCAAATTCCTGAAACCCGCCATGGATGCCCTGCGCGACCTTTGCCGCGATCGATTCGAGCGCTTCGGCACCGCCGGCAACGCCTCGAAGATCAGGGTCATCGCCATGGACGAGATGGCCAAACGTTACGCCGCGGGAAAACTCGACCCGCAAATCGCAACCGCGAAAGCCGCCTGAGCGGCAAACAGGAGACCTGTCATGAACAAGATCGACATGCCGTCAGCTGGCACGCTCAAGGAAGGCAAGGAACGCTACAAGTCGGGCGTCATCCCCTACAAGAAGATGGGCTACTGGGAGCCGGACTACCGGCCCAAGGAGACCGACCTGATCGCCATGTTTCGGATCACGCCGCAGCCAGGCGTCGACCACGAGGAGGCGGCGGCCGCCATCGCCGGTGAATCCTCTACCGCGACATGGACCGTGGTGTGGACCGACAGGCTGACCGCCTGCGAGCTCTACCGGGCCAAGGCGTTCAGATCCGAGCCAGTGCCAAACACCGGTCCCGGCACCAAGACCGAGCAGCAGTACTTCGCCTACATCGCCTACGACCTCGACCTGTTCGAGCCGGGCTCAATCGCCAACCTGACCGCATCGATCATCGGCAACGTGTTCGGCTTCAAGGCAGTCAAGGCCTTGCGGCTCGAGGATATGCGCATCCCGGTGGCTTACCTGAAAACCTTCCAGGGGCCGGCGACCGGCATCGTGGTGGAACGCGAGCGGCTCGACAAGTTCGGCCGGCCGCTGCTCGGCGCGACGACGAAGCCGAAGCTTGGCCTGTCAGGCCGCAACTATGGCCGCGTCGTCTACGAGGCGCTGAAGGGTGGCCTCGACTTCGTCAAGGACGACGAGAACATCAACTCGCAGCCGTTCATGCACTGGCGCGACCGCTTCCTCTACTGCATGGAGGCCGTGAACAAGGCGTCGGCCGCCACCGGCGAGGTCAAGGGCCATTATCTCAACGTCACCGCCGGCACGATGGAGGAGATGTACGAGCGCGCCGAATTCGCAAAGCAGCTTGGCTCCTGCATCGTCATGATCGACCTGGTCATCGGCTACACGGCGATCCAGTCGATGGCCAAATGGGCACGCCGCAACGACATGATCCTGCACCTGCACCGCGCCGGCAACTCGACCTATTCGCGCCAGAAGAACCACGGCATGAATTTTCGCGTCATCTGCAAATGGATGCGGATGGCCGGCGTCGACCACATCCATGCCGGCACGGTGGTCGGCAAGCTGGAAGGCGACCCGCTGATGATCAAGGGTTTCTATGACACGCTGCGCGAGGAGCGCACGCCACAGAACCTCGAAACCGGGCTGTTCTTCGACCAGGACTGGGCCTCGCTCAACAAGGTGATGCCTGTCGCCTCGGGCGGCATCCATGCCGGCCAGATGCACCAGCTGATCCATTATCTTGGCGAGGACGTCATCCTGCAGTTCGGCGGCGGCACGATCGGCCATCCGGACGGCATCCAGGCCGGCGCGACGGCCAATCGCGTCGCCTTGGAAGCGATGATCCTCGCCCGCAACGAGGGTCGCGACTATCTGCGCGAAGGCACCAAAATCCTCGAACAGGCGGCCAGATGGTGCACGCCGCTGAAGGCGGCCCTGGAGACCTGGAAGGACGTCACCTTCAACTACGAATCGACTGACACGGCCGACTTCGTGCCAACCGCAACGCCCAGCTTCTAGACGAAAGGAACCGTCGCCATGATGACCAATCCGGGAAACAAGGTCACGCAGGGACAGTTTTCGTTCCTGCCCGACCTGACCGATGAGCAGATTTCGGCGCAGATCAAGTATGCGTTGAAAAACCACTGGGCGGTCAGCGTCGAGTACACTGACGATCCGCATCCGCGAAACACCTATTGGGAAATGTACGGCAACCCGATGTTCGACCTGAAGGACCCGGCGGGCATCCTGCTTGAAGTCAACAATTGCCGGAAAGCCATGCCCAACATGTATGTCCGGGTCACCGCCTTCGATTCGAGCAAGGGCTGGGAAGCGCCGCGCATGTCGTTCATCGTCAACCGGCCGCCCAACGAACCCGGGTTCCGGCTGCTGCGCCAGGAGCGCGACGGCCGCAGCCAGGGGTATTCGATCGTGCCTTATGCGACCGACAGGCCCGAAGGCGAGCGGAGCTAGCCGAAACCATGCTGGACGCGATAGCAAAGGGCACTGCCGCGCCGGACGAATCGGTCGATCTGCAGGCCGAGTTCGAGGCGTCCAACATCGATGAGGTGCTGGGCAAGCTCGACCGCGAACTCGTTGGCCTGAAGCCCATCAAGACCCGCATCCGCGAGATCGCGGCGCTGCTCCTGGTCGACCGGCTTCGCCGCAAGTTCGGCCTGACCTCGGGCGCGCCGACGCTGCACATGAACTTCACCGGAAACCCCGGTACCGGAAAGACCACCGTGGCGCTCAGGATGGCCGAAATCCTGCATCGTCTCGGCTATGTCCGCGAAGGCCACATGGTCGCAGTGACGCGAGACGATCTCGTCGGCCAGTATGTCGGCCACACCGCGCCCAAAACCCGCGAAGTGATCAAGCGCGCCATGGGCGGGGTGCTTTTCATCGACGAGGCCTACTATCTCTACAAGCCCGAGAACGAACGTGACTACGGCCAGGAATCGATCGAGATCCTGCTGCAATGCATGGAAAACAACCGTGACGATCTGGTTGTGATTCTTGCCGGTTACAAGGACAAGATGGACCGCTTCTTCAACAGCAATCCCGGCATGCGCTCGCGCATCGCCCACCACCTCGATTTTCCCGACTACGGCGTCGGCGAGCTCAAATCGATCGCCGAGATCATGCTGGCGGAACAGAATTACCGTCTCAGCGAGGCGGCGGCCAAGGCGCTCGAAGAGTATCTGCCGATCCGCATGCGGCTGCCGCATTTCTCCAACGCTCGCTCGGTCCGCAATGGGCTCGACCGGGCGCGGCTTCGCCAGGCCAACCGGCTTTTCACGTCGCGAGACCGGGTGTTGACGAAGACCGACCTTATCACCATTGAGGAATCCGATATTCGCGGCAGCCGCGTTTTCGCAGAAGGCAAGCTCGAAGGCGAACCGGAGACGAAGGCGCGCTGACAAGACGCCGGTTTGGCGTGCAGCGATCGAACGCAAGACAGAATGGGAGCCGACCATGGGTACCAAGACAATCATCGCCCCCTCAGTGCTTTCTGCGGACTTCTCGCGGCTCGGCGACGAGGTCGAAGCAGTCGTCCGGGCGGGTGCCGACTGGATCCATCTCGACGTGATGGACGGTCATTTCGTGCCCAACATCACCTTTGGTCCGCCGGTGATCAAGGCGATCCGCAATCGAACCGACAAGCTCTTCGACTGCCATCTGATGATTGCGCCGGCCGACGCCTATCTCGCCGCCTTTGCCGATGCCGGCTGCGACATCATCACCGTGCATGCCGAGGCCGGGCCGCATCTCGACCGTTCGCTGCAGGCGATCAGGAATCTCGGCAAGAAGGCCGGCGTGTCGCTGAACCCGTCGACGCCGGAAAGCGTCATCGAATATGTGCTCGACCGGCTCGATCTGGTGCTTCTGATGACCGTCAATCCGGGTTTCGGCGGCCAGGCTTTCATTCCTTCTGTCGTCGACAAGGTCAGGCGGGTCAAGGCGCTGATCGGCAATCGCCCGATCGACATCGAGATCGACGGCGGCGTCACCCCCGAGACCGCCCCGCTGGTCACCGCGGCCGGCGCCAATGTGCTGGTCGCCGGCTCGGCCATCTTCAAGGGCGGCAGCGAGGCGGCCTATCGCGCCAATATCGGCGCCATCAGGCAGGCAGCCGACGGCGCGATCCGGAAAGCCGCGTAAACCATTTCATCGGAGGACAACATGGGGGCAATCCCACCTGTCTGCGATTTCGGCTGGCAAGCCATCGATGCGGTCTTGCCCGGCGTCGACGGCAAATCGCATTCGATCTTCAGCCACGCCGGTCCGAACGGGCTGGTGGTGGCCTTCATCTGCAACCACTGCCCTTACGTGAAGGCCGTGATTTCCCGCATCGTCCGCGATGCCGACGACCTCAAGCCCGAAGGCATCGGCTTTGTCGCGATCAACGCCAATGATGCCGACGCCTATCCGGATGATTCCTTCGACAACATGAAACTCTTCGCCAGGGCGAACGGCTTCACTTTCCCCTACCTCCACGACGAGCGCCAGACGGTGGCGCGTGCCTATGGAGCCGTTTGCACTCCGGATTTCTTCGGGCTCAACAGTGAATTGACGCTGCAATATCGCGGCCGGCTGGACGCGGCGCGGCGAGACGCGGGACCGCCCGGACTGAGACGCGACCTGTTCGAGGCGATGAGACAGATCGCCCGAACCGGCGACGGACCGCTGGACCAGATCGCTTCGATCGGCTGCTCGATCAAGTGGAAGGACGCCGCATGAACGTCGGCATGAGTAGGCCGTTTCGATCGCCGAAGGCGATCCTGTTCGATCTCGACGGCACGCTGGTCGATTCGGCGCCCGATATAACCGCCGCGGTCAACGAATTGCTGGCCGGTCGCGATCTGCCGCCGCTGCGCCTGGAACAGGTCAAGGCTATGATCGGCGGCGGCGTCAGGAAACTGGTCGAGCGAGCCTTCGCGGCATCCGGCGCGCCGCTCCTCGGCAGCGCCCTCGAGGAGGCCAACCGTGCCATGGCGCCGATCTACCGCAGACATCTGACCGGCCTGACGACGCTGATGCCCGGCGTCAGGGAGGTTCTCACCCACTTCCATTTGAGCGGAATAGCCATGGCCGTGGTGACCAACAAGCCGCAGCTGGCGGCTCGCGAAATCCTGCTGCATTTCGGGCTGACGGACCATCTCGGCGCGATCGTCGGCGGAGACGCGGTGACTTGCCTGAAACCGGCGCCCGACGCTCTGCTGCTGGCGCTCGACCAGCTTCAGGTCGGGCCTCGTGACGCGCTGATGGTCGGAGACAGCGGCGCCGACGTGGCCGCCGCCCGCGCCGCCGGCATGCCGGCTATCCTGCTGCGTGGCGGCTACACCCAAATTGCCGTTGAAGCGCTTGGCGCCGACCTGGTTTGCGACGGCCTGCTCGATCTGCCTTCCGCCATGCGCAGGCTGCAAGACGCCGCTTGACCGGCGCCAACCAGTGCGGGCGCCGGCCGAACGCAGTTTGCGAACGGCCGGCGAAGTCGCGTTACTCCGGGGTCCGGGGGAAGAACCGGGTTACTTCCGGGGGAAGAACCGGGTTACTTCCGGGGGAAGAACCGGGTTATCTCCTGCGGAAAAACCGGGTTATTTGGAGTATTGCTTCAGATAGGCGATGACGTTGGCGAGATCCTCGTCCTTCTTGAGACCGGGAAACGCCATCTTCGTACCTTTGATCATGCCCTTCGGGTCGCGAAGATAATTCGTCAGCGTGGCTTCGTCCCATTTGACGCCGGATTTACCCGCCTCGGCCATCGGTTTGGAATATTTGAACCCCGGATGCGTGCCGGCCGTCCGGCCGATAACGCCGCTTAACGACGGACCGATCTTGTTCTTGTCCTCGTCGACGACATGGCAGGCCTTGCATTTGGCGAAGACCTTCTCACCCGCGGCGGCATCCTGTGCCTGCGATTGATTTGTAATAAACGTCGCAACGGACACGACGGCGAAAAATGCGACTGCACGCATGGCATTTCCTCATTGATCGTCAAGGTGCCCTGGACGATTTGCGCATGCCTTTGTCTGATCATCGGCATGCATCGTTTTATGCAGAGCGAAAACGTCTCCCTTGTGGAGTTGCAACGCCTGCATCCTGGAAGCTACCCGGCAGATGAGCGATGTCAACCATGGAGCGGTTCGCACAGGCAATCGCTTCGAACAAATCGCTTCAGACAAAGGAGCGCGTCCAAGTCGAATTGGCGATTGTCGACGTCGGCGCTGCCCTCATCCGCCTGCCGGCACCTTCTCCCCGTATAGTGACGGGGCGAAGGGGGCTGGCCGCAACGTCGGCGCCCTTTCTGCGACGCTGGAGATTGGCGAAATCCTTTGCAAAGGCGTCTTTCTCCCCGGCACTATACGGGGAGAAATGCCCGGCAGGGCAATGAGGGGCAGCGCAAACGGACTCGATTGTCTTGTAGGTAGTTTCAACTCGGCTCCGGTCGACCCAATCCATTCGCCGTTGTTGACGGCCATCGGGCGAACGCGTAGCCTCAAACCATTCCGGTTTTCCATGGGCACCTCGGGACTCCGGCAGTTGGCGATTCTGTCCAGGCTCTTGGATCGGGCCGGATCTCGTCAAAGCGGGCGTCTTCAAGCGCGCAAGAGGTGCTGAATGGATATGGTCGACCTCATATTGACGGTTTGCCTGATTGCCAATCCGGGCAATTGCCGAGACGAACATCTCTATTTCGAGAGCCGCGGCTCTCTGTTCCAATGCATGATGCTGGCGCCCACCGAAATCGCGAAATGGTCGCAGGAACACCCGACCCGCAAGGTCAAGCGCTGGAAATGCGCGTTCCCGAACAAAGACCGTGCGATCTGATCGGCGCCCGGCCGGTTGCGGCCCCGGGAGGAGACATCATGATGATTTCGCGTCGAGGAACGCTCCGGCTGGCGGCTTTTGGAACAGCCGCGGCACTTGTCCCAAAGCCCTCCTTCGCCACGAACAGGGTTCGCATCGGTGTGCTGAAATTCGGCACCGTGAGCTGGGCGCTTGACACGCTGAAGCACCACGGATTCGACGCAGCCAACGGCATCGATCTGGAGATCCTCGATTTCGCCGGCGAGGATGCAACCAACGTCGCCATGCTGGCCGGCGCGATCGACATGATCGTCTCCGACTGGCTGTGGGTCTCACGCCAGCGCTCCGAAGGCGTCGACCTCACACTGGTCCCCTATTCGACCGCCGTCGGGGCGATCATGGTGAAGGAGGGAGCGCCGATCCGCACGATCACCGATCTCAGCGGAAAAAAGCTCGGCGTCGCCGGCGGACCTCTCGATAAAAGCTGGCTGCTGATCCAGGCGCTGGCCAGGCGCGATCACGGCCTCGACCTGGCGGCAACCAGCGACATCGTCTTTGGCGCGCCGCCGCTGATTTCGGAAAAGGCGATGCAGGGCGAGCTCGATGCGGTGCTCAATTTCTGGCATTTTTGCGCCCGGCTCGAAGCCAACGGCTTTCGTCGGCTGATCGGCGCCGATGCTGCGGCGAAAGCGCTTGGGGCCGCGGGCGCCGTATCGGCGCTCGGCTATGTCTTTCATGACAAATGGGCGAACGAAAATCCGGACGCTATCAGCGGCTTCATCAAGGCTTCGGCGCAGTCCAAGGACTTGCTGGCCAGATCCGACGATGAGTGGCTGCGCCTTGCGCCTGATATCCGCGCGCAAGGCGAGGAACTGGCCAAACTGCGTGACCGCTATCGCGAGGGCATTCCCAGACGCCCCGTCGCCGAGGATGCGGCCGACGCCGGCAAGCTCTACCGCGTGCTGGCCGAGATCGGCGGCGAAAAGCTGGTCGGCCGCGCGCCCGAGATGGCGCCCGGCACGTTCTGGCAGGTACCCCCGCAATGAGCGCACCTGATTCCGGCGATCGCCCGCCTGGCGCTGCGGCCGGCATGTCCAGCCAATCCGGCCTGGCAGCGGCGCTGACACCGGTGCTGACGGTCGCGGCCTCTCTGCTCGGGCTTGGCCTGCTGTGGGCCCTTGCGGCAAATGCCTGGCCGAGCCGTGCCTTTCCAGGGCCGGGACAGGTCTGGCAGGTGCTGCTCGCAGAGGCGGCGAACGGCGATCTTTTCTACCATCTCGGCGCGACGCTCGGCCGGGTTGCCGCGGCATATGTCGTCGCGATGGTTGTCGGCTCGGTCATCGGCGTCCTCCTCGGCAGCCACCGCCGCGCAGACCGGTTCTTCGCTCCCTGGGTGGTTCTGTTCCTCAACATTCCCGCGCTGGTCGTCATCGTCCTCGCCTACATCTGGTTCGGCCTCAACGAAGCGGCGGCGATTGGCGCGGTTGCCGTCAACAAGATCCCGAATGTCGTGGTGACGATGCGCGAAGGCGCCAGGGCGCTTGATCCGGGTTACGCCGAAATGGCCGCCGTCTACCGCTTCGGTCTCCTCGACCGCGCCCGCCACGTCCTGCTGCCGCAACTGCAGCCCTATCTTGCCGCCGCCTCACGATCCGGCATCGCTCTCATCTGGAAGATCGTCCTGGTGGTCGAGCTGCTCGGCCGCTCCAACGGCGTCGGCTTCCAGATCTATCTTTATTTCCAGCTCTTCGACGTCGCCGCCATCCTTGCCTACACCCTGGCTTTCGTGGCGGTGATGCTAGTCATCGAACTCTTTCTGGTGCAGCCCGTTGAACGACATGCAACCCGTTGGCGCCGTCGTCCCGCTTAGGGTCGACATCGCCGAAAAGACTTTCAGGTCCGCGCAAGGCGTCTCGATCACGGCGCTCCAGGACCTTTCCTTCGAGGTCCGGCAAGGCGAATTCGCCTGCTTGCTGGGGCCGTCCGGCTGCGGCAAGACCACGACGCTGCGCATCCTGCTTGGGTTGGACAAGGACTTTTCCGGCTCGTTCCAGCTGCCTGAAGGCGGCTCCGACCGGATCGCCGCCGTATTCCAGGAGCCGGTCTTGCTGCCGTGGCGGACGGTGGAGCAGAATGTCAGGCTGGCGCTGCCGAAAAGCCTGAGAACGAAGAACCTCGACGGGCTGTTCGACACGCTCGGCCTCGCCGCCATGCGCTCGCTCTATCCGGCCGAGCTTTCGCTCGGCCTTGCGCGTAGGGCAGCGCTTGCCAGGGCCTTCGCCACCGAACCGGCGGTGCTGTTCCTGGACGAACCCTTTGCCTCACTCGACGAACGGACCGCCGAGCGGCTTCGGCACCTGCTTTTGACCGTGTGGTCGGCGCGGCCCACGACCGCCCTGATGGTAACCCACAATCTGCGCGAGGCCTTGATGCTGTCGGACCGCATCATCGTGCTCGCGCAGCGGCCGGCCCATGTGCTCGGCATGTTCGACGTAAGGCTGCCGCGGCACTATCGCAATCCACAGGTGATGAGCGACCTTTTGCGGTCGTTCCAGCAAAAATTTCCGGGCGTGGCCTGATCGCCTTACAGTTCGGAATCGGGAGGAAGCCATGCCGATCGACAGGACACGACGCAAGCTTGTGAACGGCTTCGCCTGCACCGCGGTCAGCGCCGCGATGCTGCCCTGTTGCCTCGGGCGGGCCGCTCTCGCCGCAGCCTACGGCCTCGTATTCAAGCTCAGGAAAGTCGCCGACGGCGTCTTCGCTTTCCAGGGCGTCGATGAATCGATGAGCGCCGCCAACCAGGGCGCGATCTCCAACCTCGGCGTCGTCGTCGGCACCGACGCCGTCGCCGTCATCGACAGCGGCGGCAGCCTGATCGAGGCGAACGCCCTCATCGCCGCGATCGGCAAGATAAGCCCCAAGCCGGTCCGCTACCTGATCAACACCCACATGCACCCCGACCATGTCTTCGGCAACGCGGCGTTCCGGCAAATCGGCGCCACCATCGTCGGCCACCACAATCTGCCGCGCGGCCTCGAGGCGCGCGGCGCCTTCTACCTGCAGAGCTTTCGCGAACAGATCGGCGACGCGCTCATCAAAGGGGTCGAGATCATACCGCCGACGATGCTGGTCGACGATCGCCTGCAGCTCGACCTTGGCGGACGCGTGCTCGAATTGCAGGCATGGAAGGCGGCTCACACCGACAACGACCTGACCGTCTTCGACAGCGCGACCCGCACGCTGTTTGCCGGCGATCTGGTTTTCATCGGTTCCTTGCCGACGCTCGATGGATCGCTGCTCGGCTGGCTCCGCCAGATGGACGCGCTCGCCGCGATCGGCGCGGTGCGCGCCGTGCCGGGTCACGGCCCGGTGCCGGCCGACTGGCCGGCGGCGCTGACGGGAGAGCGGCGCTATTTCGAAATTCTGGCGCGCGATATTCGCAAGGCGATCGCCGACGGGACGCCGCTCCGCGACGCCGTCAAGACCGCCGGCGCAAGCGAACGGAGCAATTGGCATCTGTTCGACGAATACAACGAGCGCAATGCAACAGCCGCCTTCGCCGAACTCGAATGGGAATAGATCACAGCGACAAGCGCTGTGGATCGATTTGCCAACGCATCGTCAAGGGTCTATCCTCGACATCGGCCTGGGCACCACCTCTCTGACATTGGTGGAGGCATCGAAATGCAGAACCACGCTTACCGGAGCCGGCAGCTCGGCTTGCCGCTGGCAGCCGTCTTCGCCGCGATCATCCTGGCCATCGGCGCGCTCTTTGGCGCCTCCGGCGCCGCCAACGCCCAGCAGACAACCGCCTCTTCGGACAGGATCTGGCAGGATCTGAAAGGCGACGTGTTCGGCGATCGGGCGATTCTGGTCGATAGCGGCGTCGTCAGGATCGAGGCGCCGAAGCGGGCGCAGGATGCCGCCATCGTGCCTGTCGACATCTATATCGACCCGACCAAGGCGCCCGCCGGCATCAAATCCGTCACCTTGATCATCGATGTCAATCCAGCGCCGGTCGCGGCGACGTTCGAGATCGGCAAGGACGCCGGTGTGACACATCTGTCGACGCGCGTGCGCGTCGACGACTATTCCTATCTGCGTGCCATAGCAGAGACGCAGGGCGGCGAGCTTCACATGGCCCAGACCTTCGTCAAGGCGTCAGGCGGATGCTCCGCCCCGGCGCTCAAGAACCAGGACGAAGCGATGGCGACGATGGGGCAGATGAAGCTGCGCCAATTCCCGCCGCAAGAGACGATGACAAAGGCGCAGGAATTGCAGCTGATGATCCGCCACCCGAACAATTCGGGCCTGCAGCGCAACCCCTTGACCCAGTATTTCATCCCCGCGCATTTCGTTCAGAAACTGTCGGTCTCGCAGGCAGACCGGCTGATCCTGTCGATGGAAGGGGGGATATCGATTTCGGAAGATCCCAATTTCCGGTTCGATTTCACCGCGCACGGCACTGGCCAAATCCAGGTCGAAGCGATCGATACGGACGGCAAGGTATTTCGCAATCAATGGCCGCTGGAGGCTACGGGGCTTTGAAGCCTCGAATCCGCATGCAGCCGCCGTCGGCGGTCTTACACGGCGTCTAAAAGCAGCGCACGTCGGCTTCCGCCTGCGCGCGCTTCAGTCCCGTGCTTGCGGCTTTTGCCGGCGCGCTTTCGCGGAACAGTCCCGAACGCTCCCCAGTCGTCAGCGACATGCTCTTGAAGGTCTCGGCCCTTTCATAATCCTCGAATGGAAGGATCGAGGCGATGACGTCGAT
Source organism: Mesorhizobium sp. WSM4845 (assembly GCF_055811455.1). Lineage (NCBI taxonomy): Bacteria > Pseudomonadati > Pseudomonadota > Alphaproteobacteria > Hyphomicrobiales > Phyllobacteriaceae > Mesorhizobium > Mesorhizobium sp. WSM4845. The sequence continues at coordinate 194,365 of NZ_JBVVQA010000003.1, forward strand.
CGAGCAGGAACAGCTCTCCAGCGCCCGACGTGTCTGGCCATTCGTCTGCATGCAGCCGAGCACATAGTCGACAACCGTCACCGTCGGATAATCTGAGGCGGCGCCGGCCGGATTGGCGAAGGCCAGGGCCGACGTGAGCAACAGCGGCAAGCTCGAAAAGCCGACATATCTGATCATGGGGAACCTCCGATTGGCCCGGAACGTGACAGATCGAGCCCAATGGATCGAGACGGATCACCGCACCAGTTGGCCTCCTGTCGCCACGCCCGTCAAGTTCTCATGCAGGCCATATAGTACCAAAGGACAGGGCCGTCCCGGCCGGCAAAAGGCCTCCCCGACAGCACGAACATCGGCTCCGAATCCTGGTGCTGAGCTTGATTTCAGGTCTCCTCCACTATCGCCAGAGGGAGCGACGCGCGCATACTTAAAATCATACGATCCAGCGAATATTCTCAAATAAAAATCAATACATTTCGCCCAAAAAATACGTAAAACTTAACCACTTATATAAATCGCGCTTCATCCACAGTCGATCAATAGCTTTCCGTCATGATTTTTTCATATCTATTTCTCTATATTGCAGTGCAACATAGGTGGAAGTGATTTTTCTTGCCTTCCTTCTGGGGATGACATAGCTTCATCCTGTTTCCGGCTTCAAGGGCGTCACCGTCAATTAGGGAGCGGCGACAGTCTTTCGTAGGCCAGGTGGGATGGGCAGTAACGGTGCCCTCTGCTCATTCGGCTTAGGTCGTGACACGCTGCCGGAAATACTTCCCCCACATGAATCGCTTGGGCAAGCCCTGGTGGGCTCAACGGACGATTCGTCATTGTGCACCCTGGGAGGACTTTGATGCGTGTATTAGCGAAAACTGCCTACCTACTAACGACCGCGGCGCTCATGTCGTTCGGCGCGGTCCACATGACGTCGGCCAATGAAGAACTGATGAAAATGGCCGAGAATCCCAAGGACTGGGTGATGCAGACGGGTGACTACGCCAACACCCGCTTTTCCAAGCTCAACCAGATCACCAAGGACAATGTGAAGAACCTGCAGGTCAAGTGGACCTTCTCCACTGGCGTGCTGCGCGGCCATGAAGGCGGGCCGCTGGTCATCGGCGATGTGATGTATGTCCACGCGCCGTTCCCGAACACCGTCTATGCTCTCGATCTCAAGAATGACGGAAAGATCCTCTGGAAATACGAGCCCAAGCAAGACCCGAATGTTATTGGCATCATGTGCTGCGACACGGTCAACCGTGGCGTTGCTTATGGTGACGGCAAGATCATCCTCAACCAGGCCGACACCACCGTCGTGGCGCTCGATGCCAAGTCCGGCAAAGTCGTCTGGACGGTCAAGAACGGCGATCAGATCGACGGCGGAAAGGGCGAATCCGGCACGTCGGCGCCTGTGGTCGTCAAGGACAAGGTTATCGTCGGCATCTCCGGCGCCGAATATGGCGTTCGCGGCCACCTCTCGGCCTACAATCTTTCGGATGGCAAGCTTGCCTGGCGGGCCTATTCGACGGGACCCGATGCAGAAACCCTGATCGATCCCGAAAAGACCACCCATCTCGGCAAACCGGTCGGCGCGGACTCGGGCACGAACACCTGGGAAGGCGAGCAGTGGAAGACCGGTGGCGGCACGACTTGGGGATGGTACGCCTATGATCCCAAGCTTAACCTGATCTACTACGGCACCGGCAATCCATCGACCTGGAACCCGGTCCAGAGGCCCGGCGACAATCGCTGGTCGATGACGATCATGGCTCGCGATGCGGATACCGGGATGGCCAAGTGGCTCTACCAGATGACCCCGCATGACGAGTGGGATTATGACGGCGTCAACGAGATGATCCTTGTCGACGGCATGGACATCAAGGGCGCCAAGCGCGATGTGCTGGTGCACTTCGACCGCAATGGCTTTGCCTACACCATGGATCGCGCCAATGGCGAGCTTCTCGTCGCCAAGAAATACGATCCGGCAGTGAACTGGGCGACGGAAGTCAACATGGACCCCAGCAGCGACCAGTACGGCCGCCCGCAGGTGGTCGCCAAATATTCGACCCAACAGAACGGCGAAGACACCAACTCGACGGGCATCTGCCCGGCCGCGCTTGGAACCAAGGACCAGCAGCCGGCGACCTATTCGCCGAAGACCGGTCTGTTCTACGTGCCGACAAACCATGTCTGCATGGACTATGAGCCCTACAAGGTGAGCTACACCGCCGGTCAGCCTTACGTGGGCGCCACCGTGTCGATGTATCCTCCCCCCGGAGCCGACCACATGGGCAACTTCATTGCCTGGGATGCTGCCAAGGGCGAGATCGTCTGGTCCAAGCCCGAGAAGTTCTCGGTCTGGTCGGGCGCGCTGGCGACCGACGGCGACGTCGTCTTCTACGGCACGCTCGAGGGCTACATCAAGGCAGTCGATCATGACGGCAATGAACTCTACAAGTTCAAGACCCCGTCCGGCATCATCGGCAACATCACGGCCTACGAGCATGGCGGCAAGCAGTATATCGCCGTTCTGTCCGGCGTCGGCGGATGGGCCGGTATCGGTCTGGCAGGCGGACTGCTTTCGCCCGACAACGCCGCTGCCTGGCATGGCGCCGTCGATCAGGGCCGTGCGCAAGGCGACGAGGCTGCGGTCGTTGGGACTGCTGGTCTGGGCGCGGTCGGTGGCTACGCAGCACTTGCCGACTACACGACGCTGGGCGGCCAGCTCACCGTCTTCGGTCTCCCGGACTGATAAAAACGGGAACGACTGAAACACGGGAATCATAGGCACGCCTCGGTTTTTTGAGAAGACCAAGGCTTGAAAAGCGAGAGCCCGGATCACCGGGAAGCCAGGACCGGGCTCTCAATTTCGCCGCGCACCCACATCGATCCATGCCGCTTCACGACAGCAAAACCGTGTGCAGGCGAAATCAAGAAATCAAGGAAGTAGCTGAATGTCCGTTCGCATTGTAATTTCCGCTCTCGCCCTGGCGCTGCCTCTGGCAAGTTCAAGCCTCGCGCATGCCCAGGACAGCGCTGAAAAAGCCAAGGCAGTGACGGAAGAAGGCGGCAAGCATTTCGACGCGGACGGAAATCCGACCTTCAAGATCGAAAACGGAGCCGTCGACTGGTATACGTTCAGCGGTTACCGCCGGTATCACTCCGATTGCCATGTCTGTCACGGACCGGACGGCACCGGTTCGAGCTATGCGCCGGCCCTGCTCAACAGCCTGAAAACAATGGATTACGCCACATTCATCTCGATCGTCGCCGAGGGCCGCAAGAATGTCGGCGGCGGCAAGGAAAATGTCATGCCTGCCTTTGGCGACAACAAGAACGTCTATTGCTACATGGATGATCTCTACGTCTATCTGCGTGCCCGCGCCGACGGTGCGGCGCCGCGCGGCAGGCCGCCGAAGAAAGCAGACAAGCCACAGGCAGCGAAGGATGCCGAAGCATCCTGCATGGGTGGATGATATGATTGGCCGTGACGCGTTGAAGCTGTGTTTTGTCCTGCCGATGCTCGGCGCACTCGCCTTGCTGCCACCGAACGCCCAGGCGCAGGACGCCGGCCTTGGTGCCGCGGGCGAACTGGTCGACCCAGACATTCTGCGAGTCTGCGCCGATCCTTCGAACATGCCGTTCACCGACGAGAGCGGCGAAGGCTTCGAAAACCGGCTGGCCGACCTGGTTGCCGCGAAAACCGGCCGAAAGTCCGTCGCCTATACATGGTTTCCTCTTGTCGCCGGCTTCGTGCGCAACACGCTGGCCGCCAACCGATGCGACATCATCATGGGCTATGCCCAGGGCGATGAACTGGTGCAGAACACCAACGCCTACTATCGCTCGTCCTATGTGCTGGTGCACCCGAAGGGCAACGACATGGAAGGCGTCGAAACCATCGAGGATCCGAAACTCACCGGCAAGAGGATCGGCGTCGTCGAAAGCACACCACCGACGGCCAACATGGCCGCCAACAAGCTCATGCGAACGGCAAAGATCTATCCGCTGGCGGTGGATACCCGCCTCACCCCTTCCATGGGGGAAGTCATGATCAAGGACATGCTCGCCGGCAAGATCGATGCGGCGGTCATGTGGGGACCGATGGCAGGCTACTACGCCAAGCAACTCGGCGCCGATCTCACGATCGTTCCGCTGGTGAAGGAAAAGACCGGCTCGCGCATGTCATACCGCATCACCATGGGCGTGCGTCCATCCGACCAGGAATGGAAGCGGACGCTCAACCGGGTGATCAGGGAAAACCAGGCGGAGATCACCAGGATCCTGCTGGACTTTGATGTGCCGCTGATCGACGAACACGATAATCCGATCACGCAATGACGAGAAACGCATGAAGGGAAAGGAGACGATTTTGCTGGTTGCCGCGAGCCTTCTCGGTCTGACCGAACCGATGTGGGCCGGCGATATCGCCGAGCCCGGCGGCTACCGGATGGACGACTATCGGGCGCCGGTGCCGCAGACGCTGCAGGGCGCGAAGGTCGTGACGACGGCGGAGGCGGAGGCGCTGTGGCGGGAGAAGAAGGCGGTGTTCTTCGACGTCATGCCGAACACGCCCAGGCCGGCTAATTTGCCGGCGGGAACGATTTGGAGAGCCAAGATCAGAAAGGACATCCCAGGCAGCACCTGGCTGGCCAATGTCGGTTACGGTGCTATCTCCGAGGAGACCGCCAACTATTTTCGCCAAGGCCTCGCGGCCGAAGCCGGTCCCGACAAGTCGCGTGCCATTCTGTTCTATTGCATGACGAATTGCTGGATGTCGTGGAATGCCGCGAAACGGGCCATCGAATGGGGCTACAGTTCGGTGATCTGGTATCCGCCCGGCGCCGATGGATGGGAACGTGCCAACCTTCCGCTGGAGGAAAGGAAGCCTTATGTGATTAGCAATTGAGGATGAGCATTGTTATTTTCAATCGTGTTGTTTTTCGACTTTTCAGGACCTGCCGTTTCATTTGTCCATTTTGAGAGCTGATGGACGAGCCATTGCAATGGTGCCCAGCAATGGTTGACCGAGAAAAGGATCGGCCCCTTCGGGCTGGTAGAAGAGGAGATATGCCATGAAGAAGAGCTGGACAAAACCGACCATGTGCCAAGTTGCTGCGGGCTTCGAGATTTCGCGGTATCTGCCTGCTGAAATTACTCCCAAGAAGTAGGCCGCAGAGGTGGGGGGGGGGGGGGGGGGGGGGGCCCCCACCCGCGGGGGGGGGGGGGGGGGGGGGGGGGGGGCGGGGGGGGGGGGGGGGGGGGGGGGGGGGGCCCCCCCCCCCCCCGGCGGGGGGGGGGGGCCGCCCCCCCCCCCCCCCCCCGGGGGCGGGCGCCTCGCTCCGCCATCAAAGGTTCTGTACCGCCGTGACGCTCTGAGGGCACGGCATGGATCCTGGGG
>NZ_JBVVQA010000003.1:199772-355428 GCF_055811455.1 Mesorhizobium sp. WSM4845
CAAAAACCCCCCCCTTGCGCCAGGTGGCGGGGGGCTTCTATTTTGCGCGGTACCTCCGTCCTTAATAAACCCCAAATAACTCGCCCGATGTGGGGGGGGCCCCCGGCAACGGGGACACGCACTGCCATTTCGCGCGAGGTCTTCGTGAAAGGCTTTGATGCGTTCAATGCGGGCGCGAAGCCATTCGCGGTCGAAAATTTGCTGTTGGTTGAACAAGCCGCAGAGCGGGCATTGCAATGCGCTTGAAGATCATCGGCTCGGCGGCAGGCGGCGGCTTCCCGCAGTGGAATTGCAACTATCGCCTGAGCCGCGCGGCTCGCACCGGGATGGCTGGCGTGCATTCGCGAACCCAATCAAGCATCGCCGCCTCAGTGGATGGGGCCGGCTGGGTTCTCTTCAACGCCTCGCCCGATATCCGCCAGCAGATTGCGCAAACGCCTGAATTGCAGCCGGCGCAGGATGCGCCGTTGCGTTCGACACCCATCCGCGCGGTGGTGCTGACCAATGCCGATGTCGATCATGTCGCCGGCCTGCTCAGCCTGCGTGAGCGGCAGCCCTTCGCCATGTACGCAACGACACAGGTGCTGGCGACGCTGGAAGCGAACTCGATCTTCAATGTCCTCGATCCGGCGCTCGTGCCGCGACGCATCTTGCCGCCGGCTGAAGAACTGGCGATCTGCGACGCAGACGGCCACGACACCGGCGTGACTGTCGAGAGTTTTCCCGTGCCCGGCAAGATTGCTCTCTATCTCGAGGAAAGAAGCCGGCCGGATTCCAATTTCAGTTCCGACGCCGGCGACACGATCGGCGTCCGCATCGCTGGTGCCGGCAGTCACGGCTGCGTCTTCTATATCCCGGGCTGCGCGCGCATCGATGCGGCCCTGCGCACGCGCCTGGCCGATGCCGCCTGTGTCCTGTTCGATGGCACGGTCTACACCGACGACGAGATGATTGCCGCCGGCGTCGGCCAAAAGACCGGTGCGCGCATGGGGCATCTGGCCATGTCGGGAGACGAGGGGTCGATCGCCGGCCTGGCCGATGTGGGGATCGGCCGCCGTGTCTTCGTCCACATCAACAACACCAATCCGGTTCTGGACGAGAATTCGGCCGAGCACGCAGCGGTCAAAGCGGCTGGCTGGGAAGTCGCCCGCGATGGGATGGAGATGGAATTTTGAGTGATTTCCACGACGCGGCGAGGGGCGGCCTGTCCTCCAGCGAGCTCGAAGCCGTGCTGCGGCAGGTCGGTGCCGAGCGCTATCACAACCGCCACCCTTTCCACCACAGGATGACCAGCGGTGCGCTGTCGAGGACCGAGATGCAGGCCTGGGCGCTAAACCGCTATTGCTACCAGGCCGTCATCCCGCGCAAGGACGCCATGATCCTCGCACATGCGCAGGATCCGGCGTTTCGCGCCGCCTGGCGCAAACGCATCGAGGACCATGATGGCGAGGACGGCTGGAGCGGCGGCATCGCGCGCTGGCTGCATCTGGCGACCTCGCTCGGCCTCGATGCCGATGACGTGAAGAGCGAAAGGCTGGCGCTGCCGGCGACACGTTTCGCGGTCGGCGCCTACCTCGCCTTTTGCACGAACCGGACGCTGTTCGAGGCGGTCGCATCGTCGCTGACCGAGATGTTCTCGCCGCTCATCATCGGCGAACGGGTCCCGGCGATGCTGGCCAAATATGATTACATCACCGAGGATACGCTGGCCTATTTCAGCCGACGGCCCGAACAGGCCTCGCGCGACGCCGACTTCGCCCTCGCTTACGTGCTCGGCCATGCCGACACGGCGGAACGCCAGCAGCAGGCGATCGATGCGCTGGTGTTCAAATGCGATATACTGTGGGCCATGCTCGACGCGCTTCAACACGCCTATGGCGAGCCCGGAAACATCCCGCCCGGCGCCTTCCGTCCGGAGCCAGCCGAATGATGGCGCTGCGCGAAAGAGCTTTGGTGTCGTCGGGATCGGTGCCGTCGCTGCCGAAGCACGTGCGCATACAGTACGATCCCGTGCGGCAGGCGTTCGCCGTGCTTTCGCCGGAAAAGGTGTTTTGGCCGAACGACATCAGCCTCGATATATTGCGCCGCTGCGATGGACGGTCCACGGTCGGCCACATCATCGCCGAGCTTGCCGCGGATTATGACGCCGAACAGGAGGCGGTGGCGGCCGACGTCGTCGCCTTCCTGCAAGAATGGTCGGACAAGCTGCTGGTAAAACTATGAGCGAGCCCCTTCTCCCTCCGATCGGCATGCTGGCGGAACTGACGCATCGCTGCCCGCTGCAATGCCCGTATTGCTCCAATCCGCTCGAATTGCTGAAAGCCAATCGCGAACTCGATACACAGACCTGGCTTGATCTGTTCTCGCAGGCCGCCGATCTCGGCGTTCTCCAGGTGCATCTGTCGGGCGGCGAACCGACGCTGCGCCGCGACCTCGAGCAATTGATCGCCGGGCTTTCGGCGCGCGGCGTCTACACCAACCTGATCACCGCCGGCGTCGGCATTGCCGAAGGCCGCATCGAGGCGTTTGCCGAAGCCGGGCTCGACCATCTGCAGCTGAGCTTTCAAGGCGCACGGCCGGCGACCACCGACCGCATCGGCAATCACAAAGGCGGCCACGAAAAGAAGCTGGAGACGGCACGCCGCGCCCGCGCGGCCGGCCTGCCGCTTACCATCAACGCGCCGATCCATCGCCACAACATCGAGGAAGTGCCGGAATTCATCGACCTGGCGCTTTCTCTGGGCGCGGAGCGGCTCGAGATCGCCAACGTGCAGTATGCCGGCTGGGCGCTGACCAATCGCGATCAACTGATGCCCGAGCGCGCTGCGGTCGACCGTCAGGCGGAGATCGTCGCGGCGGCGCGCGAACGGCTCACCGGCATCATGAACATCGATTTCGTCACGCCGGATTATTTCGCCATCTATCCCAAGCCGTGCATGGGCGGCTGGGCGCGCGACGCCTTCATGGTGGCGCCGGACGGCACCGTGCTGCCATGCCATGCCGCACAGACCATCCCGTCGCTCAGTTTTGAGCGTTTCGGCCCGCGCACCCTGGCCGAAATCTGGACCGATTCGCCGGCATTCAACGCCTTTCGCGGCACCGACTGGATGCAGGAGCCCTGTCGCAGTTGCGAACGGCGTGAGATCGACTGGGGCGGTTGCCGCTGCCAGGCGATGGCGATTGCCGGCGACGCCGCCGCGACGGACCCGGCTTGCGCGAAATCGCCGATCCATGCGCGCATGGCCATGCTGATCGACGAAGCCCAGCGTGCTGCGGCAGTTCCTTCGAACGACGAACAATTCGTCTATCGGCGGATCGGCGTCGTCACCGAGCCCGCCTGACGCGCCTTCTTGTTTTTATGCATGTCGTTATCCCAAAACCGCTGCGCACCCTCGGGTCAGGGCCCGAGGGCATGCTTTTGGGCGACATGCATTATTTCCCGGTCTCGCGCTCGCGCACCGCGTCGGCGAATGCCAGTGCATCGCGATTGACGGCAATGTTGTGCACGCGAAAGATCGCAGCGCCTTTCAGCCGCAGGATAACGCTTGTTGCCGCTGTGCCGACGTCTCGCCCCTCGTCACTTCCGCCGACCAGGTGACGGGCAAGGCGCTTGCGTGACGTGCCGACGAGCAATGGAAAACCGAGCGCGCGCAATTCACCGAAGCGAGCCATGAGCTCGAGGTTTTCCTCGCCGTCCTTGGCGAAAGCGAAGCCGGGGTCGAGCACGATCCGCTCGTCCGGGATGCCGGCGTCGCGCGCGATCTCCAGCGATCTGTTCAGGAACAGGAACTGGTCCGCGATCACATCCGCCAGTTTTTCGCGGCCGCGCCCGGTGTGCATGATGACGAGGCCGGCGCCGGTTTCCGCCGCAACCTGCGCGATGTCGGGTTCGCGCTGCAGGCCATGCACGTCGTTGACGATATGCGCGCCCGCGGCGACCGCCAGCCGCGCCGTCTCAGCCCTGTAGGTGTCGACCGAAACCAGGCTGCCGCCGTCGGACGACAGCGCCTCGATGACCGGCAGGATGCGCGCTTGTTCCTCGCGCGCCGAAACGGCGCCGGCGCCGGGCCGGGTGGATTCGCCGCCGACATCGATGATCGCCGCGCCCTCGCCGATCATGCGCCGCGCCTGCTGCAGCGCCCGCTCCGGCCGGTCGAATTCTCCGCCGTCGGAGAAACTGTCCGGCGTGACGTTCAAAATCCCCATCAGCAACGATTGCGCGCCAAGATCGAGGTACCGTCCATGAGCAAGCTGCCAGCGCGTCATGCGTCAACCTTTTTCATCTCATTTTCATATCAGATGCAATTCGCGACAAGATTGTCACTCACACGAACCCGGTTTCCCCATCTACCTATGCTCGCGAAACAAAAGGAGCGTAGCAATGACCAGGGAAACGATCAGCTTTACTTACACGACCTATATTGTCTCGACACCGGGAAAGGTGTTCGAGGCCATAACCAAACCGGACCTCGCACGGCGCTACTGGGGCCACGAGAACGTCTCCGACTGGAAGCCCGGCTCGAGCTGGCAGCACATCCGCGCCAATGACGAACGGACCGTCGAACTCGTCGGCAAGGTCGTCGAGGTGTCGCCGCCGACCCGTCTCGTCATCACTTGGGCAAACGCTTCGCAGGCGTCCGATCCGGCGAGCTACAGCCGGGTGACCTTCGAGCTCGAGGAATACGAGGTCATGGTCCGGCTGACCGTCAGCCATGACGACCTCGAAGCCGGCAGCGGCATGGCGAACGGCATCAAAAAGGGTTGGCCGATCGTCCTCTCCAGCCTGAAATCCTTCCTCGAAACCGGCCAGGCGATCGATGTCTTCGCCAGGCCGCGCGCGTCCGAACGGGCGGCCTGAGCAGAACAAGGACCGAGCAGATGAGCACTCTCTACACCGGCGGATGCGCGTGCGGCGCGGTGCGCTACGAGGCCAAGGCAGCCCCGATCTTCGAGAACCACTGCCAATGCCGCGACTGCCAGAAAAGAAGCGGCACCGGTCACGGATCTTACCTGACGTTTCCGTCGCGGGCGGACGTGACGATCACCGGTGTGACGACGGACTGGCGTGTCGCGGCGGACAACGGAAATGTCAAAATCCATTCCTTCTGCCCGGTCTGCGGAACGCCGACCCACCTGACATACACTGCCATGCCGGACGTGATCACGGTCCATGCCGCAAGCCTCGATGATCCGGGCCGGTTCAATCCGACCGTGGTGACGTACGGTATCCGGGCCCTCCCCTGGGACAAGATGGAAACCGGGCTGACGACGTTCGAGAAAATGCCATCAGGTTGACGGCCCGGCGGGAGGGCGGACGCGCACTATTGTTCAGGAGGCGGATCTGCGCCCCTGCGACATTCAGCGGTTGCCGTACTCGTCATGGCGGCGCCACCACTCCTGGGGGAACTCGAGCCCGTTCTCGTTCCTTCCCCACGGAGCCAGGTCGAGGAAACGGTAGACCCCCATAAACGCCTCGGTGCCACGGGCGTAGGTCGAGTAGGTGTGGTAGACGGCACCGTCCTGGAGCGCGAAGACGCTCATTCCCTCCTTCTGCGGCTCGGCCCTGTCGACACGCTGATAGTTGTAGTCGGCGCCGTCTCTCTGCTGCTCTTCGGTGAAGGCGGCGCCGAGGTCGTATTTGAAATCGCTGCCGAGCGACGAAACCCACGGGAAGCGCCAGCCCATTTGCCGCTTGTAGTCCTGGATCTCCTGCAACGGGGCGATCGATTCGCAAACCAGGGTAATGTCGCGGCCGTTCAGGTGGGGGATGACGCAGTCGAAGTGATCGGCGATCAAGGAGCATCCGGTGCATCCCTGGCGCTCATCGGTGAGCCGGTATCCGTAGCCGAACATGAAATGATAGACGAAGAGCTGCGAGCGCCCCTGGAAAAGGTCGGCGAGCGAGGCGCTGCCCTCCTCGGTCTCAAACAGATACTCCTTGTCGATCCGAACCCAGGGCAGCTCCTGTCGCTGTCGCGCCAGCTCGTCGCTCTGCCGCATGAGCCTTTTCTCCGCCTCGAGCAGTGCGAGCCGCGCTCCGAGCCATTCCTCGCGTGTTCCGGTCTTGTGTTTCGTCATCGCTGCTGTCTCCTTCCTCGGGGATCTTCCTTTCCGTTTCTCGAAACAACTTGTTGCGTCAGGCGTTAAACTCAATGCCGGAGGCGAAACATGGCAGATGTGGCGGTTTCCGATGCACTGCCTGATCCCTACCCGCTTGTTGCGGCGCCCGTTGAGGGCGCGGGCGCCTCGTCGAATCATTTGCGTCGTTTGGAGGGCAGCATGAAATCGCCGACAGTGAGGGTTATGGCCGCGTCCGATGAAGATCCGGCGATCGGAACAATCTCGCTGGCGTTTGCAGCGGATCCCATGGCACGATGGACCTGGCCGCATGCACACCAGTACCTTGCGGCCATGCCGCGAATGGTCCGCGCCTTCGGGGCCAGGGCATTCTCAAACGGAAGCGCTTTTTGCACCGATGGCTATGTCGGGACGGCGTTGTGGCTGTCGCCCGGTGTGCATCCCGACGAGGAAGGGCTTGGTGCGGTTGTCGAGAGCACGGTTGCGCCCTCCCTTGCCCCTGAAGTCGCCGCTGTATTCGAGCAGATGGCCAAGTACCATCCGGCCGAACCGCATTGGTACTTGCCCGTGATCGGCGTCGACCCAGCGCATCAGGGCGAAGGCCACGGCGAGGCCTTGATGGCATACGCGCTCGCGCAGTGCGATCGCGATCACGCGCCCGCCTATCTGGAGTCCTCGAACCCGCGCAACATTCCGTTCTACGGGCGCCACGGCTTCGAACCGCTCGGCGCGATCCAGGTCGGTTCATCGCCGACGCAAGTCCCGATGCTGCGGCGACCGCGTTGAGCCAGGCAGGGCAGACGAGCGAAGCGTCAGCCGCCATCCCGTGGTGTCGGCGCAAGGGTATTTCGGTGAAGGGCATTTCGGTGACAGTGGACTTTTTGCCGTGCTCGGCCCGCCACGCCATCTGACAGAGGCGGAATTGGGAGAGGCCCGGCAACGCATTGAACCGCTCGTCCGGGCCGCCCAATCGAGCTTGGACCGGCTCTATCTTGCGGTGGGCGATGTCGGATGCTGCGTCCTGCTCGCCGATCGTGACGGCGTGCCGGTCGAACGGCGCGGTGCGCCTGTGGATGACGAGGCTTTTCATTCCTGGGATGGCTTCGGCTTCTCACCAGTCTGCCTGTTGCGGTCTGTCTGCTGGGCAACGCTGTCCGCCTGCACTTCCGTCTCGTAGGGCGAAGGCTGACCGCCACCGACGTCGCCCGCATCGGCGACACGCCCGTCTGGTTCTTCCGACGTTTTTTCTTTCGCTTCGCGCTGGGGTGTCGTCTCGGAACTCTTCCATACCTCTTCCGGGTCAGTCGGATCATCGGCGTCGGGACGAGCTTTTTGTCGTTCATGTCTCGAGTCAACGCCCGTGGTTTTAGAGATGTTGGGAGAATCGTCCTTGCGATTCCGTTTCTGGTCTCTTTGCATGATTTGGCTCCTTATCTCGCCGAAGGCCAACGAACGCAGGGAGCCGTTGTTCCTCGATGCGATCAGGATGCTAAACGGCAGCGATCCACTCAGGACGAGCCCCAAAACCGTTCACCGAGACAATTCGCCTGCGCCCCGCCCAAGATCATCAGACTAATGCGCTGGCCGGGGATGGAAGCCTGGACGCGCAGCGCATTGGAATTCGCCGGTCGTCTCCGCATGGCCAGCTACGGCCGGAACAGCCGTTTCAATACGAGATGGACCGGCAAGTAGGCGACCAGGGGCAAAAGCACCATGTACAGGCCGAGATACATGCGTGGCGGCAAGATCCTCTGCGGCTCCGGACCAGGCCCGTGCACCCAGTTGATGTTCTCGTCGGGCCGGGTGAACCAGTAACTTGCAACCAGTACCACCCAGGCGAGAGCGGTCTGCGCTTTGAACGCGCGGCGGTCGTAGCCTTGCCGGATCAGCATGAAAATAATGATGACCGGCATGAACAAATGAAAGCCGGACAGCGTCCTCGCATATGCGGGCTCCCTTGGATCAAACATGTAGGCAGCGAGCCCGGTCAGCTTGCCGCCGGTCACGAAGTCCGCCAACCAGGCGAACTCGAGCGGCAGAACGCCGACTGCCATCATCGAATAGAGGAGTCGGCTGCCGGTCCACAACGCGATCAGCACGGCAAAGAGCGCAATATCGGAGAACCACAGGAAATTGCCGGGGCCGTATCGCAACCAGTATACCGGCGTGAGCACGGCGACAAAAAGCGTATAGGGCAGAGTGATCCAGAGCGGGTATTTGGGGATTGGGGCTTTACTGCGCTGCTTTGCCGCCATGGCCGGCCCTTTCGCGGACTGGCGCGGCGGCAAACGCCAATCGTAGGCGCAAGGACTGCTCTCGAGCCATCAATGGCTTCGCCGCCTGGACTCAATCAGCTTTATCGATCCTGGATCCTTTATGCTTGCGAGGGTCTCGAAACCGACTGAGGTGAACGCGCGGATCTCGGGGATAAATGTTTGCAGCCTCATAGCGTTCCATCGCCGCCGCTTCAGCCGCCCGTCGGGCTAAATGTCGGGTGTTCAGTGGGAAGCTCTGGATCTCACTGAGGCTCTGGCCGGCGTTTCGGTAACCGGAGGATATGATGAAGGCGGATACGGTACGGTCGAGTTGATGTGGGGCGTCCTGGCATCGACTTCAACGGCATCGTGGGCGGCAATATAGGCCCCCGCGAACGATCGGTTCTACCCTCATCGGCCACAACTCGACTGTCGTTCCGCCTGGTTGGTGGTCAGCGACCGGAACATATCCGCGCCTTGTTTCGAAACTTCGTCGAGGCTCGCCTTCCTGCCGGCTGTCAGGTTGTGTTCGAGGGGGCCGGCGGGAACGGTGACGAAGCCAGCCCCTACATCGCAGCCACGGCGCGAGCGCTTGACGCAGAATGGCCAGAGCCGACGCTGATCAAGGGAACAGGCGGCACCGTTCCACTGATCGGGCTCCTCACCGACCGCCTTTGCTTCAATTGCATCGTCACGGGCTTCATCCTCGCCGACGATGCCATTCATGCCCCTAACGAGCGGTACGGTGTCGATCGGCTTCGCAAGGGAATACGCGGTTGGGTGCGCATCCTGTCGGAATTGCGGTAACATTACTCGGTTCGGTTCAGAGTCCGTGCCGAGACTCGTAAATCCCCATTTGGAGCACCGACAACATCCGATCCAGGACAGCAAGCATCAGCTTGTCATCGGGTGACGTGCTTGTGCTCCGTTGACCACGCATGTGATATAAAACACCGTGGCGCCGTTTTTGCGGTGCAATGGGAAGCTATCGTCGGCAATGAAGATCAGCGATTGCGATGAAATTGCCACCTGGCTCGCGGAGGCTGGGCTGCTTGGCATCCGCAGCGAGGAATCGCTTGTACAGGCCTTCTGCGAGCGTTGCGTCGAAGCAGGGCTGCCGCTGGGCAAGGCGTTTGTGATGATCGACACGCTGCACCCGATGCACGAGGCACGCGCCTTCTTCTGGGACGAAGACGAGTCGATCAGCTTCCGCGAAGAAGAATACCCGTCGAGCCGTGAGGGCAAGGGAGCGGAGTTGTGGAAGCGCAGCCCGTTTCTGGAGATGCTGCGGCGGCGTGAATTGACCCTACGTTGCCGGCTCGAAGCAGGCGAAACGCGCGGCTTTCCGGCGATCGAGGAGCTGCGCGATGCCGGCCAGACGGACTATCTTGCGATCGTCTATCGTATCCGGCAGGCGATGAGGGTCGAGGATGTCGATGCATTCTACGCCCGCTGGACCACAGCGCGCCCGGGTGGATTTTCGGAGGAGGAAGTCGCTGTTCTGTCCCGGCTTACACCGCATCTGGGATTGGCGGTTCGTTCGGCTGCGCAGACAAGGCTCACCAAGACGCTGGTCGAGGCATATCTCGGCCGGGGGCCTGGTCGCCAGGTGCTGAGCGGCGGCATCCGCCACGGCTCGGTGAAGAGGATCAACGCCGTACTCTGGTTCTCCGACATTACTGGCTATACGAACCTGTCCGAGTCGGTTCAAAACGATCAACTCGTGCCGTTGATCAATGACTACGCCGAAGCGGTCATCGGCGCAGTGAAGGCCGCCGGCGGCGATGTGCTGAAACTGATCGGAGATGGAGTCCTGGCCATCTTCACCAGTTCGCGGCCCGAATATTCCTGTCGCGCCGCGGTGGAGGCAGAACGCGACATGCGCACACGGCTGCTGCAGCTTGCCAAACGCCGCAAAAACGATGGCCTTTCTGTCGCCGACATTCACTTGGGCCTGCATGCCGGCAGGGTCTTCTACGGCAATATCGGCACTCCGGACCGTCTCGATTTCACCGTTGTCGGCCCGCCGGTCAATGAGGTCAGCCGGATCAGCTCCATGTGCGAGTCGGCCGGTCGCAATATGCTTTGCTCATCGGAATTCGCCGAGCTGCTACTCGGCGAGGAGCGCAAAAAGCTCGTTTCAGTCGGCCGGTTCGCGTTGCGTGGCGTCGGACGCGCGCAGGAGCTCTTTACCCTTGATCCCAGCCTGAGCCTGGAAGGCTCGCAGCCTTTGCCTGGTCCGCGGCGCCGGCAGGGGCGGGGCTAGTCGGAGGAAGGTGGACAAGCATGAATTCCCGGAACTCCGGAACATCAGATCAGTAGTCTCTCATGTTCCAACCCGCGGATGAGACTCTGATCAACCGTCGTCTCTGAATGTGAAAGCGCGCCGAAAATTAACCCCGGGGCACCGGAACGCTTAAATGTCTGATGCAGCGGCCCTTTCCGGGATATTCGAAGGGTCACGATAGGCGCCTTCTGAGACCCCAGGGCCACACTAATTTTGCGCCGCGATATGCCGCTCTGTAATTTCGGCCAGGCTGGGCCCGGCCCCCTCAATCCTCGCTTCAACCATGCCGCATCAGCTCCTTTTCAAGCGGCCACCCTTCTTTCCCTTCCAGTGGAAGGCAGGGCAGGCCTCGTCCTGCCCCTGCCTGTCCGGCGAGGACCGGGAGAACGGGGGACAAGCTGAAAACCGGAACGGGGATCGCCCACCCGAAGGGCGGGCCGGAGTCCCCGGAGCGGATTTCGGCCGGTGCTGCAGGCCGAAGCATGGGTACGGCGACCGTCGTCGACATGGTTCAGCGCCCCTGTGTTCGATCGGTCGCGATGCTCCGAGCGCGTCGTCGAGATACCGCTCGAGCTCGTCGGCGGCACGCCGGGCGCCGCCGACCTGCCTTTGTGCGGCGCCCTGTGCGGCTGCCGCCTCGCGGAAGCGCAGCTCGTCCAGCAGACTCCGGGCGAGCGCCTGCACCGTCTCTGCAGTGGCGTCGTCCGTGCGGAGCTCGAGGCCGGCACCGAGCTCTACAACCCGCCGCGCCACCATTGGCTGGTCCGCCCCCTGTGGCACGACGAGTGTCGGCACCCCGGTCCGCATCGCCTCGTTGACACTGTTCATGCCGCCGTGGGTCACGAAGAGCGCCGCCCGGGCCAGCACCTGGAGCTGCGGCACGGATTGGCGGGCCAGCACGTTGGCTGGCAGCGGACCCAGGTCTGCCGGTCGTCTTGACGTGCTGCTCAACAATGCCGGCTACGCTCATCTTGCTCCGTTTGAACAGACCTCCGAGGCTGACTTCAAAGCCGAGATCGACACCAATTTCTATGGTGTAGTGAACCTGACCCGCGCGGCGCTCCCGGTCATGCGGAGGCAGAAATCGGGACACATCATCAACATCTCGTCCAGCTCCGCTCGCTTCGGAAGTCCGGGGTCCACCGCTTATGCCGCCGCCAAATGGGCGGTCAGTGGTTTCACCGCATCACTGGCCAAGGAGGTTTTACCCTTCGGCGTCAAGACCATTGCCATCGAACCGGGCAGCATCCGCACCAACTGGACGCGGGTTGCCCGTGGCCACGCGCCGGCACTGCTCGACGAGTACGATCCGACAATAGGCGAGGTCATGCGGATGACCGAGAATTATGCGGGAAACGAGCCCGGCGACCCTGGCAAGGTCGCCAATGTGATCTTCGACTTATCGATAATCTGCCCGAGCAGCTGATTCTGGGACGTGATGCCTTAGAGCGCATAGCACAGACGGATGCCGTCCGAGCCCCGGCCGCGCTCAAGTGGGACGAGGTCAGCCGATCGACGGATTATTGAATGGAGGGTGTAAGGGCCACACGTGCTCTCCCAGACGCCGGTAATGTCTGGTTTTGGGCAGTGGCAATGGTACCCGGAATGACCAAGATCGGGCGCGAAGCTGCCGTTCACGTCGCGGCTTGCGTAAGTCGCTCTCCGGCCATCAGCGCTGGTTGCCACGAATGTCGGCTATCGGGCAGCAAAACGGGTTGCTGAAGGTCGGCTTGGGGTCATGATTCCGGTTCATCGCCGCTGCAATGACCGATGGATCACAGGACGCTCGGCATTTCGCGTTAGACTGCAGCTACGGCATTTTCGATCATACACTCAACCATCCTATTCGCACGTCGTTGCCGCCGTTCGCCGCACCTACCGATCGGAGGCCTTCCTGTGTGTAGTTGAACGCACGGCTCGACTAGCATCGCCGCGCTGCCGATGTCGGCATCTGAACGGCCGGAGGGCGGCGAACCACTTCTGGACCGGATTGCCGAGCAAACCGGAAAAGCCGTGAAATCGGGAAAACGCGGCCAGGCGGGGAAAGAAAATAGTGCACTGTCACCGTAATTCCAGGACGCTGGCCAAGGCGCAACAGGTCCGACAGCGCGGCGCGAAGTTGCGGCCCAGGAATTACGATCCTGACGCCAGACCAAGCGTTTGGCGCGCCTCGTTGACGGTGGCCACACGCCGGCCAAACTTCCCGACTGAGGCCGCCGCGATTTCAACAAGCTCGGCGTTGCTGCGCGCCAGGCGTTCCCTGGTGATCCTGATATTGTCCTCAAGTCCGGTGCGCACTGCGTCTGCTCCGCGCGCCAACGCCCATTCCATGACGATCGTCTGGTTGCGGCCTATTCCGGCCGCTGTCCAGGTGGATTGTGGAAACAGGAGTTTCGCTTCCGTGAGGAGCACATCGAGCAATCTCTCCTGCGCAGGCAGTGCGTTTTGCACGCCCATGACAAACTGGATGTGCGGGCGCTCGCCGATAAGCCCACCGTCGGCCAGCCGCCTGGCAGTGTGAAGGTGCGACAGGTCGAAGATCTCGATCTCCGGCAGCACGCCATTTGCCTTCATCGCGGTTGCGAGATCACCGATCAGGGCGGGATGGTTCTCGTAGACGATGGATGGGAAGTTGACCGAACCGGTCGAAAGCGAGGCCATGTCCGGTTTCAGATAAAGTGCCGAGCCACGCGCGGCAGGATCACGACCGCGCCCGCCGGTCGAAAACTGGACGATCATACCGGGGCAGTGCCTACGCACCCCCGCCTGAACAGCAGCGAAGCGCGTTGGTTCAGACGATGAACTCTGATCGTCATTGCGCACGTGGATGTGCACCAGCGACGCACCTGCTTCAAAGGCTTCCTGGGTCGACTCGATCTGTTCGGCCACGCTTATCGGCACCGCAGGATTGTCTTCCTTGCGCGGCAGCGAGCCGGTGATCGCAACAGCGATGATACAGGGTTCAGGCATGGCGATAAACTATCCGTCTATCTGGTCCATGAGCCAGCGGATCGCGAGCGGATAGCCCGCGGCGCCGAGCCCCGCGATCACGCCGGTGGCGACCTTCGATACCAGCGACCGATGATAGATCTCCTCGCGGCGATGGATGTTCGAGATATGCAGTTCGACGATCGGGCCCGGAAACATTTTGAGCGCATCGAGCACCGGGATCGAAACAAAACTCAAACCCGCGGGATTGATCAGAATGCCCGCGCCGTCGTCGATCGCCTCATGCACCCAATTGACGATTTCGCCCTCAATGTTCGACTGGTGAAAACGGACCGGATGGTCGCCGGCGGCGGCACGGCACATCGCCTCGATTTCTGCGAGTGTCGTCCTCCCATAGATCTCCGGCTCGCGCATGCCGAGCCGGTTGAGATTGGGGCCGTTGAGAACGAAGATTGGCTTGGTCATGGTCCTATCCTTGATAGCCCAGCAGGCGCGGCAGCCACAGCACCAGCGATGGGAAGAAGGTGATCAGCATCAGGGCGGCAATCATGGCGTAGAGAAACGGCATTACGTCGTGCACCAGGTCGCGCAGCGGCACCTCTGCGATGCGGGTCATGATGAACAGCAGCAACCCGTAGGGAGGGGTGACGAGCCCGAGCATGATGTTGACGACGACCATTACGCCGAAATGCACCATGTCGACACCGAGCGCCTGCGCCGTCGGAATCAGCACCGGCACGATTACCAGCAGGATAGTCGTGCCTTCCAGCACGCAGCCCAGGAGCAGCAGCAGGATGTTGACCAGGATCAGGAAACCCATCGGCGAAAGATCCCAGGACTTCAGGATCACTGACAGGGACTGCGGAATGTTCTCGACCGTAACAACGTAGTTGAACACCAGGGCGCCGGCGATGAGCATGCCGATCGAGGCGGTGGTGCGGGCGCTGTTGAGAAGCGCATGGTAGAGTTGGCCCGGCGTCACGCTGCGATAGATCGCGACCGAGATGAGCAGCGCGTAGCCGGCGGCGACCGCCGCGGCCTCGGTCGGGGTCATCACGCCGCCCCTTATGCCGACCAGCAGAACGACCGGCAGCATCAGCGCCGGAAATGCGCGCAAGGTGATCCCCGGCAATTCCCTGAGCGGCACCGGCTTCTCGACCGGAAAGTTCTTCCGGCGCGCGTCGATGGCGACGATGATCATCTGCGACAGGGCGAGAAGAAGGCCCGGCACGATACCGGCAATGAACAGGTGGCCGATCGATGCATCCGAGATCAGCGCGTAGATGACCAGAGGAATCGACGGAGGAATGATCGGGCCGACGACGGAGGTGACGGCTGTCAGCGCAGCGGCATAGCTCGCCGGGTACTTGCCATCCCTGGTCATGAGTTGCTGCATCATCTTGCCGGTGCCCGCGGCGTCGGCGATGGCCGAGCCGGACATGCCGGCGAAGATGATCGACTGCAGCACGTTGACTTGCGCCAGACCGCCGCGGAAACGGCCGACGACGGCGTTGCAGAATTGCAGCAGCCGGTCGGTCATGGTCCCGGCGTTCATCAACTCCGCGGCGAGAATGAACATCGGTACGGCAAGCAGAATGTAGCTTGTGTAGAGCCCGTTGAGGAGTTGCTCGGCCGACGTGCCCATGTCGAGCCCTGCAAGCCAGAGATAGAGGATCGACCCGGCGATCATCGAGTGACCGATCGGCAGGCCAAGCAGGGCCAGCGCTGTGATCGCAACGACTGACAGCGAAAAAGGGCTTGCGAGATTCATACGCCGGAGCTCGCTTTCGTGGGGTCAAATTCCGCCGGTGCTTCGCCGCGCAGAGCACGCCACGCCAGCCACAGGTAGCGGGCGATCACGGCGACCACGAAGACGAGATAGATCGAGAACAGCCAGTCGAAGCGTATCTTGAGATAGGCGGTGCTCTCGACCTTCATGAAGGTCACGTAGCTGAAGACGGCCGGAAAGGACCAGCCATAGAGCGCGACGAGAGCGATTGCGAAGGCAAGCGTCATTACCCGCCTGATGTCCGGACCGACTGTGGCGTAGAGGAGATCAAAACGGATTTCCTCCTCTTCACGAACGACGAACGCTGCGCCGAACAGCACAACCCAGATCCAGAGTACGACGGTGAGCTCGTTGCTCCAGCCGGTCGGCCAGTTGAGAAGGTAGCGAAAAGCAACCTGCAGCAGAAACGCGGCGAACATGGCGCCGATTGCGATGGCGATGGCGTTCTCGGCGCGCCGGTAGAGCCAGCCGCCGACCTTTCTCAATCCCGGGTTCATGATGCCTCCCTGACGGGCGTCTGGCCAAACCGGCCAGTCGGTCGCAAGCGGACCGGCCGGCGCGTTCGTCGCGTCAAAGCGCGTTGATCTTGTCGACCATCCCGGCAGGCCATTCTTTGGCCAGGTCGGAGGCAAGATATTGCTCCTGCACATGCTTGCGGAATGCTGCGACATCGGGCTCGTAGATCTTCAGGCCCTTGCCCTTGAATGTTTCAACGAGTTCCTTCTCGCGCGTCAGGTGTTTCTCTGTCGAGAAGTCGATCGCCTTGTCCGCCGCGGCCTGGACCTTTGCCTGCTTCTCGGCCCCCATCTCGTCCCACAGCTTTTTCGAGATGCTGAGAAGGTCGAAGCCGACAAGGTGCGAGGTAAGCACGATCTGCGACATGACCTCGTAGAATTTCATGTTCTCGACGTTGGGCAACGGATTGTCCTGCCCGTCGATTGCGCCTGTCTGCAGGCCGGTATAGACCTCGGCATAGGCCATTGGCGTAGGGTTCGCACCGAGCGCCTGGCCGAGGAATTGCCAGGCGTCGCCACCCGGCATACGCAGCTTGATGCCTGCCATGTCGGCGGGAGTCTTGATTTCCTTGTCCGGCTTCAGGCCGACCTGGCGCAGGCCGAAATAGGTAGGGCCGAGCACCCTCACGCCGAGCTGGTCCTCGGTCATCCTCTTCAGCTCCGCGCCGGCATCGCTGGCAAAGAACGCCTTAACGTGCGCAGCGTCACGGAACAGGTAGCCGGCGGTGACGATAGACCACGCTGGAATCTGCTTGGAGATGTCCTGCGGGGCAACGTTGCCCATCTC
This sequence comes from Mesorhizobium sp. WSM4845, assembly GCF_055811455.1. Lineage (NCBI taxonomy): Bacteria > Pseudomonadati > Pseudomonadota > Alphaproteobacteria > Hyphomicrobiales > Phyllobacteriaceae > Mesorhizobium > Mesorhizobium sp. WSM4845. The sequence goes on from NZ_JBVVQA010000003.1 coordinate 216,433, forward strand.
GAGGTTGCCGCGCTGGATGGCGACAAGTTCGGTGCCTTGCTTGAACAGGTTGCCGCCGTAATAACCCTCGAAGGCAAAGTCGTCCTTGATGGCTTCGGCGAACATCTTCATCATCTCGGCCCGGATGTCCTGTTCCGAGAACACGGCCGAGAAACGCAGCTTCGGCTTGTCCTGCGCGAAGGCGGGAATGGCGGTCGCGGCGGCGAGTGCGCCGGCGGCGACCATAAACAGGCGTCGGTTGATTTCAGCTTTCATGTCGATTTCCTCCCTATGGTCTTCATATGGTTATAGGCGTCATTGCCTTATGCGGCGGCCTCGAAATGATCTGCCATGGCGCGGCGGTCGGCCTTGCGCCCGGTGAACAGCTCGAACGCGCGGACGGCCTGATGGATCGCCATGCCGATGCCCGGCAGCGTTCTGCAGCCGATCGTACGGGCTGCGACCAACAACTCTGTTTCGGTCGGAAAGTAGATTATGTCGGCGACCCATTTTTCGGCTGTCAGAAGAGCCGTGTCGAACGGTGTTCCGGGGTACTTCGCCATGCCCACCGGGGTCGTGTTGACGATGCCGTTTGCCATGCGCACGGCTGCGGCCGGGTCCGGCCAGGTCTCGACGCGACCGCCGAACAAGGCGCCCATGCGCGACGCAAGATCCGAGGCGCGACCGGGTTGGCTGTCGAGGACGAACAGCCGGCCAACGCCCATTTGCATCAGCGCGTTTGCGACTGCGGCGCCCGCTCCGCCGGCGCCGAACATTGCGACACAGCCCATCGATGCGCCTGTCATCGCTTCGCGAAAACTCTCCGCGAAACCCCAGCTGTCGGTGTTGTGGCCTTCCTTGCGTCCGCCAGCGAAGACGACCGTATTCACCGCGCCTATCGCGCGCGCTTCCGGCGACAGCGCATCGAGGACGGGAATGACAGCCTGTTTAAACGGATGCGTGACGTTGAGGCCGTGAAAGCCTGCAATTTCCGCCGCCACGATCAAGTCGCTGATCGCCGCGTCCGGAATTCCGAGCCGGTCGAAATCGAGCAAAAGATACGAATAGCCGATGCCGAGGCGCCGGGCTTCACGCTCGTGCATGCCGGGAGTGCGCGATGACTGAATGCCGCGTCCGACGAGGCCAATCACGACCTTTTCGCTGTCGCCGCTGGCGGCGCCCTTGTGCTCGTCGGCAAGACGGCAAAGCAGGTCGACAAGGCTGTCGTCGCCCATCTCCCGAAATTCCTCCCTGTGCGGGCCGCCTCCCAGCCCAAATGCGGCAATTCCCGGATCGCCCTTGTGTTCACGCCAAACGCGCCGATAAATGAGCCGTCGTGATTTGCGAATAATGTACTAACTGGTTAGTTTAGTCAAATACCGGCTGCGCCGGGGCGGGAACTCAAACTGCATGGCCGTTATCAAGAAAGAACGAAAGCCGAAGCCGGACGCGAGCACGACGCGTATCCAGGACCCTGAGGGCACGCGCCGAAACATCCTGGAGATCGCCTCCAAGGAGTTTGCCCTGAACGGTTTGTCGGGCGCGCGCATAGACGAGATTGCGGCGCGCACACGCTTCAGCAAGCGCATGATCTACTACTATTTTGGCGACAAGGAAGGCCTCTACCTGCGCGCGCTCGAGAACGCGTATCGTCAGGTGCGCGAGGGCGAGGCTCAACTTGATATCGAAGGTCTGCCCCCCGTGGCGGCACTGACGCGCCTGGTGGAGTTCACGTTCGACCACCATCACCGACACGAGGAATTCATCCGCATGGTGATGATCGAGAACATCCATCACGGCCAATACCTCCAACAATCGGATGCGATCCGCGAACTGAACGTGACGGCGATCGACCACATCTCTCGCATCTATTCACGCGGTGTCGAAGAGGGGGTCTTCCGGCCGGGACTCGACGCGATCGAACTCCATTGGCAAGTAAGCGCGCTGTGCTTCTTCAACGTTTCCAATCGCACCACCTTTTCGATGATCTTCGGACGCGACTTCGGCGCGCCGGCACAACTCGAGCGGCTCAAACGCAACAGCGTGGAGATGCTGTTGCGTTTTGTCGCCACGGACGAAGCTCCCGCAGAACGCTGAGCGGCCGAAACTTGCGGTGCTGCCAGCGTTGCCTTAGTTATGTACGAACTGGTTCGTTCACGACAAACCAGGGAGGAGGCGCGTTTGAAGACGTCGATCGCGACGGTGTCGATCGCCGGTGACCTGGCGGAGAAATTCGCGGCAATTTCCGCCGCGGGCTTCGACGGTGTCGAAATCTTCGAGAACGATTTCCTCGCCTTTGACGGCTCACCGCGCGACGTCGGCCGAATGGCTGGTGACACAGGCCTGACCATAACGCTCTTCCAGCCGTTCAGGGATTTTGAGGGGTTGCCGGAGCCGCAGCGCAACCGCGCCTTCGATCGTGCCGAGCGCAAGTTCGACGTCATGCAGGAACTCGGCACCGATCTGATGCTGATATGCTCGTCGGTGTCGCCCGTCTCGCTTGGCGGGATCGACCGGGCGGCCATGGACTTTCGCGAGCTTGGCGAGCGCGCCGCCAGGCGCGGTCTGCGCGTCGGCTACGAGGCATTGGCCTGGGGGCGTCACGTCAACGATCATCGCGATGCCTGGGAAATCGTGCGCAGGACCGACCATCCGAACGTCGGGCTGGTTCTCGATTCCTTCCACACGCTGGCCCGCAGGATTGAGCTCGGCTCGATCCGTTCGATACCCGCGGACAAGATCTTCATTGTCCAACTCGCCGACGCGCCGCTGATCGACATGGACTTGCTCTATTGGAGCCGGCACTTCCGCAACATGCCAGGCGAAGGCGATCTGCCGGTGCGACAGTTCATGCAGGCGGTCGCGGCAACCGGTTATGACGGCTATCTGTCGCTCGAGATTTTCAACGACCAGTTCCGTGGCGGGTCGGCAAAGGCGATCTCCGTCGACGGACGGCGTTCGCTCGTATGGTTGATGGACCAGGTGCGGCGTGAAGAACCGGCACTTGACATGGCCATCCCGCCAATGCCCGACCGCATCGGGGTCGGAGGGGTCGAGTTCATCGAGTTCGCGGCCGATCGCCAGGACGCCGGACAGCTTGGATCGCTGTTGCGCATGCTCGGCTTTGTCGAGGCCGGTCGGCACGTCTCTAAGGAGGTCACGCTCTACCGCCAGGGCGAGATCAATATCGTCATCAATACCGAGCGGCAGGGCTTTGCCCATTCTTCCTTTGTTGTCCATGGCACGTCGGCATACGCGATGGGCCTGAAGGTCGAGGACGCCGCCGCCACGGTGGCGCGCGCCGAGGCACTGGGCGCGGAGATCTTTCACCAGCGGGTCGGGCCCGGCGAGTTGTCGATCCCGGCGATCCGCGGCGTCGGCGGCGGACTGATCTACTTCCTCGATGCCAAGACCGACCTGGCGAAGGTCTGGGACATGGAGTTCACGCCGGTCACGTCGGCAAGTTCCGGCAATGGCGTCGGCCTCACCCGTATCGATCATGTCGGGCAGACCATGGCACAGGAGGAGATGCCGAGCTGGCTGCTGTTCTATGTCTCGATCTTCAGGACGAGCAAGACCCCGATGGTCGACATCGTCGATCCGGCCGGCCTCGTGCGCAGCCAGGTTATCGAAGGTCTGGACAAGCGCTTCCGCCTCACGCTGAACGGCGCCGAGAGTCACCGCACCCTGGCTGGCCATTTCATCGCCGAAACCTTTGGTTCCGGCGTCCAGCACCTGGCACTCGCGACGGATGACATCTTTGCGACGGCGGCGAAGCTGCAGGCCAACGGCTTCGAACCGCTTCAGATATCGATGAACTACTACGACGACGTAGAAGCGCGCTTCGGTCTGGATCCGGAGGTCGCCGATCGGTTACGCTCGGCCAACATCCTTTATGACCGCGACGACAACGGCGAATTTTTTCAGCTCTATGCGCCGACATTCGGAGAGGGATTCATTATCGAGTTCGTTGAACGGCGCGGCGCGTATGCAGGCTATGGTGCGCCGAACGCACCATTCCGCATCGCCGCGCAAAAACGGCTGATGCGGCCCAAAGGAATGCCAAAGCTATGACGGATATGAACTTTGCTCGCATTAATGGCGCGACGATCCACTACCGGCATCGTCCCAAAACTGGCAGGCCGACGGTCGTCTTCGCCAACTCGCTCGGCACGGATATGCGCATCTGGAACGAGGTCGAGCGAAGACTGGCCGACGACTGTACATCCGTGGCGTTCGACAAGCGCGGACACGGCCTGAGCGAACTGGGTGGCGCGCCGCAAACAATCGAGACCCATGCGACGGACCTTACAGGGCTGCTCGACCATCTTGGCGTAAAGCGCGCGGTGATCTGCGGGCTTTCGATCGGCGGCGTCATTGCGCAATGCCTTTACAAGACGCGGCCGGATTTGATCGAGGGCTTGATCCTTTGCGATACGGCAGCGAAAATCGGCACAGTCGAGATGTGGAACGGGCGCATCAACGCGACCCTGTCGGAGGGCATCGCCAGCTTTGCCGACGACGTGATGCGAAAATGGTTCACGCCGGATTTCCATAAGAATCGCGGCGAGGAACTGGCGGGCTATAAAACGATGCTGACGCGCCAGGTTCCGGCCGGCTACGCTGCTGCCTGCGCGGCTATCCGCGACGCCGATTTCACCGCGACGACCGCCGCAATCAAAGTGCCGACACTCTGCATTGTCGGCGATCAGGACGGATCGACGCCGCCTGAACTGGTGGAATCGCTGGCCCGCTCAATCCCCGCCGCACGATTCGAGGTCATCTCCGGTGCGGGCCACATCCCATGCGTCGAGCAGCCGGAGAGGCTGGCCGGGCTGATCCGTGGCTTCCTGAACGACATGCCAAGAGAGCGCAAATGAGCAAGCCACGACACGGCGACCGATACGTCGAAGGGATGGCGACGCGCCGTTCGGTGCTGGGTGACGCCCATGTCGACCGCGCAGAGGCGGCCAAGACCGAATTCGACATTCCTTTCCAGGAACTGATCACGGAGGCTGCATGGAGCCACGTCTGGTCGCGGCCGAACATCACCAGGCGCGAGCGTTCCATGATCACCATCGCGCTGCTCGCCGCGCTGAAGCAGGACGAAGAGGTTGCGATGCATATCCGCGCCAGCGTCAATACCGGGGCGACGCGCGACGACATACGCGAGGCGCTGCTGCATGTGGCAATCTATGCCGGGGTACCGGCGGCAAATCATGCGATGAAGATCGCCAGGAAGACGTTCGACGAAATCGACGCTCAAGCCGGCTAATCATGACCAAGTCGCGCTTTCCCGCCAACCGCACGCCGGAAATCGGCGCCTTCTTTCCGCGCGACCGCAACTGGCATCCGCCGGCCTTCACGCCTGCCTATAAGACGTCCGTGCTGCGCTCGCCGCAACGGCCGCTTCTTTCCCTCGACAACACGCTGTCGGAGCTTACGGGGCCGGTCTTCGGCCAAAGTAATCTCGGTGAACTGGACAATGACCTCATACACAATTTTGCCGGGCCGGGCGAAAGCGCGATCGGGTCGCGCATCCTCGTCTATGGCCGCCTGCTCGACGAGCGCGGCATCGGCGTCGCCGGTGCGCTGGTGGAGGTATGGCAGGCCAACGCCGGCGGACGCTATCGACACAAGAAGGAGACTTATCGCGCGCCGCTCGATCCGAACTTCGGCGGCTGCGGCCGCACCATCACCGGCGAGGATGGCTCCTATTGTTTCCGCACGATCCAGCCGGGGCCATATCCCTGGCCAAACGGACCCAACGACTGGCGTCCAGCGCACATCCATTTCTCGATCTTCGGGCACGGCTTCGCGCAGCGCCTGATCACCCAGATGTATTTCGAGGGCGACCCGATGATCTGGAGGTGCCCGATCGTGCGGACCATCAACGACCGCCGCGCTATTGAAGGCCTCACCGCCGCACTCGACATGGAGGCAACGATACCGATGGATGCGCGGGCATACAAATTCGACATTGTACTGCGCGGCCGCCGCTCGACGCTGTTCGAAAACCGCATCGAGGGCAACTGATGGTCCAGGCTCTCGGCCGGCTGAAGGAAAGCGCCTCGCAGACCGCGGGACCCTACGTCCATATCGGGCTGACGCCCAACTTTGCCGGTATCTCGGGCGTCTATGAACGCGACCTTGGCACCGCGATGGTCAACGACAAGACCAGGGGCGAACGCATCAGGGTCAACATCCGAGTGATCGACGGCGCCGGCTCGCCGCTGAAGGACGCGCTCGTGGAGATCTGGCAGGCGGACGCCGCCGGCATCTACAATTCGCCCTCGGATCTGCGCGGCTCCGCCGACCCGAACTTTACCGGCTGGGGCCGGCTGCCCACCGACATGACGACGGGCGAATGCCTGTTCGAGACCATCAAACCCGGTCGCGTGCCGTTTTTTGACGGCCGCAAGATGGCGCCGCATTTGACGGTCTGGATCGTCGCGCGTGGCATCAACATTGGCCTTCACACCCGCATGTATTTCGGCGATGAGGAAACCGCCAACGCCGAGGATCCCGTCCTGATGCGCATTGAGCAGAAAGAGCGCGTGTCAACGCTGGTCGCGCCGCGCGATGGCGACATCTACAAGTTCGACATTCATCTCCAGGGCATCAACGAGACGGTCTTCTTCGACATATGATCGCAGCATTCGACAATCCCCTTCTGTCCGGGCCCCTCCTGTCCGGGCTTCTCGGCGATGAGAAGATGGCGACGCTGCTCGGCGTCGAGGCCGAACTTGCGACGATGCTGCAATTCGAGAAGGCGCTCGCCGACGCAGAAGCTGCGCTCGGCATCGTCCCGGCGGCTGCAGCAAGCGCCATCGGGCGCGTCCTCGACAACTTCCGGCCGGAAATCCAGGCCCTGAGGGACGCAACGGCGCGCGACGGCGTCATGGTGCCGGAACTCGTGCGGCAGATCAGGCATGCTGTCGGAGAGCCGCATTCGCAGCATGTGCATTTCGGTGCGACCAGCCAGGACGTGATCGACACGGCCATGATCCTGAGAATTCGCGCCTGTATCGACCTGTTGGAAGGACGGCTTTCGGCTCTGGTGGTCGCCTTCGCCGATCTCGGCCATCGGTTTGGCGATCGCACGCTGATGGCCCGAACCCGCATGCAGGCAGCAATTCCGATTTCCGTAGCCGACCGCGTCGCAAGCTGGCGCGAACCGCTCGTGCGCCACCATGAGCGGCTTCAATCGGTGCGGGGATCGGTTCTCGTCGTCCAGTTCGGCGGCGCCGCCGGGACACTCGAGAAGTTTGCTGACAAGCGCGCCGCCCTCCGTGCCGCGCTGGCCCGGCAGCTAAGCCTTGGCGACGCGCCGCAATGGCACAGCCAGCGCGACCGCATCGCTGAACTGGCCAGTTGGCTGTCGCTTGTGACGGGCGGCCTCGGCAAGTTCGGGCAGGACATTGCACTGATGGCGCAGGCAGGCGACGAGCTGCAACGGGCGGGCGGCGGTTCGTCGTCGGCCATGGCGCACAAGCGCAATCCCATCGACGCCGAGATGCTGGTGACGCTTGCCCGCTACAACGCGGTCCAATTGTCGGGAATGCATCATGCGCTGATCCATGAGCAAGAGCGCTCCGGTGCAGCCTGGACGCTGGAATGGTTGATCCTGCCGCAGATGCTCATGGCGGCTGGAGCATCGACCTGTGTCGCGGACAGGCTGGTCAGAACCATAGCGGCAATCGGAGGCAAGGTCGACTGATCCCAGCAGGGCGGCTCACGCCGTGGATCTTGCGATTTGGCCGTCTGCGCTTACCACTTGGTCAGACGATCAAGCGATCACGTGAATTACCACCAGCCACACTGAGCGCTCTCGCAGGCATCGAGTGGGTTGGAAATGGCCGTGCCCTGCTTTGCCGACAATTGTGCGGCCATACCCATGGCGACAGCTTTCCAGCCATCGTCCAACGTCACCTCGACCGGCCCTTCGCCTCGCAGGGCAGCGCAGAACCGCTGATGCTGATAGAAAGTCGAGCCGTTGTGATCGCCGGCCGTCAACAATTGCGGGTCGACCGGGATCTCGACGGTGTACGGTCCCTGCGGAGAGCGCGGGCTGACAATCAGCTGCGGCGTCGGCGCCGCGCCGAGATGAGCTGGCCAGAAGCGGCCGGGACCCGGCACCAGGCATTCGACTTTACCTCGCGCACCGACGGCGCTGATCTCCTCCTGATAGCGGCTGCCCTCTGCATACATGCACAGTTCCAGCATGGCGCGCGCGCCGCTGGCGAAATCGACCAGCACGTAGCCGCAATCCCAGATATCGGGTGTCTCGCCATCATAATTTTCGTCGAGATGGTTCACTTCCTGTCCGGCCGACGCCATGATCCTCACCGGTTCCGATTTCAGGATCAGCCGCATGAGATCGAAGAAATGGCAGCATTTTTCGACGAACGTGCCTCCCGATCGACGGTTGAAGCGGTTCCAGTGGGCCACCTTATCCAGGAACGGGTAGCGATGCTCACGGATTGTCAGCATCCGGATGCCGCCGGTGGCGTCCTGCGCCTGCTCGATGAATCGAGCGACCGGCGGCATATAGCGGTATTCCATCGCGACCCAGACTGGTGCGGTGAAAGTCGCGGCGAACGCCTTCACCGCGGCTGCGTCGACCGGATCGGTGAAAAGCGGCTTCTCGACCAGGATGGGCAGCGCACGGACAGCAGCGACTTCCCTAAGCTGCGCGAAATGCACATAGTTCGGACTGGCGATGAGCAAGCAGTCGACGCGCGGATCGGCCGCCACCTCCGCGATTGAGCCGGCGATCGACGCTTGCGGGGCAAGGTCTGCCGCGCGTGCGCGCATTGTCGCGTCGGGCTCGAAGATCGAAGCGACGCCGACATCGGGCAGCAGCGCGATATTGCGAAGATGCTCCTGCCCCATCATGCCGCAGCCGATGATGCCGTAGGAAATGTGCTTCGCCATAGCCGTTCCTTATCGCAGCCGCGCGACGTAGCGTGCGACGCCATGATCAAACCAGGTCCTGGAAAACTCCGCGCTGGCGCCGTCCTGCATCCAGCCGGTACGCTCGATGAAGCCGGCGGCAGCGCCCGGCGCGAGGCCGAACTCAGGCAGCGCCCATCCCGGCACCTGGCCGACCCCGACGCGGTCCTCTGCACGCAAGATCCAGATGCCGAGCGCCTTGCGGTAGTAGAGATAGAGCGAATCCGACAGTTCTTCGATAGCAACCGTCTCCGCACGGGAACCGTCGAGCCAGATCTCCTCCAGCGCCGCCGGCTTGCCGCTGAGGCTCCGCAGCCGTCTTATTCTATGGGCCTCGCTGCTCGACCCGAACACCGGCAGGTCCATCGGTTTCGCCAGCCGATCGACTGACAGAACGCGCGCCGTCGGCAGCCCGCCTCCCTCCAGGAGTTCCAGCCGGAACATGGAATAGACACTGGCCACGTCAGGTTGCGACCGTACGTAGTTGCCGGAACCCTGGATGCGACTGAGCAAGCCCTTGCGCTCGAGATCGCCGAGCGCCTTGCGCAAAGTGCCGACCGCTATTCCGAGCCCCGCAGCCATGTCGCGCTCCGGCGGAAGCTTCTCGCCCTCAATCATCCGCCCGGCCGCGATCTCGCGAATCAGCATTTCGCTGACCTGCTGATGCATCGGAAGCGCATAGGCGTTTCTGGACGTGGTCACATTGTCTCCAACGCAAAATTGATACACTATTGATCTACACAAACACGAATGATATGCAACAGGGAAATCCAGTCTCTGACAACAAGGAGTGCCGACATTGACGGTCGTTCCGGTGACGTCCGCAGATCTCGATGCTGCTGAAGTGTCGTGGTTTTCTGCTTTGTGTTCCGATGATTTCCGCTATCTCGGCGTACCGGATGGTACGCTGCGGTCGAGTTGGGAACACTGCTCCGATATCGTCAAGACAGCCGAAGGACTGGGCTTTCGCAATATCCTGTGCCCCTCCTCCTATCAGGTTGGCCAGGATACTCTGTCCTTCGTGGCGGGCTGCGCTCCGATAACCTCTTCGATCAACCTTCTCGCGGCGGTGCGTTGCGGCGAAATGCAACCGATCATGCTGGCGCGCACGCTCGCAACGCTCGACCACATGCTAAAGGGAAGGTTGACTATAAACGTCATCTCTTCCGACTTTCCCGGCGAACTCGCCGACAGCCGCTTCCGCTATCAGCGTTCGCGCGAGGTCATCGAGATCCTGCGTCAGGCCTGGACGCGCGACGAAATCAACCATCAGGGCGAGGTCTACCAATTCGGGAAAGTAACCGCCGACCCCGCAAAGCCCTATCAACAGAATGGCGGGCCGCTGCTCTATTTCGGCGGCTATTCGCCCGACGCGCTCGAACTCTGCGGCGCGCAGTGTGACGTGTATCTGATGTGGCCGGAGGCGAAGGACGTGTTGGCGCAACGCATGCGTGACGTTCACGAGCGTGCGGCCGCCCATGGCCGCACATTGGATTATGGCCTGCGCGTCCACGTGATTGTGCGCGATACCGAAGCCGAAGCCCGCGACTATGCCGAGGAGTTGGTTTCGAAACTCGACGACGAGCAGGGCAGAGTCATCCGCGCCCGCGCACTGGACGCGACATCCCTGGGCGTCGCGCACCAGGCAAAGAATCGCGCCGGCGCCGACGCACAAGGCTATGTCGAGCGGCATCTGTGGACCGGCGTTGGCCGCGCACGCTCCGGTTGCGGCGCCGCGATCGTCGGCTCGACCGATCAAGTCATGTGTGAGATCGAGGAATACCGGAAAATGGGCATCCGCGCCTTCATCTTCTCCGGCTATCCGCATCTCGACGAGGCCATGTCCTTCGGCAAGCGCGTGCTGCCGAACATCAACACCTGCTCGCTGCCGCATGCCTATGGCCGGGTGCCGGAAATCACCCCGCCGACTCCGCTCGGAACCGGGGAGCGGCGATGATGATGATGATGCGAATGCGCCTCAACGAGATTGAAGCTTCTATCGCAGCCCTTGGCCAGGAGGGCGCCTGATGTACCACTTCCTCAACCCCGAGCAGCAACCGATGAAAAGCTTCGTGCCCGGCCCCGACCGCAAGCGAGAGTTCCGCGACGCGCTCGGCCGGTTTGCGACCGGTATCACCGTCGTCACCACGTTGACGCCTGACGGTCCCGTCGGCATCACCGCGAACAGCTTTGCATCGGTGTCCCTCGACCCGCCGATCGTGCTCTGGTCGATCGGCCGGCATTCGAGGCGTTTTGCCGCCTTCGCAGGTTGCGAGCACTTCGCGGTTCATGTTTTGGGCGCGGAGCAGATGGAACTGAGCCAGCGCTTCGCTCGCACCGGTCAAGCTTTTGACGGCCTCCCGCACGACCTGAACGATGCCGGCGTGCCGCTGCTGGGTGGCTGCCTGTCGCGGTTCGAATGCGTGCGGATCTCCGGGCATGAGGGCGGCGACCATTTGATCGTCGTTGCCCGCGTAACCGCCGCGACCTTGCGAGACGGCGAACCTCTGCTTTTCTTCGGCGGAGGTTACGGACGCTTCGAAGACGGTTCGAACGTGGCCACACCGATGTAGTGATGGCCTGGCCCGGACAGCGGTGTGAACCATACGTCTCAGGCGCGAACCGGGCCGGTCGACTGGCGTTGCACGATATGGCAGGCGAATTCGATACGGCGCGGCGGCAGGTCCCCGCCGAGATCGGCGAGCAGCAGGTCGAGCGACGCCGCGCCGATCTCGCGCATCGGGATATGCATCGTCGTCAGCGGCGGGTTTTGGAAAGCCGCCTGCGGAAGGTCATCCATGCCCATGACCGACACGTCGGCAGGCACCTCGTAACCCGACTTCCGGATCGCCATCATCGCGCCGATAGCGAGGCTGTCGCCCGCGGCGAGCACAGCTGTGAAGTCGAGGCCGCGCGTCTCGATGCGCCGCGCAATCGCTTCGGCCGCAAGGTCCGGCAGCCAATCCGCCACCTCTACGGCCAGGTCGCCGGCCGCCAGGCCGCGCTCTCGCAGTGCATCCTGCCAGCCCTCGAAGCGGCGCTCGATCGTGCGCCGCCCGCGTCGCATCAGGAACAGGATGCGCCGGTGGCCGAGGTCGAGCAGGTGCTGCGTCGCGAGATGCGCCGCCGAGCGGTTGCATGGCGTCAGGCTCGAATGGTGCATAGCCGGGTCGTCGCCGTTTATGAGCACGATCGGCTTGCCGAAACCGCCGCTCAGCGTCAGCACCGCCTCGTCGTCAAGCGTCAGAAACAGGCAGCCGACGACGCTCTTGTCTTGCCTGGCGTCATCGAGCAGCGCGATCTGATCATCGGCGTCGGCGATCGAGCGCGGCACCAGCTCGACACCGAGAGTTTTTGCACGCTCGTTCAGTCCGTCGAGCACATAGAAGGTGAACTGGTTGCGGCCATAGTCGATCATCGCAGCGTTGCTTGCGGCGAGGATCACCTTGCGGCCGGCGATCGAAGTGGGGATCGTATAATTCAGCTTCCTGGCGGTTTCGATGATCGCCGACCGGAGGTCGCCGCGCACGCCCTTGCCGCCGGCAAGCGCCCGCGATGCCGTGCTGACGGATACGCCACAGCGCGCGGCGACGTCTTCGAGCCGCACGCGCCGGCTGGGCGTGCCGCGCTTCCCGCTTTCGACCTTGACGACCATCGGCTGTTTCCTCGCCAGGCCTGCATGCTGCAAAAAAATTTCAGATTGCGCAATAAAAAAACTTGTGGCACCCATTTGCCCGACATCGCGCAAACTTGGGAGGAGTGGTGGCGTCGTCCATGAGAGATATGCGCTCAAAGCTCGACCTGCTCGTGCGCGGCATGACCGGCCTGCGCCATGACGGCCGTTTCGACGAGCCCAACCTCGACGGCACGGCCGGCGACTACATCAGCTTCGATTCCTGGGAATGGCCGCAGGGTGTAGGCCTCTACGGCCTCGTTTGCCTCTGGCGGCACAATCGCGACCCGAAACTCCTGAAGACAATCGAAGACTGGTACGAGCGCCATTTAAGGGCGGGCCTGCCGCCGATGAACATCAACACTACCGCTCCGATGATGGCGCTGGCATTGCTCTGGGGGGAGACACGCGACCCGCGCTGGGAAACGCCTCTCGGCCAATGGGCCGAAAGGCTGCTTCGCGACATGCCTCGCACGCCCGAGGGCGGGTTCCAGCACAATGTCTCAGACAAGATCAACGACGACGAATTGTGGGACGACACGTTGTTCATGGCCGGCCTGTTCCTCGCTTTCCACGGCCGCGCGGCCGGCCGGCAAGCTTGCATCGACGAGGCTGTTCGCCAGTTCCTCGTCCATGCGCGCTATCTCGCCGACCCGAAAACCGGCTTGTGGTTCCATGGCTGGACATTTGCCGGCCGACATAATTTTGCCGGCGCTCTCTGGGCCCGCGGCAACGCCTGGATCACGGTCGGCATCCTCGACCTGATCGAAAATGGCGGTGTCGGCAAGCCAGTCGAAGCCTATCTGCTCGGCGTGCTGGAAGCGCAGATCGAAGCGCTGCTGCGCCTGCAGGCGCCATCGGGAGCATGGCACACTTTGCTCGATGACCCGACCTCCTATGAGGAGATGTCGGCCACCGCCGGCATCGGCTATGGTCTCATGAAAGCTGCGCGCCTGGGCTTCGGGCCCAAGGCGTGCGGTCCGGCGGGCCGGCGCGCACTCGACGCGGTGCTGGCCAGCATCGACGAGAACGGCGTGCTCGGAAACGTTTCCTATGGCACCCGCATGGGCCATGATCTCCAGTTCTACCGCGACATCCCGATCCAGCCTACCGGCTACGGCCAGGCCCTGGCGATCCTCTGCCTCACCGAGGGGATGATCCATGCCGAAGCTGACGAGGCAGCGGCATGACGATGCGCGTTCTCTTCGGCGCCGGTCCGGGCGACATCGATGGCTACGGGACGGAGCGGCTGCGCGCCGAGTTTCTGGTGGAGCGGCTGTTCGAGCCCGGCCGTATCGCCTTCGCTTACACCCATGTCGACCGCATGATCGTCGGCGGCGCGTGCCCAACCGGAGAGCCGCTGAGTTTCGGCGATGGCGCGGACGTCGGCACGCCTCATCTGTTCACCGCGCGCGAGATGGGCATCGCCAATCTCGGCGGCGCAGGAACGGTGAGCGTCGACCAGCAGCGCTTCGCGCTCGCCAACCGCGATGTGCTCTATGTCGGGCGCGGCGCTAAGCAAGTGACGCTCGAAAGCGACAGCGCCGCGCACCCGGCCTGGTTCTATATGAATTCGGTTCCGGCCGGCGCAGACATCAAGCATCGGCTGATCACGAAATCCGAGGCGAAGCCGCTCGAACTCGGCGAGGAGCGACGCGCCAACAAGCGCACATTGCGCATGTACATTCATCCGGAAGTCGCGCCTTCCTGTCTGCTGCTGATGGGCATCACGGATCTCGCTGCGGGCAGCGTCTGGAACACCATGCCCCCTCACCTGCATGAGCGGCGCATGGAAGCCTATCTCTATTTCGATCTCGCGGCGGAAGATCGGGTAATCCATCTGATGGGACGGCCGGACAATACCCGCCATCTGATCGTGGCCAATGGCGACTGTGTCATCTCGCCGGCCTGGTCGATCCATATGGGCAGCGGAACCGGCCCCTACGCCTTCGTCTGGGGTATGACCGGCGAGAACCAGGCCTATAACGACGTGTCGCCCGTGCCCGTTGAGACGCTGCGATGAACATCTTGGGACCGATCAAGCACGATCTTGCGCTACGCCGGCCACTCGCGCTCGGCGGCCCCGTCGTTTACTGGCTCGTCGGCACGACGTCCGAGCAGCGCTACGATGTTGCGGATCAGCCGATGCAAGGGGAGATGGATCCCTTCTTCTTCCTGACCAAGCACAAGAATTTCATCCCGCACGAATATCCCTGCCGAACCGAGTTTGCCGCCGAACGCCGCGGGAAACGGCCCAAGCCGCAGGGCGTGTTCGAGCCGGACCGTGTTTGGCTTCCGTTCGGCTCGCCGCGCGTCGACCTGTCGGGCTTCTGGTTCCGCCCGACCGTGGTCGCCACCTGGGCAAGTACCGTGCTCGACGCAAGCTCGGGCGGCAGGGCGCGGCTGCGGCTGCGCACCTGCGGCGGCGCCGTTTTGTTCGTCAACGGGATAGAGGCCGGCTGGATGGCGCCCTACGGGCGCAATCTCGAGGCTTCTCAGGATTTCGAGGTCGATCTCGTCGCCGGCGCCAACGAGATCAGCATCTGGTTCGACGATCTCGCCGAGCGTGACGCACGCTACTTCTTCCAACTCGACTATCTCCGGGGCCCAGTTGCCGAACAGGTCTTGCCCACGACCGTCAAAGGCGACGTCGCATCGGCCATGGAAGCCGCTCTCGACGCGATGCATTTCGAGCGTCCATTTTATTCCGGCGGCGAAGTGGCGCTGGTGACGGATGTCGCGCTGCCGGTTGCCGTGGATGTAGCTGTTGTGATCGAGGGCGACTTCATGTCGATCGAGGCGCCCGTGATCTTCCGCCGCCGCATCGAAGCCGGGGCAAGACGCATCACGATTGCCGCCGCGGAAGACCTTCCCGCCGACTTCCGGCATTTTGCCGTATCGCTCTCATCTTCAGGCTTTGTTGCCCAGCGGGTCTTCGGCGTCGAAATCTGTCATGCGGCGCGTCAGGGCCGCGCTCCCGCCGTCCTTGCCGACAGGATCGGCGAAGCCCTGGAACAGGTCTCCAACTTCGCAGAGGCCGATACCGTGCGGGCGCTGGCGCGGCTGGCGACCGGCCGTGGCGGCGCCGAAACCGACGCCATCATTGCTGCTGCACTGCCGGCGATCGAGGATTGCCACGACTGCGCCGATTTCATCCTGGTTCCACTGCTCTGGTGCCGTCGTGCCTATGGCGACGCGATCGCGGTCGATCTCCGTCACCGCATTGACGAGGCGATCCTCAATTACCGCTATTGGATGGATGAGCCGGGCAACGACGTGCAGTGGTACTTTTCCGAAAACCATGCGCTTCTGTTTCACACCGCGGCCTATCTCGGCGGCCATCTCCTGCCCGATGCCCGCTTTGTCCGCTCGGGGCGCACCGGCGCGGAGCAGTCGACCGTGGGCCTTGCGCGCGTGCGCGCCTGGCTCGATCATTTCGAGGCATGGGAAATGGCGGAATTCAACTCCGCGCCTTATTTCCCAATCGATCTCAAGGGGTTGACGATCCTTTACGCGCTTGGGCCAGATGCCGACGTGCGCCGGCGCGCCGGGGCTGCGATCAACCGCCTGCTCGAGATCGTCGCCCGCTCGGCTCAGCAGGGCATGCTTACCGGGGCGCAGGGACGCTCCTACGAACACACGCTGCGCGCCGCCCGTTCGCTGGAACTTTCCGGCATTGCACGCATGCTGTGGGGCAAAGGTTTTTATGGCATGCGCTTCCACGCCCTGCCGCAGCTTGCGCTCTGCCTGCGCGACCATGGGCTCCACGTCCCGCAAGAACTGACCGGCATCGCTTGCATGGCGGGCGACGACGCGCAGGAATGGTGCTTCGCGCAGGGCCAGAACCGGATCGCCAAGCTCTACCACTACAAGACCCGCGATTTCGCCATGGGAAGCGCAGCAGCCTATCGCTGGAACGAATGGGGTTATCAGGAAACGGTGCTGCACCTGCGCCTCGGCGGCAATCCCGACGCGCAGATATGGATCAACCATCCGGGCGAGACAATTCATTCGGGCTATGGCCGGCCGTCCTACTGGGGCGGCTCCGGATCTCTGCCGCGCGTGCATCAATACCGCGACCTGGCAGTTGTGCTGTTCAGCTGCGCTGCCGAGCAACCCGACTTTACCCATGCCTGGTTTCCACAGAGCGCGTTCGACGAAGCGTGGGTCAAGGAACATATCGCTTCGGCGCGCGGCGGCGATGGGTTCGCGATGCTGAAGGCCGACAGCGCCTTCGAGCTGGTCGGCCGCGGACCGACCGCTGGAAACGAGCTGCGCGTGCCGGGCCATCAAGCCGCATGGATCATCCGCTTGGGCCGGCGCCGGCAATACGGGTCGCTGGAGGAATTCGAGGCGCGGTTTTCTCAGCTCGCGCTCGGCCACGGAAAAAACGGCCTTCTGCATGTCAATGACCCGGAATATGGCGACGTGCTGTTCCATCCGGATGGCCGCATGGAGGCTGAGGGCCGTGTCGTCGATCCGGCCGACTGGCAGGTCAGCGGCGAAGCCACGTTGTTCGCAGCCGACGCCATCGCAACCAGGTGAGGATTGGATCAAAAGGAGCAGGACAAGCAGCTCGGACAGCGACAATCAAGCGGTGAAGACCGCAAAAGCGGAGGAGTGAACCATGAGAATGAATTCGATAATCCTGGGCCTTTCGGCGGGCCTTCTGTCGTCGACCGCGTTCGCAGGCGACGTTCGCGTGATGTGGTACTCGGACGGCGTCGAGGGTGAGGTCATACAGGACCTGCTCAACCGCTTCATGAAAGACAATCCGGACATCAACGTCATTCTCGACAATGTCGCCTACAAGGTTGTCCAGGAGCAGCTTCCGGTCGAACTCGAGGCAGGACGGGGCCCCGATATCGCCCGCGTCACCAACATCAAGGAACTCGCCGATCATTGGCTCGACCTGACGCCTGTGGTTGCCGATCCAGCATACTGGCAGACGAATTTCGGCGACCAGTTCGACTGGATGCGCCCTGACGGTTCCAAGGTCATTCCAGGCTTCATGACCCAGATCACGCTGACCGGCGGCTTCGTCAACAAGACGCTTTTCGAACAGGCCGGCGTGCCGATCCCGGCCGACACCGCAACCTGGGACGAATGGGTCGATGCCGCCGGCAAGGTGCAGCAGAGCCAGCAACTCAACGCAGCCTTTGCCATCGACCGCAGCGGCCATCGTATCTCGGCGGCGAACATCTCTTATGGCGCCAACTACATCGGCGGTGATCGACTGCCGGCGCCGATTGACGCCGGCACGAAAGCCTTCGCCGAAAAGCTGGTCAATTGGGTTGCCGACGGCCGCATGAACAAGGAAATCTGGGTGTCGGCGTCGGGCACCACCTATCGCGCCGGGGCCGACGACTTCATCAATGGGCAGATTGCCTACTATTATTCGGGCAGTTGGCAGGTTGCCAACCTGGCCAGCAAGATCGGCAAGAACTTCGACTGGGTGGCGACGGGCTCGCCGTGCGGCACCGCCGCCTGCACCGGCATGCCGGGCGGCGCCGCGCTGGTCGCCGTCAAATACACCAAGAACCCCGCTGAAGTCGGCAAGGTGATGGACTTCCTGGGCCGCGAGGACATCATGCGCGAATTCACCGAGCGCACCCTGTTCCTGCCCGCACACAAGGGCGTTCTCGCCGGCAAGATCGATTACAAGACCGATGACGAGAACGTCAAGGCGTCGCTCGAAGCCTTCCTGAAGGCATCGGGCAAGATCGCGCCGAATGCCGCCGCCCTGCCGGCATGGAAATGGGGAACTCCGGTCTATGGCGCGCTGGTGACCCGCATCAGTCAGGTCATGGCCGGCGAGCTGAAGCTCGACGAGGCTTTCGTCCGTATCGACGAGGACATCAAGGCACAGATGGCCGAGGCATCGAAGTAGCGTCGCGGCAGTGTCATGGCAGACGTCCGAAACGGCATAGCAACCCGCGCCGGCGCCACGATCCTGGCGCCGGTCGGCTGGCTTGCGAATGTTTTCGATGCGCCACTGCGCATGTTGCAACGGCGCACGGGCAGCAATGGCATGGCCGTGTTCTTCCTGGCGCCGAACATGCTGGTGTTCGGCATTTTCGTGCTGTTTCCGCTGGTCATCAACATCCTCTATTCGATGACCGGTGGCGGGGCGCTGTTCCTCGGCGACCGCACCTTCGTCGGCGCCGATCAGTATGGGCGGCTGTTCAGTTGCGGCAGCTATCTCGACCCGAAGAGCTGCACCGAGGACCTGTTCTGGATCGCGGTTTGGAACACCCTGGCCTTCGTCGTGCTGCAAGTGGCGATGATGGTCGCCGTGGCGCTTGTCACCGCACTCGTACTCAACCGTGAGTTGCGTGCGCGCAGTTTCTGGCGCGCCGTGTTCTTCTTTCCTGTGCTTTTGTCGCCAGTCGTGGTCGGTCTCATCTGGCGCTGGATCCTGCAGCGGCAGGGACTGCTCAACCTGATGGTGTTCGAGGCGGGCGGAACCCCGGTCAACTGGCTGGTGGAGCGCAACTGGGCCTTCGCGGCGACGATCATGGTGTCGGTCTGGGCCCATGTCGGCTTCTATGCGCTGATCCTTCTCGCCGGCCTTCAGGCCATTCCGAAAGACCTCTATGAGGCCGCCGAGATGGACGGCACGCGGCCCATGCGCGTCTTCTGGCGCATAACGCTGCCCTTGCTGGCGCCCAACCTCCTGGTGGTGCTGGTGCTGACACTCATCCGCGCCGTGCAGATATTCGATGAGATCTATGTGCTGACCGGAGGCGGTCCCGGGACCAGCACGCTGTTCCTCACGCAGTACATCTACGAGGTCGGCTTCGCCTCGATGCTGCGCAATCCGGGGCTCGCCTCCGCGGCCTCGATCCTCATGGGAGCGGTGCTGGTCGTGCTGACCTTGATCCAGTTGGGCATCGCAAGGCGCAACGAGCAGCGGGGGAAAATGCGATGAGCAGGGTTGCGGAATTTCTGTTCCGCCAGCGCGGCGGCGCCGGCTGGCACTGGACCGACGTTTTCACCTGGTTCTGGCTGATCGGCGGGCTGCTTGTCATGTTCGGCCCGGCGCTGTGGCTGGTCAACTCGTCGTTCAAGACGCCTGCGGCGCTGGCCGAGTTCCCGCCGACTGTTTTGCCCTATGTCACCGCCGAAGCTGTCGTGGAAGGGTATGAGGAGCCGCTGCAGCTCTTCGAAGTGCGCAATGACGACGGCAGCGTGCGCCTGCTCGCCGAAGTGCGCCGCCTCGGCACCGTCGCGCAGATGGTCGATCCCGCCAACCCGGGCGAGATCATACGCGTCAACATCCAAAACCGTACGCCCAAGCGCAGCATTGCCTTCGCGCTCGACAATTATGTCCAGCCTTTCCTCGCCTTTGACTTCTTCCTTTATCTGCGCAACTCGGTCTTCGTCACCGTGGTCGCCACCCTGATTACGCTCCTGACCAATTCGATGGCTGCATTCGCACTGTCGAAGTACAATTTTCGGGGACGTTCGGCTGTGATGATGCTTATCGTCGCGACGCTGATGGTGCCGCTTTCCGTCATTCTGGTGCCGCTCTATTCGGTGATCTCGGCAATGGGACTGTTCAATTCGCTATGGGGCGTGATCCTGCCTACAGTGGCGACGCCCACGGGCGTCTTCATGCTACGCCAGTACATGCTGACGATCCCCGACGAGCTGATCGATGCAGCGCGCATGGACAAGGCGTCGGAATGGCAGATCTACTGGCGCATCATCCTGCCGCTGACCGCCCCCGCGCTGGCGGTGCTGGCGATCTTTTCCGTCGTCTGGCGCTGGAACGACTTCCTCTGGCCACTGATCGTCCTGTCGCGCAAGGAGGTCTATACACTGCAGGTCGGTCTCAACACCTATGCCGGCCAACTCAATGTGCAATGGCATTACATCCTGGCCATGACCGTCGTCACCATGATCCCGGTCGTGCTGGTGTTCATTTTCCTTCAGCGCTTCATCACCACCGGCATTGCCGGCTCCGGTCTGAAATAGAGGCTATCATGAGCCAGATCACACTTACCGGCGTATCGAGGGCTTTCGGCAAGGTCGGCGTGCTGCACGACATAAATCTCGACATCCTTGACGGCGAGCTGATCGTCTTCGTCGGCCCCTCCGGCTGCGGCAAGTCCACGCTGCTGCGGCTCATCGCCGGGCTTGACCGGCCGACAGGCGGCGTCATCGCGATCGACGGCAAGGACGTGACCACCGTTCCGGCCGCCGACAGGGGATTGGCGATGGTGTTCCAATCCTACGCGCTGTACCCGCACATGAGCGTGCGCCAGAATCTGGCCTTCGGACTGGAGAACGCCCGTATGGCGCGCGCCGAAATCGATGCGCGCATCGCCGAAGCCGCGCGGATGCTGGAAATCGCGCCATATCTCGACCGGCGCCCCGGCCAGCTCTCCGGCGGCCAGCGCCAGCGCGTCGCGATCGGCCGCGCCATCGTGCGCAATCCAACCGCTTTCCTGCTTGACGAGCCGCTGTCCAATCTCGACGCCGAGCTGCGCATCTCGACACGCGCCGAACTGGCCGCGCTGCACGAGCGGCTGTCGGCGACGATGGTCTATGTCACGCACGACCAGATCGAGGCGATGACGCTTGCCGACCGCATCGTCGTGCTGCGCGCCGGCCGCATCGAGCAGATTGGCACGCCGCTCGACCTCTACAACCATCCGGCCAATCTGTTCGTCGCCGGTTTCATCGGTGCACCGCGTATGAACCTTTTGCCGGTAAAGGCGGCACCCGGGGCCACTGGCCGGTCAAGCCTCACGCTGGACGGTTCAGCTGGATTCGAGATCGACGGGAACGTCAGCGCGGCCAATGGCGACGTGACGCTCGGGCTGCGGCCACACCACATCAGCCTCGCTGATGCCGGCAAGGGAGACATTGCGGCCCGCGTAGCGCTGGTGGAAGCCCTCGGCTCCGAGACAATCATCCACACCAAGACAAGCGGCGGCCAGACCATGCTGGCGGTCGTCGCCGGCCAATGCCAGGTGGCTTCAGGCGACACGGTGGATCTAAAATTCGATACCAGCCATCTGCATCTTTTCGACGACACCGGCCTGCGCATCGCTGTGAGTTAGAAGTTGGTTAGCCCCGTCTGGGGCGTCATCATCTGCATGCCCCGCCTCCTCAATGACGCAGGCTGGCGTGGCGGGCATGCTCGCGGATCTCTTCGCGAGAAATGCCAGCATCGGCCAGTGTGCTGTCTGGGGCCTGCCTCAAGCTCGCAAGCGTCTGGCGATAGGCAAGCCAGCGGGCGAAACGGTGTCGAAGTCTATACAACATGATCGTCTCCTTTGGCGCGCAGAAAGCCCGCGCGCCTAGGTTGGTCGAAAGCGCAAAGCATCTGCGCGAAGCGCATCCGCGATCGCAAGGATTGCGCTGGCTTCTTGGCCGGCCGAGGCGCTTGTCACTGTCGCTTCCAGGCAGAATTGTCCAACGCCTCCAATGCCTCCATACTTGCGCGTGATGCCCGCTTCGCGCTACAGCCACGCTCGAAGGAGTTTTTCATTTCTGCAAAATGGATATCGACTGGAACGATCTGAGGCTGTTTCTCGACGTTGCGCGGCTGGGTGGCTTGAGCGCAGCGACGGGAACGACGCGCCTCAGCGCAGCCACCCTTGGACGACGTGTCACCGCGCTCGAAAAGCAGATCGGCGAACCGCTGTTCGTGCGCCAGCAGACAGGCTACCGGCTGACCCCGATCGGTGAAGAACTGCTGCGGCGCGCCGAAGACGTCGAGGCAGCAATGCAGTCGCTGACCCGCTGGCGCGAGGGAAACCTGCCCGACCGCATTGTCCGCGTCTCGGCCGGGCCATGGACCTCAGCCTTCGTTTCCGCCCATATCGGCGAGATCTGGACGGTCGATGACGGCATAAGGGTGGAGCTCGTCACCACCACCGACCGTGTCGACATCGGCCGCCGTGCCGCCGACATCGGCATACGCAGCGAGCGCCCGACCGAGCAGTGGCTGGCCGGCCGTCAGAGCGGCAAGGTCGCCTACGCCATTTATTCCGGACGCCGCCTGATCAACGGCATCGCCGCCGGGTTGTTCGTCGGCGTCACCGGCGAAGCGGCAAACATTGCCTCGGCGCGCTGGCTGCAAGCCCATCACGGGGACCGCATCGCCGTGCGCGGCAACAACACCCATTCGGTGCGCGAACTGGTGGCCGCCGGCGCCGGCCTTTCGATCTTCCCGTGCTTCGTCGGTGACAGCGATCCGCGGCTGGTTCGCGTCGCTCAGCCTATCCCCGAACTCGAAACCGACCAATGGATCGTCACCCATCACGAGGAACGTCACGCGCCGCCGATACGAAAAGTCGCCGACCGGATTGCCGCCTTGATGCGGGTGCACCAGCCGCTGTTTCGCGGCGAGACGCCGATCCGGTAAGCCTAAGGCGTCGATCGGCCGTCAACTGAGCCGCATGCTGGCACTCATGCCGGACTCCTGCGCCGTCAGGCCTAGGCCGTAATACTTCAACAGGGACTCGAACTCGCCATGCCGCTGCGTCCAGCCGCTATTCGCGGCACCGACCATCGAGCCCAGCGGACGCTTTGTTCCATGGCTGACCACCGTCAAAAGAGCGCTGTTAACCAAATTTTCTAACCCGCCAATGCTTATTCGCGCGACTGAAGGGGTGAGGTGATCGATGTGCGATTCGAACATAAGCGCATTTCCGCTGCATCGGCGGCGGAAATTGGTCGAAGGGATCGCCCTGGTCCTGGAGTCTAAGAACGGGGAGGACGCGAACGCCTTCTGGCGCAACACCGCCAAGGCAATTCTCCTTCAATTATCCGAATCAGGAATTGCACCCGGGCTGGCCGAACAGGAAGTCGGAACGCTTCTTCATGCTGTCTTGGATGATATAGCCACCCGCAGTGCGGCGAAACTAGCACAATAGCATTGGCTGGCTCACGACGATGGATTGCCGCGTGGCACCACTGCATCCGTCAAATGCAAGGTTTTTCAATGCGGATGAAAAGATAGCCGCGTTCGTCGAAATCATGCCTCACCGTTGCAGACACCAGCCAGTCGGGTCAGGAAGGGCTCGGATGAGCCCTGACGCCCCTTACTGCGCAATCGGGGAGGAAATCCTGCGCATGGGCGCGATCACGTTCGGTCTATGTAGCTGCCCCCACCATGCGCGCCTATAACACGAAGAAGTCGTCCACTGTGAGGAATGTGCTCGGGTCCAGGGCGGCAAACTTGACAGTCGCCGCTCCTCCTGCCCCGTCCACATCGAACAACAGATCGCCGGTCTCCTTGTCGTAAATGATGTGGTCGTTGTCATCGATGGCGTGCTTGCCGACGACGAAAACCGCAGCGGAAAGCGAGCCGGCCGACAGCCCGACGAATGCGGAGCTGTCCAGCCAGAACACATCGTCGAGCGCATTGAAGTCTTCTATCCTGTCGTAGTTCGCCGGCCCAAGTGCGTCGAACACGAAGACATCCCTGCCCCCCTCGCCGGCCAGCCGGTCGCGGCCGGCGCCGCCATTGAGGATGTCGTCGGCAGCACCACCTCGCACGTCGTCGGCGCCGGCGCCGCCGTTGAGGACGTCGTCGCCAGTGTCACCGCGGACGCCGTCTGCGCCCTCACCACCGCTGATCTCGTCATCGCCAGCGCCGCCCTTCAGCCAATCGGTGCCCGCGCCTCCAATGATGTCGTCCGCGCCCGCGCCGCCGAACAGCTGGTCGTGGCCGGCGCCGCCGTCGAGCGTATCGTTGAACGGGGTGCCGCTGATGCGGTCGCCCCCGCCCAGCGCGGCGACGAGCACAGCATGATCATGGCTTGCGTAGCTCGCGATGTTTTTGGCGTCGGTCAGGGTAATGGATTCAGCCGGCGGAGTGACGGTGATCGTAATCGTCGCCACATTGCTGTTGCCCTGGCCGTCCGTAGCGTAAACCGTAAAGCTGTCGGTGCCGATGAACCCTGCCTCCGGTGTGTAGTCGAACAGGTTTCCACTCAGAAAATCCGCATGATAGTGCAGGGTAGTGCCATAATGACCCTGGTGAAATGGGTAGTAGTTACCGTCGAAACTCGTCTCCTGCTCCAGGGTGCCGCTGTCCGGCCCGTCCAAGACGACAAAGTTCAAGAGATCGTAGTCGGCATCTGTCGCGCTGAACTTGACGTCGTCGAGAGATTGCGCCTGCGAAATCGACAAGTCCAGGTCGGCAACGTTGGGCGCGTGATTAACGAAGGTGTCGGACTGAAGCACGCCCCCTTTCAAGATGATCTGATGCTGACCGTATTGAGTGTTTTCGCCGCCGAAATATTCGTTCGCCCCGATCCATGTCACCGTGAGGTCGTCGGGGCTGTCGGCGCTGATCGAGATGATCCGGACCGACTGGAAGGCCGCCTGGTCGGACACGGTGCGGAGAAAATTGCCTTCGTTGTCGAAGACCTGCGTTTCCACTGTCGTCCAGGTTTCGGTCCTGCCCTCGTGGGTGAAGCTGGTGATGGTGAAGAAGCCATCGAAGACATCGACCGAAGCCAGTTCGATCCCACCGAAAGGGAAATCCGGCTTTGCGCCTATCGGTCCGATTACGTCGCCGTCTGTTTCCGTAATGCTGAAAAGGACCGAGTCAGGGGTCGGATTGGGATTCTCGGGTTCGTTCCATACGATGAGTTCGCTGCCATTGCTTAAGGTCGGCATCCTGTCTCTTCCTTGCCTTTGCCTGGACGTGCTGCGGATGGCCCCAATTCCAACGGTAACATGTTACGCGAGACGGATCGGTGACAAACCCAACCGCCTTTCGCCTTCTACGAATGTGGTTAATTCGGTGATCATGCCGAACTGTCTGATTGGATTCGGCAATGGGCCGACGCTGGTGAAATCCAGTCGGCGATGCGGCGAGCCGACGAGGTGCGGTCGTGCTGGCATCAGGCACTGCGGACCCGAAGCGATCTCTGCTCCAAAGGATCATTCGCAGGATCACCCTCAACTCGTCTCGCCCGTTCGGCCCGACCTTCCGCTTGCGAACCGGACGGCCTATCTCGACTCGCTCGTTGGACGCGGCGACCGGCCCTGGCGGCAGCATCTCATGCGCCATTTCTTGTAGGAGGGCAAAGCGTTGGTTTCGCGCCGAACGACACTTAACGTCGCCTCCCGAAGTCAGCAACGGCGAGCCTTGAGCGCACGGGTGAGGAGCCGGGCGTCATTTAGCTGGGTAGCGCAGGTTTCGAACGCTTTGGTCGGCCCGTGCCAGCGCAGCTCCTCGACATTATCGAACAGGCGAGCGTCGGTGCGCAGCGTCGCGAGATTTTTGAACAAAAGCGCGATCTCTCTCCGCTTGCCGAGGGTTTCGGGCGGAAAGCTTTCAAGCGGGCCGTAGCGGCCAAGCAGCCGGGCGGCCGAGACCAGGCCGATGCCTTCGAGACCCGGGTAGCCATCGGCGGCATCACCCACGAGCGCGAGGAAATCTGGGATCAAGGCCGGCTCAACTCCGAACTTCTCGCGCACGCCGGCGGCATCGCGAATTTTCTGGGTCCTGCGGTCTACCTGGACCACATGGTCACCGCGCACACACTGCGCGAGATCCTTGTCCGGCGTCCAGATGCACACCTTCTGCACGCCCTCATCGGCAGCCGCGCTGTGTGCCGCGGATGCCAGCGCGTCGTCGGCTTCCAGCTCGATCATCGGCCAGACCGCCATGCCCATCGCCGCCAGGGCGTCCTCGAGGGGGTGGAACTGCGCGAGCAATGCCGGCTCGATGCCATCGCCGGTCTTGTAGCCGGGCCAGAGCTGATTTCTGAACGATTCGATTACATGATCGGTGGCCACCCCAATATGTGTGGCGCCGTTCTCGATCATCTCCAGCACTGTATTCAGCACGCCGACGACGGCGCCAAACGGCTTGTCCTGGCCATTGTTGAACCGGCGTTGGCCATAGAAGTGGCGAAACAGTTCGTATGTGCCGTCTACCAAATGAATGATCATCGCAATCCTTAGGGAAAAAACATCCGGCCCGGTCTGCAAAGCCAGACCGATGGCTGGCATCCAGGGAAGGTTTAGTCGAAGAAGCCCGCATCCTCTTCCCTGAGATACTTTCGGGCTGCTTCGGCGTCGAGATCGAGGCCCAGCCCCGGCGCTTCCAGCAGATCCACCATGCTGTCCGTCACGATCTGCGACGGCAGGCCGATTACGAGGTCCTCCCACCAGGGGTCGGAGGCGCTCGGATATTCGAAGGCGATGTAGTTGGCGGGCAAGGTGGCGCAGACGTTGATCAACGCGCCGAGGCCAAGCAGGCCGTTCGCCGTGCCGTGCGGGGCCATCAGGATCGAGTGCATATGGGCGTGCTCGGCGACCCATTTGAGCTCGGCAATGCCGCCAATATCGGCAGGATCGGGGCCGATGACGCGCACCGCCTGCGTCTCGATCAGCTCCTTGAAATTGTGCCTGAGGTAAATCTGCTCGCCGGTATGGATTGGCGTCGAGGTGGAGGTTGTCAGCTCCCGATAGGCCTGCGGATTGACCCACGGCACATAGTCGCCAGTAAGCATGTCCTCGAGCCACATCAAATTGTATTTTTCGACCGCGCGAGCGAACTTGATCGCATCGGGCAGCATCCAGCCCGGGCCGCAGTCGAGCGCCAGGCTCACCTTGTCGCCCAGTACTTCCTTCATCGCGATCACGCAGTCGAGCATGTGATTGAAACCGCGCTCGCTGATCACACCCTGATCCATGGCACCGTGATAGCCGGCCTGCTTCTGCGTCACGCCGTAATGGAAGCCGTCGATGGTGTCCTTCATGTTGGAGTGGAACGAGATTCCCTGCTTGATCATGAAGAAGTTCTGCGGCTGTTCCATCATCCATTTGACGTCAGCGGCGTAATCCTCCGGCCGGTCGCCCGTGCGTTTCCTGCGGATCGAGCCGTTGTAGACGCGCACCTGGTCGCGCACCTTGCCGCCGAGCAGTTTGTAGGCCGGCACGCCTGCGGCCTTGCCGGCAATGTCCCACAGCGCATGCTCGATTGCGCTTACCGCCGCGCCATAGGGCTTGAAAGAACCGCGTTGGCGGATCTTCAGCATCACCCGTTCGACGTCGGTCGGGTCCTCGCCGATCAGCGCCTCGCGAAAATGCAGGACCCAGGGCTTGAGATAGGGCTTGGTGTACTCGACCTCGCCCAGGCCATGGAGGCCCTCGTCGGTGACGATGCGAACGATGGGGTGCTTGCCGATAACGGCACAGCGGAGGTCGGTGATCTTCATCTTCGGTTCTTTTCGCCTCAGCTCCAGGTGCGATCCCAGGAATACTCGTTGTCCCAGTGATCCGTGGGCTGCCAGATGCCGGTGACGCCTGGCTGCAGATGCTGCGAGATCACCTCGTCGACGACGTCGTCGATCCCCAGGCCCGGCTTGTCGGGAACAGTGATAAAGCCGTCCTTCACGAGCGGCCTGGCAACGCCGGTGACGATATCGTCCCACCAGTCGACGTCGGCAGAGTGGTATTCGAGCGCCATGAAGTTTTCGGTCGCGGTCGCGACATGTGCCGCGGCCATCGCCGCGATCGGACTTTCCGCCATATGGATGGCCATTGCGACGCCGTGGTCCTGCGCCATGTCGCCGATCTTCTTGGTCTCGAGGATGCCCCCGCTGGTGAGCAGGTCCGGGTGGATAACGGAGAGGCCGCCGCTCTTGAGCAGAGGCTCGAAGCCCTCCTTGAGGTAAATGTCCTCGCCGGTGCAGATCGGCACCGTGGTGGCGTCCTGCAGCTGTCGGTAGTGCTCGGTGTACTGCCATGGGATCACATCCTCGAGCCAGGCCGGCACATATTTTTCAATCCGCCTGGCGAGGCGAATACCGTTCTGCAGCGAGATGTGGCCGACGTGGTCGATGGCGAGCGGAATATCCATGCCGATAACCTCGCGAACCTCGGCAATGTACTGCTCAAGCAAGTCGAGGCCCTTGTCGGAAAAGTGGAGGCCGGTAAACGGGTGGGGGACGTTGTGCAGATCGTAGGCCGCGTTGCGGGCGCGCCGCTCTTCAAGGGACTTGACCTGGCCGCGGCCGGGCTGGACGCGGTACCCATCAAGTGAGCCGGCAGGTGACACGACCGCACCGGGGACATCGGCGATCTGCATCAATCCCAGATCCATCTTGAGGAACGTGAAGCCGAGCGCCATGCGCTGCTTGAGGCGCTTGCCGGTCTCGGCCGGCACGGTGGCGTCGGTATCGCAATAGAGGCGCACCTTCTCCCGAAACCGGCCGCCGAGCATCTGGTAGATGGGCACGCCATAGGCCTTGCCGGCGAGATCCCACAACGCGATTTCGACCGCCGAGACGCCGCCGCCTTGCCGGCCGTGTCCGCCGAACTGCTTGATCCGGCGAAACAGGCGGTCGATGTTGCAGGGGTTCTCGCCAAGCAGCCGGCTCTTCAGCATCAGCGCGTAGGTGGCGCTGGCGCCGTCGCGCACCTCGCCAAGCCCGACGATGCCCTGGTTGGTGTAAATCTTGAGCAGGGTCGAGGTGAACGGCGCGCCGACGATTTCAGCTACCCGCATGTCGGTGATGCGAAGCTGGGATGGCTTGGAGTTTGCGTTCACCCGATTGAGCGCCTCGTCGGCCGTCTTTGCCATGACTTGTCCTCGTTCTGGTGGGTGGGGCTGGTCGTCGCCCGCATGCCGGCATGGAGCGTTGCTAGCCCAGCTCGATCTCGTGGGCCTGCAGGTAGTCACGGTCCATCTCGATACCGAGACCAGGCCTCGACGTCAGCTTGAGGCTGCCGTTCGAGACGTCGAGCGGTCTGTCGATGAGGTGATCGTATTTGCCCAGGTTCCACTCCGACGTTTCGAGCCTGTAGAAGTTAGGAACGGTCATCATCACCTGCGCTCCCGCAACCACGTTGATCGGTCCCGCGGCGTCATGTGGCGAGACCGGGATGTAGTAGGCTTCGCATAGGGCAGAAATCTTCTTGAGTTCGGTAATGCCGCCGGTCCAGGTGATATCAGGCATGATGTAGTCAGCGAGCCTGTTCTCGAGTACCGGCACGAAATCCCACTTCGTGTGGCCGCGCTCGCCCCACGCGATGGCGGCACTGACTTTTTCACGCACCTGCTTGAGGGCGTTCAGACTCTCGGGCGGGCAAGGCTCCTCGAACCAGTCGATCTGGCCGGCTTCCTCAAGACTCCGACAGAGGCGAATGGCGGTGGGAACGTCGAAGCGGCCATGCGCGTCGATGAGAACGTCGACGTCAGGCCCCGTCGTTTCGCGGATCAGCGCCGTGAGTTCGGCGGCTTCGCGCTCGTCCTTGCGGGTCATGCTGCCATCGAGGTAGCCGTCCCGCTGTTCGCGGGGCAGGCCATCGGCGCTGTGGCCCTGGTGGGGGAAAGGATCGAACTTGAGCGCAGTGTGTCCGGACTCGACGATGTCCAGAATTTCGCGGACCACCGCCTCCTTGCTGGTGAATTTGGCCTGGTTGGGATGGGTGTAGAGCGCGATTTCATCGCGTACCGGTCCGCCCAGCAGCTCGCAAATCGGCTTGCCGAGGACTCTGCCGCGGATATCCCAGAGGGCAATATCGATGGCGCTCACGCATTCGACGGCGGCGCCGCGGCTGCCCATATAGGTGAAGCTGCGGAAAATCTTGTGCCAGAGATGCTCGATGCGCGCTGGATCCTCGCCTGTCACGGCGACGCCGATCTGCCGCAGGATCGTGCAGAGAGCGCGGTTGGCGAGCCTTGTCGTGGTGGTGATCTCTCCCCAGCCACTCACCCCCTCGTCGGTCGTCACTTCGACGAACAGGAACTCTCCCCAATAGGAAGCATCGGACTTGATCAGCCACGGCCGAATGCTCGTGATTTTCATCTCAATCCCTTTATCTGAAATGCTTAGGGCTAACGGTGTTCGAGACTGGACCTTCGTTCCTATCCGGCCCGAGCGGCGTTGCGCGCACGCATCTGTTCGAGGATATGCCGGCCGGAACCCTCGACATGGCGGGAAACGAGTTCGGCCGCCTTGTCGGCTTCTCCCGCTTTCACGTGCGCGATGAGTTCGCGGTGCTCGCGAATGATCGCGGCACGCCGCGCCAGCGTGAAATTGAAACGCCGGCTCACGGCTCGCAGCACTTCGCGATGCTTCCACCAGAGTTCGGCGGCATGGCGGTTATAGTGCCGCTGGTACATCACGGTGTGGAAGGCGGTATCGAGTTCACTGTGCCTGAATGTGTCGGCAAAGTTGTTCTCTTCAATCAGCCCCTGGAGACGTTCGAGTTCGGCGATGTCCTCGCCGGTCGCCATGTTGACAAACCATCGCGTCAGGGCCGGCTCGATCAGAACACCGATTTCATAGATATCCCGGACAAAATCCTGATCTATGGGTCGCACGCGCGCCCCGCGGTTGGGGAGAAAGGTGACAAAGCCCTCCCCGCGCAAGAGCTGCAGGGCCTCGCGCACGGGGTTTGTCGAGGTGCCGTGACGCCGGGCGAGATCGGTGACCACGAGCCGTTCGTTGGCGGCGAGCCGTCCCTCGATGATGTCTTCCCTGATCAGTTCATAAAGCGAGGCGCCCTCGCTGGAGGCCATGGGGTCAGTCTCCACCGGTGGCATGGCTTTAAAGTCATCTATTTCGGCCAAGACCGGCTCCCCTGATCAACACATACCCTGCCCGATATCACACACGGTTTTCACAAACAATGTACGATCCAGCGCGTTGACAGGCAATCCACGATCTGAAAACGTACAAAATGATCGAAGGGATACATAGAACAGAAAGCGTCCCGCGGTCGAACGAGCTAGACCGCCTTGCCTCGGCGCAGGGCGGCATGGAGAACCAGGGAGGATACCTATGACGAGGATTACGCTCGGCAGTGCGGTCCTGCGCGGCACTGTCGCCACTGCTTTGATGGCATCGCTGATGTCCACATCGGCGCTCGGAGCGCCCGTCGACCTCAGCAAGTGGTCGCCGGAATATGTGCGCTCCATTGCGGGCACAGAGGATTTTGACACCGCGGCCGATTGCGCCAAGGTCACCCCGCTCGACTACAAGGGGCGACTGACTTTCTGGTATCAGGGCGTGTTCGAGGGCGACCCCGACCTTTTGCGCCAGTACTACAAGGATTTCTTCGAGACCTTCCGCAAGACCTATCCGAACATCCAGCTCGAGGAACAAGCCCTCACCTATAACGACCTTCTGGACAAGTTCCGCACGGCGCTCCTCGGCAACGCCGCGCCGATGGCGGTCCGCCTGCAAATCCTGGGTGGTACCGAGTTCGCCTCAAAAGGCTATCTTGAGCCGCTCAAACCCGAGGATGTCGGGTATTCCACCGAGGACTTCTGGCCAGGCGCCATGAAGGCCGTGACCTGGGAGGGAGTGACCTACGGCATTCCAACCAACAACGAGACGATGGCGTTCATCTGGAACGCCGACATCTTCAAGCGTGCGGGCCTCGATCCGGACAAGGCTCCGGCAACCTGGGACGACGTCGTCAAATATTCCAAGCAGATCCACGACAAGCTCGGCATTGCCGGTTACGGCCTCGTGGCACGCAAGAATGCCGGCAATACGCCGTACCGCTTCATGCCGCAGCTGTGGGCCCATGGCGGCGGCGTCTTCGACGAAGCCACCGCGAACCCGACCTATGAGGAGGTCAGGCTCGATAGCCCGCAGAGCAAGGCCGCGCTGCAGGCCTCGTACGACATGTATGTTCGCGACAAGTCGGTTCCGGTTTCCGCGCTCACCAACCAGCAGGCCGATAACCAGCCCCTGTTCCTCGCCGGCCAGCTCGGCATGATGATCTCGCACCCGTCCGACTACGACGTCATGCTCGACCTGCAGAAGAAGGCGACGGGCGCCGACAAGGACAAGGCGCAGACCGTCATCGACAACATGCGCTACGGCCTGATTCCCACTGGCCCCGACGGCAAGCGCGCCGTCGTTTTCGGCGGTTCGAACATTCACATCCTGAAGCCTGAATATGTCGAGGGCGGCAAGGTCGACGAGCCGGCTGCCAAGGCGATGGTCTGCATGTGGACGAGCCCTGAATGGTCGCTGAAGATGGCCTATGCCGGCTCGAACCCCGGCAACCTTAACGGCTTCAAGACCAAATGGATGAAGGAACGCCTGGACAACATCAAGTTCCTCGACGTGACGACCTCGATGCTGCCATATGGCATCCCGTTCCCGGCGCTGCCGCAGGCTCCCGAGATCATGAACATCATCGTCCCGGACATGCTGCAGAACGCCCTGACCGGCGCGATGACCGTCGACGAGGCAGCGGACGACGCGGCCAAGAGGGTAAGAGAGCTGATGGGCGGACTCTGATCAAAGCCTGACCGGCTGCACCGATAGTGCAGCCGGTTCGTTCAGAAGAAACAGGGGCGCGCCATAGTGACGATCGTGACCGGCAAGGCCGAGGCTCGCCGAAGATTGCAATCCGGCAGGTCCGGCGCGTTACGCCAGATCTGGGAGCATCGCGCCGACTACGCGTACGTGCTGCCTGCGATCGTCGTGATGCTGATCGTCATCGCCTATCCGATCTACTACACGATCGAGCTGTCGTTCTTCAAGACGCCGCCTGGCCTGCAGCTTCGCGACAAGACCTTCATCGGCGTCGACAACTACACGACCATCCTCACCAGCGAGGTGTTCTGGAGAGTTACCTGGAACACTCTGATCTGGACGCTGGGCTCGACTTTGATTGCCTTTGTCCTGGGGTTTGCCACCGCGCTGGCACTCCACCGCGAGTTTGTCGGCCGCAGTGTGCTGCGCGCGATCCTGATCATTCCCTGGGTCATCAGCGCGGTCGCCGCCTCCTATATCTGGAAGTGGATCTATCATTCGGACTTCGGAATCATCGGTGCGGTGCTGGTCGGCCTCGGATTGGCCGACCGACCGCCGAATTTCATCGACAGCGTCAACACGGTGCTGCCTTCCCTGATCGTCGTCAATATCTGGCGCGAGTTTCCGTTTGCCATGATCATGATGATGGCCGGCCTGCAGACCGTGCCCGAGCAGTTGCTGCGCGCCGCGCAGGTCGACGGCGCCAGCGCCTGGCAGCGCTTCTGGCACGTTACCTTCCCGCACTTGCGCAACGTCTCGACGGTGACGATCCTGCTGCTCGCGGTGGCCAACTTCAATTCCTTCATCATCCCCTGGATCATGACCGGCGGCGGCCCGTCCAACGCATCGCATATCTGGATCACCCACATTTATGAGCTCGCCTTCGGCCGGCAGCGCTGGGGCGTGGCATCTGCCTATTCGGTGCTCCTGTTCCTCACCCTGATGACGCTCGGCTACTTCTACGTCCGTGCGCTAAGCGGTAACGAGCGGCAAGAGGGGAGCGCATGAGCACGACTGCCGAGACCGCCCCGCGAGCCCTGAGCCGTCGCCGGATGCGCGTCGACGGATGGCGGTGGACCGGGCGCATCTTCCTCGCATTCATGCTGCTTTACACCGCGGTGCCGATGATCTGGATGCTGATCACCTCGATCAAGTCCGGGTTCGCGGCGTTGCAATTCCCGCCGCAATGGTGGCCGGACGAACCTACCCTCGCCAGCTACGAGAAGCTGCTCGATCCCCAGAACAGCGTCGGCCAGGACTTCCTTCGCTTCTTCTGGAACAGCCTTTTCGTGTCGACCGTCACGACAATCCTCTCGGTGATCGTCGCCGTCCCTGCGGCCTACGCGTTTTCGCGCTTCAGTTTCCCCGGCCGGAACTTCCTGTTCTTCGCCGTGCTGCTGCGCAACATGTTCCCGGCGGTGATCTTTCTCGTGCCGCTGTTCATCCTGATGCGCCTGCTCGGGTTGATGAACACGCATGGCTCGCTGATTCTCACCTATCTCACCTTCGGCCTGCCGCTGGCGATCTGGTTGCTCAAGGGCTTTTACGACAACATTCCGGTGCAGCTCGAGCAGGCGGCGCGCATCGATGGGGCAACGCGGTTCCAGGCCTTCATCCTGATTGTGATGCCGCTCTCGACGCCAGGGATCATCGCCACCGCGATCTATTCGTTCATCGGCGCGTGGAACGAGTACATCTACGCCTACACCTTCCTCACCAAGAACGACCAGTTGACGCTGCCCGTCGGCATCCAGCGCTTCTTCTCGGAAAATACGACGGACTTTCCGGGCCTGATGGCGGCCAGTTTCATGATGAGCGTGCCCGTCGTCGTGCTGTTCCTCGTCCTGCAACGATACTTCGTACGCGCCCTTACAGAAGGCGCGGTCAAGCACTAGGGAGTTGCCGATGGCCCACGTGGTCCTCAAAGATCTCGTCAAGTCCTATGGCAGCTTCAAAGCTGTCAACGACGTGTCGCTGACGGTCAATGACGGCGAGTTCGTTGCGCTCGTCGGCCCTTCAGGCTGCGGCAAGACAACCACGCTCAATCTCGTAGCGGGGCTGATCCCGAGGACATCGGGCGACATCGTCATCGGCGACCGGGTGGTCAACGACCTCGACCCCAAGGACCGGGACATCGCCATGGTGTTCCAGAACTACGCGCTCTATCCGCAGAAATCGGTTTACAAGAACCTGGCGTTCCCGCTGCAGATGCGCAAACTGCCCAGGGACGAGATCGACAAGAAGGTCAAGGAAGCGGCGCGAGTGCTCGACATGACGCACCTGCTCGAGCGCAAGCCGCGCGAACTTTCGGGTGGGCAGCAGCAGCGGGTGGCCCTGGGCCGTGCGCTTGTCCGCGACCCCGCCGTGTTCCTGATGGACGAGCCGCTCTCCAACCTCGACGCCAAACTGCGCGTGCAGATGCGGTCTGAGATCAAGCGCTTCCACCAGGACCTCAAGGCGACGATCATCTATGTGACGCACGACCAGCTCGAAGCCGTGACCATGGCCGACAAGATGGCGGTGATGAACGGCGGCTACCTGCAGCAATATGATTCACCGGCGCAGGTCTTTGCCCATCCGGTCAACATGTTCGTCGCCAGCTTCATAGGCAGCCCGGCGATGAGCCTTATTCCGCTGCAGGCATCGACGGCAAACGGCAACGCTGTGCTGACCAGCGCGGAGGGCTGGAGCTTTGAGCTCTCGCCGCGCAACGCTCGGAAGGTCGCAAGGGCAACGACCAGGAAAGTCGTGCTCGGCGCACGTCACTCGACGATCAAGCTGCGCAACAGCGCGGTCCCCGGTGCCATTCCGGCCAAGGCCTACACGGTGGAGCCGACCGGAGACGTCACCTTCGTGCAGGCATTCCTGTCCGGCGCCATCGTCAACGTCAGCGTGCCGCCGAACATTGCCGTCGCGCCCGATGAACAGATCTGGCTCGAGTTCGACCAGGAGCGGATGCATCTGTTCGACGGCGAAACCGAAATGGCCCTCAAGGCCGACTGAGAGAGGGCGGATGCGTGGGCGCGGATGACTACGAAGCTTAAGATCACCGCGATCAAGCCCTATCCAGTGTGGGTAGGAACGCGCAACCAGATGCTCGTCAAGGTCGAGACCGACCAGGGCATCTTCGGCTGGGGCGAGAGCGGCTTGAGCGGTCGCGAGAAAGCGGTGGCCGGCGCGGTCGAGCACTATCGCGAGTTTCTCATCGGCCGCGACCCGATGCAGATTGGCCGGATCTGGCAGGAGCTTTATCGCAGCCAGTACTTCGAAGGCGGACGTGTTCTGCAGGCGGCGATTTCCGCCATCGACATCGCCCTTCACGACATCAAGGGCAAGGCGCTGGGAGTGCCGGTTTACGAGCTGCTCGGCGGCAAGCAGCGCTACCGCATCCCCACCTTCGCCTCGACCGGAGACGAGGCCGAAGGTGACGCTGCCATCGAACGCGCCCGCGAGCTACGCGCACAGGGGTGGCAGGCGATCCGCTTCTTCCCCGCCGGGCAAAACAGCAGGGACATCTTCGAGCCGCGCGAGTCGATCGGCACTACCGCCAGTATCCTCAACAGGGCGCGCGAGGCGCTGGGCGATGACGTCGTCCTCGGCATCGACTATCATCATCGGCTGTCGGTGGCCGAGGCGGCGAGCTTCTGCAACAAGCTCGGCCGCGGCGTGCTTGATTTCCTCGAGGAGCCGATACGGGACGAGACACCGGGTGCCTACGAATCGCTGCGTACGATGACCGACATCCCCTTTGCCATCGGCGAGGAGTTTTCCAGCAAGTGGCAGTTCCTGCCCTACATCGAGCGCGGCATTCATCAGTTCAACCGGCTCGATGTTTGCAATGTCGGCGGGCTTACCGAGGCGATGAAAGTCGCTGGCTGGAGCGAGGCGCACTATGTCGACCTGATGCCGCACAATCCCCTTGGTCCGGTGTGCACGGCCGCGACCGTGCATCTCGCTGCCGCGGTACCCAACTTCGCGTGGCTCGAGACCAGGGAACCCGAAACCAAGCTCGGCTTCGACAATTCCGACTTCTTCCCCGTGCAACCACGGCTTGACGGGACCGACTATCCGGTCGGCGATCTGCCGGGGCTCGGCGTCGAGGTCAACGAGGAGGCGATCCAGGCGGCGAGCTTTCGTTTTTGGGAAGCGCCTCACCTTAAGCGCCGCGACGGTTCTGTTACGAACTGGTAGTTGCCTTTCAACCGGAGTCCACCATGACACATGCTCCCGACATCACGCGGCCGCCAAAAGACCTAATCGACGCGCTGAGGGGGATCGGCGCCGCGACGGTTGCCGGCACGCTTGGCCACATGGGTTTTCGCAATCCGCACATGGTCGGACCGGTGGCGCAGAACCACGGCAAGTCGATCGTCGGGCCGGCGCTGACGCTGCAGTTCATGCCACAGCGGCCGGACCTGTTCACCGAGGGAGAATATGCCGATCCGGAGACGCAGCTGCATCGGCACGTGCTTTATCACGCACAGGCGGGCGATGTGGTCGTGGTCGACGCGCGCGGCGACATGAGCTCGGGCGTCTTCGGCGATATGATGTCGACGTATTTCAAAGGCAGGGGCGGCGCCGGCATCGTCATCGATGGATGCATGCGCGACCGGCCCAATGTCGAAAAGCTCGATCTGCCGCTTTGGCTGCGCGGCTGGACGCCGAATTATCATGTGCAGACCAGCATTTATCCCAATGCCGTCAACGTTCCGATTGCCTGCGGCGGTGTCACGGTGATCCCCGGTGACATCATCGTCGCCGACGACGACGGGGTGGTGGTGCTTCCCGTCGCAATGGCCCCGGCGGTAATCGAAGAATCACAGAAGCATCACGATTGGGAGGAATTCTCGCGAGTGAAGCTGATGGAGGGCGGGCCGTTGCAACGCTACTATCCGCTGCATGACGATGCCCGCGGGGAGTACGAGGAGTGGCGCAAGACAAACCGCTCGGAGAATCCCCGTTAGCGCATGGATTACCCCGCGCGGCTGCGGGCAACCGTTCGCAGATGGCGCGGTACTGGTTTATTCGGCAGCTTCGGCCCTCGCCGCCGGCGCTATTCGCGCGGCGCAGTATTTGAACTCCGGGATCTTGCCGTAGGGGTCCAGCATCGGGTTGGTGAGCGCGTTGGCCGGGCTTTCGTTAAAGCAGAACGGCATGAACACCATGCCGTCGGCGACCTCCCGGTCGGCGCGGAGGATGGCGTCTACCGTCCCGCGCCGGGTCTCGACCGCAATCATCTCTCCTTGGCGCAGGCCGTGCCGCTTGATCTCATAAGGGTTCATCGCAGCGATGCCTTGTGGTTCGATCGCGTCCAGCACGCCCGCCCGGCGGGTCATCGAGCCGGTGTGCCAATGCTCGAGCAGGCGGCCGGTGGTGAGCACCAGTGGAAACTCTTCATCGGGCACTTCGTCAGGCGGCAGCAAATCGGCCGGCACGATGCGGCCGCGTCCGTCCGCGGTCGGGAATCCGGACGAGAAGATGATCTCATTGCCGGGCTTGTCGGGACCGTCGGCCGGATAGATCACCGATCCCTCGCGCTCGATGCGGTCCCAGGAAATATGTTTCAAGGACGGCATCACGGCCGCCATTTCCGCATAGACCTCGGAGACATGGCCGTAATTCCAGTCCAGACCGATGCGCCTCGCCAGTTCGACAATCAGTTCCCAATCCTGGCGCGCTTCGCCCGGCATGTCGAGCGCCGGCCGGCCGATCTGCACTTGCCGGTTGGTGTTGGTGTATGTGCCGAGCTTTTCGGCATGCGCCGAGGCTGGCAGCACCACATCTGCGTGCCAGGCGGTCTCGGTCAGGAAGATGTCCTGCACCACGAGATGGTCGAGCATGGCCAGTGCTTGCCGGGCATGGGTTTGGTCCGGATCGGACATGGCCGGGTTCTCGCCCAGTATGTACATGCCTTTGATTTCGCCGTCATGGATGGCGTCGATGATTTCGACGACCGTCAGGCCGCGTTTCGGGTCCAGCGTCTGGCCCCAGAAATTCTCGTACTGGCCGCGGATGTCGACATTCTCGACTGATCTGTAGTCCGGAAAATACATCGGGATGAGCCCGGCATCGGATGCGCCCTGCACGTTGTTCTGGCCGCGCAGTGGGTGCAGGCCCGTTCCCGGCCGGCCGACATGTCCCGTGATCAGCGCCAAAGCGATAAGGCAGCGCGCATTGTCGGTTCCGTGTGTGTGCTGGGAAATCCCCATGCCCCAAAAGATGATCGACCGCTCGGCGGTCGCATAGGTGCGGGCGACGTCGCGCAGCACGCTGGCCTCGACGCCGCAGACCTCGGCCATCGCCTCGGGCGAAAAATCCTTCACCTTGGCCTTCAGGGCCTCGAATCCGGAAGCGTTGGCCTGGATATATTGCTCGTCGTAGAGCTTTTCCTCGACGATGACGTGGATCAGCGCGTTCAGCATGGCGACGTCGCTGCCAGCCTTGAATCGCAGCGAATGCGACGCATGGCGCATCAGGTCCTGGCCGCGCGGGTCCATGACGATCAGCTTGGCGCCGCGCTTGGCCGCCTGCTTGAAATAGGTCGCGGCGACCGGATGGTTGGTGGTCGGCCGTGCGCCGATAACGATGATGCATTCGGCCTTCAGCGCGTCGTTGAAGGGCGCCGAAACCGCACCCGAACCGACGCCTTCCATCAGCGCCGCCACCGAAGATGCGTGGCAAAGCCGCGTGCAATGGTCGACATTGTTGGTGCCAAAACCCTGGCGCACCAGTTTTTGGAACAGATAGGCCTCTTCGTTCGAGCCTTTCGCCGAGCCGAAACCGGCCAGCGCCTGCCCGCCATGATCCCTGAGGATCGTCTTCAGCCCGCCGGCGGCGCGTGCGAGCGCCTCTTCCCAGCTAGCCTCGCGAAACACGGTCAGCGGATCGACGCCGCGCATATCGGCATCGCCCGACTTCGGCGCATCGTCGCGGCGGATCAGCGGCTTGGTCAGCCGTTCAGGCGACATCGCATAATCGAAGCCGAAACGACCCTTGACGCAGAGCCGGTTCTCGTTGGCATAGCCATTGCGGCCATCGACCTGAACTATTCTGTTGTCCTTGACCGCAACGCTGGTCTGGCAACCGACGCCGCAGAACGGGCACAGCGTGTCGACGACCTTGTCGAATTCCTGGATGACCCGGGTCTTGCCTGCATCATCCATCAGCGACTTTTCGTAGAGCGCGCCGGTCGGGCAGGCCTGCACGCATTCACCGCAGGTGACACAGGTCGACAGGCCCATCGGATCGTGCATGTCGAAGACGGGAAGCGAGTGATTGCCGCGCTCGGCCATGCCAAGCACATCGTTGACCTGGACCTCGCGGCAGGCCCGGACACAGGCGCCGCAAGTGATGCAGGCGTCGAGATTGACGGCAATGGCGGGATTGGTGATGTCGAATTCTGGCCGGACATCATCGGTGGCGAATTTCGAGCTGTAGCGAGCGCCGGAAATGCCCATCGAACCAGCCCACTGCCAGAACATCGACTGCTGATCCGGACCGTCGGCCGCCGGCCGCATGTTGCTGGCGAGAAGCTCGAACACCATCTGGCGCGATTTCGTAGCCCGTTCGGTATCCGTCTTCACCACCATTCCGGCGGAAGGCTTGCGGATGCAGGAGGCGGCAAGCACCCGTTCGCCCTCGACATCGACCATGCAGGCGCGGCAATTGCCGTCTGGCCGATAGCCGGGCATGTCGACATGGCACAGATGCGGTATCCTGGTGCCTTCGCGCTTTGCAACGTCCCAGATCGTCTCGTCGTCAGCGGCTGTGACCGTCTTGCCGTCGAGGGTGAAAATGACGCCATCTGCCATTTCAAAGATCATCCCTAAAATGCGTCAAAAGGTGATTGACCGGATTGGGCGCCGCCTGGCCGAGACCGCAAATGGAGGAATCGCGCATCACTGTTTCAAGGTCGCGCATCGCCGTCTCATTCGGCACGCCCTTCTCTTTCAAGAGCGTTACCAGCTTTTCGGTTCCTTCCCGGCACGGCGTGCATTTCCCGCAACTCTCATGTTTGAAGAAATTCATGAGATTGAGGGTCACATCCCTGATGTTGTCGGCTTGCGAAAGCACGACCACCGCATGTGAGCCGACAAAGGCGCCCTGTTTGGCGAGTTCGCCGCCGAAATCGAGTTCAATGTCGCCCATCGACGCCGGAAGGATGCCGCCCGAGGCTCCACCTGGCAGATAGGCCTTGAATTCATGCCCGTCTGCCATGCCGCCGCAATAATCCTCGATCAGTTCGCGCACGGTGACGCCGGCCGGGGCGAGCTTGACGCCCGGCTCCTTCACATGTCCGGAAACCGACCAGGAGCGAATTCCCTGATGGCCGGGCTTGCCCTGCGCGGCGAACCATTCGGGGCCCTTCTCGACGATGTCGCGAATCCACCACAGCGTCTCGACATTGTGGTTGAGTGTCGGGCGTCCGAAAAGTCCGACTTCGGCAATATAGGGAGGTCGGTGACGGGGCATGCCGCGCTTGCCCTCGATGCTTTCCAGCATCGCGCTTTCCTCGCCGCAAATATAGGCGCCGGCGCCGCGCCGAAGGTCGATGAAACCGGGCTTGACGATGCCGGCTGCCTCGAGCGCCGCGATCTCGGCGCGCAAAATGGCGAGCACGGCCGGGTATTCGTCGCGCATGTAGAAATAAATGCGCTCGGCCTCAACCGCATGGGCGGCGATAAGCGCACCTTCGAAGGTGCGGTGCGGATCCTTTTCGAGATAGATGCGGTCCTTGAAAGTGCCAGGTTCGCCTTCGTCGCCATTGATCGACATCAGCCGCGGCCCTGGATAGCCGCGCACGAAGTTCCATTTCTTGCCGGCCGGAAAGCCGGCGCCGCCGAGACCGCGCAGACCGGCGTGCTCCATGATCTCGATGATGGCGTCAATGCCGGTCTCGCCCGCCTTCACCTTCCGGAGAAGCTGATAGCCGCCAGCGGCCCGATAGGCATCGAGGCCGACATAATCTGGCACGACAACTTTGGTGTCGCCCGAGCGAGCTAGATCGATGAGGATATGGCTGCTGGCTTGGTCGACCTCACGGTCGCCAATGCGCGCCGCGGGCGCTGCGGCGCAGCGGCCCATGCAGGGCGCACGCATGACGCGGACTGTGTTTGGGTCGGCCTTGGCGGCCAGTTCGCCAATCAGGTGTTCGGCGCCCGCCAGCATGCAGCTTATCGATTCGCACACCCGGATTGTCAGCGGCGCGGGTCTCGCCTCGCCTTCCCTGACGATATCGAAATGGTCGTAGAAGGTCGCGACCTCGTAAACCTCCACCTGGGACAGGCGCATGTCTTCGGCAAGCGCTCGCAGATGCGCGGCCGACAGACAACCGTAGCGGTCCTGGATCAGATGCAGGAATTCGATCAACAGATCCCGGCGCCGTTCGCGATGGCCAAGAAGTTCCCGGACCTCGGCCAGGGCAACATCATCCAGCGCCCGCCCTTTGGGTCCGCGATCGGGAGATCGCCGTTGCTGCATTGTCATCCTCTCTCCTCCCGGACCCTTCGTCTGAGGAAGGCGGCTCCCGCCACCAATGTGGTTGTGAGCTCCCTCAGCCCGGCGCACCTTGGGATCAAGGACTTGGCACACAAATCGACTTGGCAGACAAGTTGAACCAAATGCCGGTTTGACAATTTTAGCATGGCCGGGGCGCCGCGACAGAACTGATCTGCGCCCTGATTTGTCGCACGGCCTATACCGGGGCAGCTTGCGCCTTTTCGATCAAGAAAACGATGTGGTCTCCCTGCCGTTGCATCGCCTCCAGGCGGTCGCCCATTTCGTTGATCAGATTGGGAATGTCTATGGCTGCCAGCGGATCGGTGCAACGGACCTCAAGGCGCTCGCCTGGGCTTATGCCGCTGAGCGCCTTGCGGGTTTTCAGCGCCGGTAAGGGACATTTCAATCCCGTCAGATCGAGCTGTCTCGTCGTCATGGTGGCGCACCATGGCGGACCGCTTACCGGTCGTCAACGGTCGCCGACCCAGGGTATACTGCAGTTGAGAGCGGCCAGGCGTCGCACCGCATTTTGGCATACTGCATGCCCACCGGCTCGACGGCGTTCGTCAATACAGGTCCGAATAGGCAAGGAACTGAACGGTCTGGCCCGGCTCGACCTCGGCTATTTCCTCGCCGAGTTCGACAAGGCCGTGCGTTTGAACCAAAGAAGACAGCATGCCAGCGCCCTCGCGCGGGAATTTGACGGCTTCATATGTGCCATCCTGCGTCCCACGCAGGCTTACCCGCACATATTCGCGTCGCCCCGGCTTTTTGCGGTAGGAGAAGGCGGCCCGCACCGGCCGCGAAATTGGTGGCTGCTGCCGTGCGCCGGCCAGTGCAAAGATCGCGGCGCGCGCAATATGGGCGAATGTGACGAAGCTCGCCACCGGATTGCCGGGCAGCCCAATGAAGGCTGTTCCCCGGATCACCCCCATGGCGACTGGGCGGCCGGGTTTTATGGCCACCCGCCAGAAGACCAGGGTGCCCACACTCTCGACGGCGGCCTTGACGCAGTCGGCCTCCCCGGTCGAGACCCCGCCGGACGCCAGGATCAGGTCCTGTCCTGGCGCAGCCTTGCTCAGCACATCCGCGATCAGCCTGCTGTCGTCGATCAGAATGCCCAAATCGGTGGTCTCGCAGCCCAATCTTGCCAGCATGGCCATCAGCATGAAGCGGTTCGAATCGAAAAGCTGGGCCGGTCCCCGGACCTTTCCCGGCGCGACGATCTCGTTGCCGGTCGAGAAGATCGCGACGCGAACTTTGCGCCGCACATCGATCTGCGTCATGCCGAGCGCCGCGGCGAGCGCAACATCCTGCGGGCGCATGCGCTGGCCGGCCTGCAGGACCACCTTGCCTGTTGCGACGTCCTCGCCCGCCGGCCGCACGTTGGCTCCTCTTTTCAGGCCGGGCGGAAGAATGACCCTGCCGCTATCGTCGACACGGACATCTTCCTGCATGTAGACCGTGTCTGCCCCCTCCGGCAGCGGAGCGCCGGTGAAGATGCGTATGGCTTGTCCGGGCGCGGCGTGCCGATCCGGCGCCATCCCAGCCTGGATCCTGCCGCTCACCGGCAAGGCTTTTTCAACGGTTCCCGGCAGGTCGTCGCCGCGCAGTGCATAGCCGTCGACGGCTGAGTTGGTGAAAGGCGGCAGGGGCAGCGGCGCCACCAGATCACTCGCCAGGACGCGCCCATCGGCAATCGCCAGCTGGACGGCTTCGGTCTCGTCGACAACGGTCAGCCGTGAAGCAATCAGTGCGGCAGTATCATCGAGCGATCGCATCGGGCCGCCGAAAGCGAAGCAGTCATCTGAAAGTTGCGCCATCGAGCCTTCAGCCTCTATGGACCTGGCCGAGCCGGCAGCTCGGCGCCATCCGGCAAGCCCAGTCTGCGC
The DNA here is from genome assembly GCF_055811455.1 of Mesorhizobium sp. WSM4845. Taxonomy (NCBI): domain Bacteria; kingdom Pseudomonadati; phylum Pseudomonadota; class Alphaproteobacteria; order Hyphomicrobiales; family Phyllobacteriaceae; genus Mesorhizobium; species Mesorhizobium sp. WSM4845. The sequence goes on from NZ_JBVVQA010000003.1 coordinate 260,697, forward strand.
CTGTGCGCGCTTTTGTGGACCGGCATCGGTTTGAACAGGCTATATAGTGCAGGTCAAGCCGGAGATAACGCGTCCACTCCGGCGAGCGGGATTGCAATTTCAAGAGAGCGCCATGCAACAGATGAAAACCCGACCAGACCCCGCCATCATCATGCCGAGCCCGGATGACATCCGATTGACCGAACAGGTCAGCGGCATCGATCATACGGGCGCCGCTATTCAAATCCGCGTCCCCGTTGAACGCCCGCTGACGCTCTATCTGAATGCCCAGGAGATCGTCACGATGATGACGATCGGCGACTATCCCGAATATCTGGCGCTGGGCTACCTGCTCAATCAGAACATGCTTAAATCTGACGACGTCGTAACCGAGGTCGAATATGACGACGACGTGCAGGTCGTGGTCGTCCGTACCGAGCGCAACACAAATTACGAGCAGAAGCTTAGAAAACGGACGCAGACTTCAGGCTGCGCGCAGGGGACCGCTTTCGGCGATCTTCTCGAGGCGCTCGATACCACTCTGCCGCCAGCCGCGCTGCACACCTCCTGGCTTTACCAAATGACCCGCACGATCAACACGACGCCGTCGCTCTATCTTGAAGCGGGCGCGATTCATGGCTGCGTGCTTTGCAAGGAAGGCACGCCGATCTGCTACATGGAGGACGTCGGGCGCCACAACGCCGTCGACAAGATCGCCGGCTGGATGTATCGCCACGGCATCGATGCCGCTGACAAGATCCTTTACACGACGGGCAGGCTGACGTCGGAAATGACGATCAAGACGGTTCGAATGGGCATTCCGATCCTCGTCTCGCGCTCGGGTTTCACCGCCTGGGGAGTAGATCTGGCGCGTCAGGCCGGCCTGACGCTGGTCGGTCGGGCGCGCGGCAAGCGGTTCGCCGTGCTATCGGGCGCGGACCGCATCGTCTTCGACCAGGACCTCGCTTCCGTCGACGAGGAAGCACCGCGTCACAGACGCAAGGGAGCCGACGATGGCGAATGAGAAGGTGCCGACCCTGGGCGTCGTTCTCGCCGGCGGGCTCGCCCGGCGCATGGGCGGTGGCGACAAATCGATGCGTCGGCTCGACGGACTCACCATCCTCGAGCGTGTCCTCGAGCGCCTCAGCCCGCAATGCGACGGGCTGTTGCTGAACGCCAATGGCGACCCTGCCCGCTTCGACCGCTTTCGCCTACCAGTCGTCGCCGACCCGGTCGAGAATTATCCGGGCCCGCTTGCCGGCGTGCTTGCGGGCCTCGACTGGACCGCGGCGAACAGGCCCGATGTCGAATGGATCGTCAGCGTCGCAGCGGACTGTCCTTTCTTGCCGCGCGACCTCGTCGAACGGCTGCATCGGGCGCGCATGGCGAAAGCTGCGGATCTGGCGGTGGTGATGTCAGCGGGTCGGACGCATCCTGTCATCGGGCTGTGGCAAGTGGCGATGCGAGATGCGCTACGCCATGCACTGGTCGAAGAGGGCGTTCGCAAGATCGACCTGTGGACGGCTCGCTACAAGGTTGCAACCCAGTCCTGGCCGGACAAGCCGGTGGATCCCTTCTTCAATGTCAACACGGTCGAAGATTTTGCCGAGGCCGAACGGCTGGTTGGGCACCTTGCCGACCCTTAACCCGGATATCTCACACTTGGCCAGGTCGGGTAAAACCCATGCGCTCGACCGCCTCGTTGAATTCAGGCGAAGCGAGCGCGGTTAGGAAGGCCTGCACCGCGGGTCGCTGTTTGCGGGCAGAGACCAGCGCGAAATCATAATGCTCTTCCTTCAGCGCAATGAAGCCGAGCCCGGCTGAGCGCGCCACCGGCGCAATGGTGACGCCCCAGTCGGCTCGGTTCTGCGCCACGGCCGCCGCGACGGCATTGTGCGAGCGGGGCTGGTTCCAATATCCGTCGGGGCGCGCGGCACCAAGCAGTTGGTCGATCAGGATGCGCGTGCCCGAGCCCTGGTTGCGGTTGACCATCATGCAATTGGGATCGGCGAGTGCGGCTCGCACCGCCTCCTCTGGGTCGGTCCCCTGGAAGCGCAGGTCGCCCGGGCGGTAGACGATGCCCTGCATGCGTCGCCATCCCTGCACGAGTCCGAGGCCTTCGCTCAGGAACGGCGCATTGTAGCTTTGCGTCTTGGCATCGAAGAGGTGGATGGGCGCGATATCGCACTCGCCTCGCCTGGCCGCGGCCAGGCCGCCCAGGCTGCCGACCGCGATGGACCGCACCGTCAGGCCGGCGCGAAACAGAATGCCCACGACAAGATCGAGGCCGGTGCAGTTGCTGCCGATCACCACGAGATCGGGAACACGGACGTGCGGGGTGAACAGCGTCACCGACGCCTCGCTTCCGGCAGGCATATTGTCGGCTAGAGCTTCGATGCTGATGAAGCCGTCGGCCTGGGCAAAGGACGTTATCGCCCCCGAGCCCTTGCCGGTGGGATAGGCGACCAGCCCCTGCTCACCCTCGACCAGCGATACCATCACGAACTCCGTGCGGCCGAGGTCGGACTGAATGCGCAGTGGGACCTTTGCAGCGACCTTCGCTTCGGTCCGAGGCGGCAGGCCCGCCATGCGGCGCAGCACGGGTACGATCATGTCGTGGAAGGTGAACATGGCCGAAGTCGGGAATCCCGGCAGCACGACGACCGGCTTGCCGTCGCAGACGGCGAGGCAAAGCGGCTTTCCCGGCTTCAGCGCCACGCCATGGGCAACGATGCCGGGCGCGCCGAGACGGTTCACGATGCGGTGGCTGACATCACCCGCGCCCTTGGACGTCCCACCCGACAGTATCAGCACGTCATGCGCCGCCAGCGCCTCGCGCATGGCGGCTTCAAGTGTGGCTTCGTCATCCGGATAGGCGCCGAGAAAGCTCGCCTGGCCGCCATTTTCGGTTATCGCGGCGCTGACGATTGCGCCATTGGCGTCGTAAATGCCGGCGGGTCGAAGGGTGTCGCCTGGTTGGACAAGTTCGTCGCCGGTCGACAAAACCGCCACCCGCAGCTTGCGCGCCACCGTCACCAGCGCAATTCCACAGGCGGCAAGCATGCCGATTTCACGCGAGCCGATCACCGTTCCGGCGCGCAGCAGAACCTCACCGCGGGCAATGTCGGATCCGGCATGCGAGATGAACTGGCCGGGCGAGGCTCCGCGCCTGACCTCGATGGCATCGCCTTCGGCTGGGTGTGTATGCTCCACCATGACGATGGCATCGGCGCCGCGCGGCACCGGCCCGCCCGTCGCGATCGAGGTGGCGGTGCCTGCGAGCACGGGTGTCTGCGGGGCGACACCGCAGGCGATGGTTTCGCGGTTGAGCATGAGTCTGGCAGGAAGCGCCTCCGACGCGATCGCTATGTCGGCGGCGCGCACGGCAAAACCGTCGACGTTCGAACGGTCGAAGGGCGGCACGTCGATCGGAGCGGTGACATCATCGGCAAGCGCCAGCCCAAGCACCTCCGCAAGCATCAGTTCTTCGGTCGGGATCGTCCTGGGAAATAGCGCCGCCTCGAAACGGGCGAGCGCCTCGTCGCGCGACAGGATCGTCAGGAACTGCTCCTGGCCGGCGTCTTGGCGGGTGGATCTGGTCATGACGGACTCATCCGGCACCGTCGAACACAAAGGCGCCGACCGGTGTTCCCGCGGCACACCCCTCACTGCCGCCTGGGATGGCAAGCCATGCATCCGCCCGGCGGATCGCCTCCAGCGAAAAATCGCCTATCGCAAGCGGCCGCCATCTGTCTTGTTGCTGCTTCAGCAGGACGATCTCGGCCAGTCCGACCGTGGACGAGATTTTCCGCTCCAGCGCCAGGACCGTCTGTCGCCGGGCGCTCCTGTCCGTCAGGCGATCGATAGCCGGCTGAACCAGCGCCAGAAAGGCGGCAAGAGCCTGATCGGGCGCGCCGGGCAGAGCAATGATCGGGACCGCATCGAGCCGTCCGATCGCCGCGGTTCGGCCGGGCTGCAGCGCTATGTTGTGGGCGATGAGCGCCCCACACGCGGCAAGCGCGTCAGCTGTAGCGTCGGCGCGCCCCGCACCAGTGCCTCCAATCAGGATGATCAAATCGCCGGCTGCATTGCCAAGCGCCTGGGCGACGGATCTGGCGTCGCGCGCAACCGTTTCGATATCGAATACGGTCGCGCCAGAGGCTCTTGCAAGGTCGGCGATAAAATGCGCCGTGAAAGTATCGCTCGTCGGGGCGGCGACATCGATCAGGCGCACCTGCGGCATCCGCACCGCAATTTCACCAATCCCTGCGCTTCGCACGGTCAGGAGGTCAGCGGCCGACAGCCTGTTCCCTGCAATGATGAGCGGTCGGCCCGCCACCATGTCCTCGCCGGCGCGTCGCACGCCCTGGCCCGGTGCCGCTTCATCGAGCGCCTGGGGCATCGGGCCGCTGCAATCGATGAGATCGGCATCGAGAACGCAATCGCATCCCTCCGGCATGGCGCCGCCTGCCTCTATCCAGACCGGCATTGCCATCAGCGGCAGCGGCGAATAGGCCGACGCACCAGCAAGATCGAGCGCGCGGCACGCCCAGCCGTCTGTCCTTGCCGTGTCGCGGATGGGCTGCGCGCGTGCCAGGGGCGGCATGGCGGCGCCGATCTTCCCAGGCGTCTGGTCAAGCGGCAAAAGAGTGGGCGCGACCGGCTCCACTCCGTCGAGGAGTGCGGCGAGAGCCGCTTCGAGACCGGTCAGCGCGCCGATGGAAGGCTGCATTCTCATCATGTCCGATGATGGGGCAGATGCAACCCGCTTTGCAACCGACTTCAGGAGCGCTTCTGCTCAGCGTTCGGGAAGAACAGTTGCTGGCCGTCAATATTGTATTCGCCGATCGCCTGCTGTCCTTCAGGCGAGATCAGCCAATCTATGAAGAGTTGGCCGGGTTCAGCCTTGACGCTCGGGTGCCTCGCGGGATTCACCAGCATGACACCGTACTGGTTGAACAGCCTTTTATCGCCTTCGACCACGATCTCCAGTTCGCCGCGGTTCTTGAACGCCAACCATGTGGCGCGATCGGAAAGCACATAGGCATCCATGGCGCCGGCTGTGTTGAGTGCAGCGCCCATGCCCTGCCCTATCTCCTTGTACCAGGACCCCTTCATCGCCGCGATATCGACACCTGCCGCCTTCCAGAGTCCGAGTTCTGCAAAGTGGGTTCCGGATTTGTCGCCGCGGGAAACAAAAACAGCTTTTTTGCTCTGGATCGATGTCAAGGCGACTGCGATATCCGGCGAACCCTTGATGCCGGCCGGGTCGCTTCTGGGCCCAATCAGGACGAAATCATTGTACATCACATCGAAGCGTCTCACGCCAAAACCTTGCTGGACGAATTTCTCCTCCTGCGCCCTGGCATGGACGAAGACCACGTCTGCGTCTCCCCGGCGGCCGGCGTCGAGCGCCTGGCCGGTTCCCTGCGCGACCACCCTCACCTCGATACCGGTCCTTGTGGTGAACAACGGCAGTATGTGGTCGAAAAGGCCGGCATCCCGGGTCGACGTCGTCGAGGCCACCACGATCGACTGTTCCTGTGCGCTGGCCGATGCGCCGCTGGATGCGAGGAAGGTCAAAATGACCGCAATTGCGGTAAACTGCCGACGGTTCAGCACTGGACGCTCTGTTTCCGCGATCAAAGAACAAGCTCCCCATGGATGAAGGCGGCAGCTTCTGCGGATGACGGGCGATCGAAAAAATCACCGGCGCTGGCGTGCTCGCACAGTCGGCCGCAAACGAGGAAGACGACATCTCCCGCAAGCCGTCGCACCTGGCCGAGATCGTGCGAAGCCATGACGATCTTGGTACCCGATTGGGAGGCCATGAGGATGATCTCCTCGACATGGCGGGTTGCAGCGGGATCAAGGCTGGCGGTGGGCTCATCGAGCAGCAGGATCTCGGGTTCGCGCGCCAGTGCGCGGGCAAGCGCAACGCGCTGTTGCTCACCGCCGGACAAGCGCCGCGCAGGTCGCGCCGCCAGGCCCAGAAGGCCCACACGATCGAGAAGTTCCTCGGTGCGTGCCGCGCGACGATGGCGCGGACAACCAGCTTGCGCCAGTCCGTAAGCCACGTTGGCGGCGACGGAGCGCCGCAGCATCACCGGTTTCTGGAGCAGCATTGCCCGGCGCCCGAGCCCCCGATCGGTGCGCCCACCCCAGCTCACAGTTCCTGCGGAAGGCGCGGCAAGTCCCATGCAAACCCGAAGCAGTGACGTCTTGCCCGCGCCATTGGGACCGAGCACCAGTGTCGGCGCACCGGGAGCAATCGCCAGGTTCAGGCGGTCGAGCATGGTCGTGGCGCCGGCGCTGAGCGAGACCCGGTCCAGAACGAGAGGAAGGTCGGTCAGCGCGGCCCGCATCATCAAGCCACCCGTTGCTCCGACCACAATCGCAGGCCCCAGGCAGCGGCATTGATGGCAAGAATGAGGCCGATCAGGATGACGCCGAGCCCGATCGCGAGCGGCAGGTCTCCCTTTGATGTTTCGAGCGCGATCGTGGTGGTCATGGTTCGGGTAAAGCCCTCGATATTGCCGCCGACGATCATGACCGTGCCGACTTCGGCGGCCGCCCGGCCGAAGCCGGCGAGCATTGCGGTGATCAGGCTGAAACGGCTGTCCCACAAGAGCGTCGCCACCCGGCCTGTCGGGCCGACGCCCATCGCCGTCAGTTCCTCGCGATATTCGCGCCACAAATCCTCGATGGTCTGGCGCGTCAGAGCCGCGATAATCGGCAGGACGAGAAGCGCCTGCGCGATGACCATGGCGGCCGGTGTGAACAGCAGGCCGAACGCGCCGAGCGGCCCTGATCGCGACAACAGCAGGTAAACGGTCAGGCCGACGACTACGGGCGGCAGGCCCATGAAGCCGTTGACAAGCACGACGAGCGCGGAACGTCCCGGAAAACGGGTCAGTGCCAGCAACGCCCCGAGCGGCAGTCCCACGACGGCCGCAACTGCAACGGCGGCCAGGGTAATGGTCAGCGAAAGCCGCACTATCGAGATCAGCGTCGCGTCGCCGCTCGCTATAAGCTGCCATGCATCTAGGCCTTCTGACATTCCCATTCGCCTGCGCTGCGTCCTTCCCTGCTATTTCTGCTGCATTTACTCCGTATTCGTCAAACAATTGAACTTGCGCAGGAATATGCATAAGATTGCAGGATGGATTTGCTGACGACTGTGGAAGCCGCAGACTATTTGCGCCTTGGCGAACGCAAGCTTTACGAATTGGTCGCCAAAAACAGCATCCCGTGCAGCAAAGTGACGGGCAAATGGCTGTTTCCGCGTAACGAGCTCGACCGGTGGGTTCTGTCGGGATTGGCGCGTCCCGACGGGATGATTGCGCCCGAGCCGCCGCCCATAGTCGGCGGCAGCCAGGACGACCTGCTGGAATGGAGCCTTCGTCAGGCGGGCTCCGGCCTTGCCTCGCTTACCGAGGGGACGGCAGGCGGCGTTGCGCGTCTTTTGCGTGGCGAGATTGCCGCTGCGGCGATCCATTTCCACGGTGATGCCGCCGACCCCAATGTGGAGGCCGCGCGCGCCATGCCGCGGCTGCACGATGCGGTGCTGATCGGTTTCACGCGGCGCGAACAAGGGCTGCTGCTGCCGCCGGGCAACCCCCGATCGCTCAACAGCCTGGCCGATGTCCTAGAAAGCGGCGCCAAGATCGCGATGCGCCAGGTCGGGGCCGGAGCCCAAATGCTGCTGGATGTCCTGGTCGCCCGCGCCGGCGCCAGCCAGAGGCGGTTGAACCGGCTCGAGCCGCCATGCCTGACAGGGCCGGAACTCGCTGCCGCGATCCGGACCGGCAGGGCCGATTGCGGCATTGCCACACGCGCCGCCGCGCGCGCCGCCGGCCTCAAATTCGTGTCATTGGCGTGGGAGAATTTCGATCTGCTGATGCGGCAGCGAACCTATTTCCAGCCTTCGATCCAGGCGCTGATCCGCCTCATGGCCCAGGACAGCTTCGCTCAGCGCGCCGCAGAACTCACGGGCTATGACACGGGCCCGGCCGGGCAGGTCCGGTTCTTCCATTGATGTGAGGTGTCGATGGGGCGCTGGGCGCACCGCCAAACCTGTTCAGCCAAGGTCGATTTCGCCTTCGACGACGTGGTGCAGACCGGCGCGTTCAGCCGTAATCACGGCCCTCACGGTCAGGCGCCCCTGCCCTTTCAGTCCCGCATCCGCCACGGCCTTTTCGATCGCCTGCTGCGAGGTGACGCCGACCTGCTTCAGGAACTTGCGCATCGACACGTTGAAGGCATCGGTTTCCATGTTTTGAGTCATAGGATTGCCTCTAATAGCTTGGACTGTGCGGCTGGTCGGGTCGCGATCGCATGCTGTTCCTCGGCAAAGACGCTGCCCGCCAGCGGAACACGGAAACGTATGATGCGCAATGCATAAGACGCTCGCAACAGCTTTGCTCGCTGCTGTTTTCCTCGCCGGCGCGACGGCACATGGTGCGGAACTGCGCGGGCATGGCGGTCCGGTGCGGGCGATTTCCGTGGCGCCGGACGGAAAGACGGTGGCAACCGGCAGTTTTGATACCAAGGCAATCATCTGGTCGCTTGAGACCGGCGAAGCACGCGACGTGCTGCTCTTTCATGAAGGTGAGGTAACTGCCGTCGCTGCATTGCCGAACGGGCGCTTTGCCAGCGCCGGTACGGATGGTCGCATCGCGATCTGGCAAATCGGTCGAGGCGAGCCGGCCCGCATCCTGGAGGGCCACACCGGGCCTGTCGCCGACCTCGAACTGTCACCCGACGGATCGATGCTGGCTTCGGCGTCCTGGGACACCACCGTCCGGCTCTGGCCGCTTGCCGGTGGGCCAGCGCGCGTCCTGGAAGGCCATCGTGCAAACGTCAATGCGCTCGCCTTCTTGGCGGACGCAACCCTCGTCAGCGCCGGCTATGACGCGACAGTCATCTTTTGGCCGAGCCAGGCTGGGGCGGCTCCGCTTCGGGCCATCATGCCGACGCCGCTCAACGCGCTAGCAAGAGCGTCCGGCGACCGCCTGTTCGTCGCAGGTGCTGACGGGCAGCTGCGGCTGCTCGACCGGCGCGGCAAAGTGCAGCTGGAAGTTCCGGTCTTGGGCAAACCGGTGATTGCTCTCGCCGCCACCCCAGACGCGAACTATCTCGCCGTCGCCGGCATCGGTGATGGAATCCTGTTGCTGGACGCCATCAGCCTCTCCACCATCCGCACGCTCGACACCTCCGGCGTGGCGGTATGGTCGCTTGCGTTCGCGGCTGGCGGCAAGACGCTTCTGGCTGGCGGCGCCGACCATCTGGTGCGGGAATGGAACGTCGAGACGGGCGAGCGCCTTGGAGCCGCTACAGCAGGCAGGACCGATCCGATGGCCAGATACGCGGGCAATCCGGACGCAGAAGTATTTCGCGCCTGCGTTGCCTGCCATACGCTCGACCCGAACGATGGCAATCGAGCCGGGCCGACGCTGCATGGCATTTTCGGGCGCAAGATAGCGTCCGTGCCGGGTTACCACTATTCGCCCGCTTTCCGGAAAATGGACATCGTCTGGGCACCGGAAACCGTGTCGGAGCTGTTCGAGCTGGGTCCGAACGCCTACACCCCCGGCACCAAGATGCCTGAACAGACGATCAGCAATGCCGAGGATCGGGCAGCCCTGATCCGCTTTCTTCAGGCCGAGACACGCACCGACTGAACTTCGACATCACCGCATCGACCGAGTGCCCAAGCGGCTCGATGACTCCAGCCTGTGGAACACCGCCCGATTGCGGCCGGTCTGCTTGGCAACATAGAGTGCTTCATCGGCCTGCCGCTGGAGCTGCTCCGGCGATATGACCTGGTCCGGCGCCTGGACCGCCACGCCGATGCTGAGGGTGATATAGCGGGACACGCGGGATCCAGGATTAGGAAGACGAGCAGCTTCCACACACTCGCGAATTCGCTCGGCTACAATGGCGGCCTCCTGCTCGTTCACACTTGGAAGCAGCACGAGAAATTCCTCACCGCCGTAGCGCGCAACATGATCGCGATCGCGCCTCACGTTCTCCCGGATCAAGCGGGCGACCTCGATGAGGCAACGATCGCCCTCGGCATGACCGAGACGATCGTTGAGCTTCTTGAAGTCGTCGATGTCGCACATCAGCATGGCGGCGCCGCCGGGGCATTTGCCGCCACCGCCCCAGACGTGGTCGAGCGTTTCCGTCATCCGGCGCCGATTGTCGACGCCGGTCAGCGGATCGGTTCTCGCCAGAAGCTCCAGCCGATCGTTCGCTTCTGCCAGTTCGGCAACCCTGTGTCGGTCTCGAAGCTCGAACAGAAAAGTCTTCTGAGCCAGAATTGTCATCGTACGCCGCGCGGCGACCGTAGCGAGAATGCCGCTGGCAAAAAACAACGTGGCAGCCACCGCATTGCCAATCTCAAGGCCCGGGTTCTGCACCTGGAAGACGAGATAGAGACCGAGAGCCAAAGCCGCGACCGTCACGGTCCATGCCTGAGGGACGCCGAAGATGATGATGGCGGTAATCGCTACGAACAGCATGATGTTCAAGTGCCGCTCGTAGAACTCGCCGCCGGCGCTTGCGCCGACCAATACGATCGACAACAGGATGAGGAACATGCCTGTGATCAGGGAAACCCCCTGGACCCAGGACGGGCGCCGTTTTCGCCAGACAAGGACCACGGCTGCAGCGACGGGAGGGATGATGGCGCCAGGCAAGAGCATGGATAGCGCGATCGACCTTGGAAGCATCACCAGGTTGAGCGCCAGCGTCAGGACATCCAGGAACGCCACCCATGTCATCCAGGCGCGGATGATCTTGGCCGTTTGCGACCAGACACGTGCCTGAAACAGGCGCTTGATCTCGCCTTTGAGCCGGATGTCGCGCGTGCGCTGCGCCAGAAGTCGCTCAACTTCCGCCGTGACGGCAGGATCGTCCTGCATGTCGAGGTGCGTTCGATCTATCAATCGACGGGCCCTGAGGCCCCCCTTTCCCATACATCCATTCGAGCCACCCGGTGGTCAGCCGAGCGGCAAGCATGTCACGCTATGCCTAAGATTTGATTGCTGAAACCGTTTATTTGCGTGTTGATCGTGTAACCCTTTTGGTCACCGTCGTAGCCGGCTCATCGCCCCGATCGCCGGGAAACGCATTTTTGAGGGCGACCAGCCCAAGGCTCAGACCGCCTTGTCGCTCGAGGCCTTGCGCTCCCGCAGATAGTCTTCAGTGGTTCGCGGCGGCGAGCGACCAGGGCCTGCATAAGGATCGAAGCCCTCATTCATCGCCGCATCGACGCGGCAATTGTCGCACATCCGTACAAGGTCGAGCCGCCGTGCGTTCTCGCCTGCAAACATCCAGTGTTTGCCTTCGAGCTTGGCGACGATCCGCTCGACGGTGCTCCTTGTGCCGAACGGCTTTGCGCAGCGGATGCAGTTGTACGGCTCCTCTTGCTTCACGACCCGGCTGCGAGCACCCCATGCCTGGAAATCCACCTGCGGCGTCAAGGTGATGACCTTCTCCGGGCAGGTCGCGGCGCAAAGGCCGCACTGCACGCAGGCGCTCTCGGAAAAATACAGGGCCGGCTGCTGTTCGCTGTCGGAAAGCGCCCCGGTTGGACAGGCGGAGACACAAGAGAGGCAGAGCGTGCAGCCGTCGACATTGACGTCCAGGCCGCCGAACGGAGCTGCAGCAGGCAACGCCACCCGGTCGACCGGCGTCGGCGCGGCTCGATGGAGCTCGAGCATGGTGCTCGTCAGCAGGCTGCGCTTCTTGCCGAGCGGCAGGAATGCCGCCGGGCGCCGCGACGCAACATCTGGAGTAATCAGGTCGAGCGCCGAGGCGAGTATGTCGGGATCGTCCACTTCGATCAATCCGCAGACCTCCGCGCCATAACCGAGAGACCGGCTCAAAAGATTGGCGATTGCGATGTTTGCGGCAATTCCGGTAAGCTCATGCCTTGGCTTGGCCGACGACAGCGCCCTTACGGCGCAAGCGCCCCAGGCGACCGGCGCGGTCCACGCCTCGATCCCTAACTGGGTTATCTCGTTCACCGCGACCGGCAGGACATTTGCGGGCAGACCCGCGCCGAAGCGGGCAAGTGCGTCGATCAGCGGCTCGCCATGGCCGAGATCATGGAAAAGCACAATCGCATCCAGGCCGCCCGCCTCACGATAGGTGACAAGAAGCGTCCGCAGCCGCCGAAGCAGCGACTCGGCATCCGGCACGGCGTAGGCGGCAGCGCCCGTGGGACATGCCGCCGCGCAGCTGCCGCAGCCGGCGCATACTTCCGCATCGATCGCGACGTGGTTCCCGGCGGGCGTTATCGCCCCAGTCGGGCACAGGTCGAGGCACCGTGTGCAGCCGGTGATGCGCGATCTCGAATGGGCGCACAGATCGGAGGAGAAATCGATGAAGCGCGGCTTGTCGAACTCGCCAACCAAATCGGCTGCCGTTGCGATCGCAACGGCGACGGAGGCGCGATCGCCGGGATCGGCCTTCACGTAGCCGTCGCGCAATTCATGAGCAGGAAAAAGCGGAGCCCCGCCGGAGAGATCAAGGATGATGTCGGCGTTCGAGACCGCTCCATCCCGCGATATCCCAAAGCCAAGCCGATCGCGCGAAGATGGATTGGGCGCCGCGAAATCGTCGACTGTCAGCTCGAAGGCGCCAAGATGGCCTCGCGCTTGCCGGATCGTTCCCTGCAAGACGGGAAAATCCCAGACCCGGTGCGGCGCGATTTCGCGCGGACGGCTAAGCAACACGGTGACGTCCAGCTTTTCGGCGAGTTGCCGGCCCGCATCGATCGCCGTGGCGTCGCAGCCATAGACCAGGACGACACCATTGCTCGAAAGCGTAACCAGCGCGGGTGGCGAAGCGGGTTCGGCCGCCATGGCGAGCAGAGCCGCCGCTTTCGGGCCGGCAGCAGCAGCATCCTGCGACCAGCCGCCCGTCTCGCGAATGTTTGCGAAAACCAGATCGCCTGCGAAACCGAGTTCCTCGGCGAGGTCGCCGAAAAGCGGCGCCTGCTGCGTGCAGCTGATGGTGACTGCTTCGCCGCCGCTCAGGGCGCTGCGCACCCGGTCGAGTTCCGCGCCGCAGAACTGGTCCCCCGCCTCGACCCGTGCGCCCTTGCATCCGCGGGCGACGCTGGCGCCGAAGCGTGGCATGCTCCGCTCGCACGAGCAGACCAGGACCGTGCGTGGTTTGTCCAGACTCATTCCGACTCCCGTGGCATCTTCCTTGTCCACGCGGTAGCGCCTCTTGCCTGGAAGTATTATAAAGACATTACAGTCGCCGTCATCAAAATATGGATCGGCCTATGCGGCCCTCTGTCAGCGACCTCCAACTGCCACCGCCTTACAGCCTCGTGCCGCTGAGAGAGGCCGGTGACGCCTTTGCGCACGCCTGCGCGATTGCGGCAGACGAAGGGGCAGGCACGCTTGCCTGGGTGCGCCGCTACGATCTGGCCGAATTCGCAGTGGTGCTCGAGCCTGAAGAGCCGCTGGAGGATGCGCGTCGCGCGATCTATGCCGGCATGAACGCACTTGCCGATGCGCTTGCGGTCCATGCTCCGCCGTCGCGGCCCATCACCTTCGACTGGCCCGACACTGTTCGCGTCGACGGGGTTCTCGTCGGCGGCGCCCGCCTGGGCTGGCCGGAAGGGGCACGGGAGAACGAAATCCCCGACTGGATCGTCTTCTCCGGCATGATCCGCACCGCCGTCATCCGCGCCGGCGAGCCCGGTCTGCGGCCGCTGCTTGGCGCGCTTGACGAACTCGGCTTCGTGGCGCTCGATGCCGGTGAGATCGTTGCGAGCTTCTCCCGCCATCTGATGGCCGCATTCCACGAATGGAGCGATACCGGCTTCGGTTCGATCGCCAGCCGCTGGCTCGACCGGCTGCCCCGAAAGGGCGATGAGCATGCAGAGCTTGCCGGCAACGGCGATCTGCTGATTTCCGACACGGCCTCTCACGGGCTTCGCGAGCGAAGAAGCCTGCCCGAGGCGCTTGCCAGGCCCTCCTGGCTCGATCCGATGACGGGCACGCCATGGCTTTGAAGCTGCCGCGAACGATCCGCCTCGATCCATCGGATACGTTTGTCTATTCGCGCGCTGCAGAACCGGGCGAATGGGCGGTGACCGGCACCTTCCTGTTCTTCGGCGCCGATGTGGCCAGGCTTTCCGGCAAGCAACGGCAGGCGTTCCGCGCCGGGTTCCTCGGCATTGATAGCTTCGGCTGGTCCACCCTCGTCGTGGTCACGGACGCGACCGTGCATGATCGCGCGGCGGCCGTCGATCGGCTGGCCGAGCAGCTTGTGGTGCGATGCGGTGCGCCGGACACCGAAACGGCGCGCGCCGCCGCCGAAGAGGAGATAGAATTCGCGCAATCGCTGTGCGACCACCCGCCAAACACGCTGATTGCGGTCAACCGCACCAGCGAACAGGCCGGCACCCGCGAGTGTTTCCGAACCCTGCATCGCAAGGCGAGCCGGCTGGAGCCGGCAACGGCATTCCGCTTTGTCGAAATCGACGGCGAGGAGGAGTCGACGGAAAAGTTCGATCTCCTAGCATTGGCCGGGAGGCAGAAGTGAAGGATTTCTGGGTTTCCTCAGGTCATCACCTTCTCGACAGGGATGAGGCCGGGCGCCTGCTGGTGACCGACTCCTTTCTGAAGGCATATTTTGCGCGGCCAGAGCTTCTCCCTCCCGAAACGGCCTGCCCGGCGGAGCTGCGCCTGCATCACGAGCTTTTGATGCATCATCCGCGCCGGCCGGTCGCGAAGCAGGAGATCGCCGCCCTGGAGGACCCGGATGCGCGCGAGAACTGGGAGTTCATGATCGCCTTTCGCGACCATGTGTTGGCCGCTCCCTCACTCGAGGCCGCATATCTCGCGCTGGCGCGCGGCTCGGCCGAAACTATCCCGCCGCTGTTCATGAACCAGCTTGCGCAGGTCGTCCTGCGCAATGCGCTGGATGGTCAGCACGACGCCTGCGTCGTGCGAGCCGCGGAGCTGTTTTATCGGCCGCAACGGGTGACGTCTAACGAGGGCGCCGTGCTTCTCGCCGATGCCGAAACCATAGAGCTGCATGAACAGAACCGCCATGCCTCGCCACTCCTGAACATGCTTGGTGGCCCAGCCGTCACCGAACTGGAGATACTCGACGAGAACAATGCCGAGCGTTACTTCGCCAGGAGCGACGCTTTCGATATGGTGCTCAAGCTGGGCAGCGCGCGCAGTCCGACCCGGCGCGGCCTTGCCACAGCAATGGAGATCTGGGTTCGCCATCTACTTGCGGTGGACGTGGAGATCGAGCCGGTGGAGCGGATCGAGGACGAGGACTGGGCCTGGTTCGTCGGCCTCGACGCCGAAGCGACCCGCATCGGCAACACGCTCTGGGCCGGCGATGAACTTGACCCGGAGGCTGCACAGCGCGTGATTGCACTGTTCCGGCTCACCTTCTCCGACACAGGCGAAGTACTGCCGCAGGTGGGCGCCAGGCCCGTCTGGCTCATAATGGCCATGACCCCTGACCGAACGATCCGCATGAAGCCGCAGAACCTTGTCGCAGGCCTGCCGTTACGCGCCCCAGGGACGGTGAACTAGGAGGATTGGTGCCATGGTGCGGGAGACGGCGGAAGTCGGGGTGATCGTCGAGCGACGGGCTCTGGACAACCCGTGGATCGACCATGTCTGGGTTCCCGTGGCCGTGCTGGCGGGCGCGCCGAGCGCGGCGCCATGGTCGGTGCTGCACGAATCAGACGGCGTGACGCGCTTCTATGCCGGAACTTTCAAGCTTGAGCTCTTCGGGTGCGACACGGGCATGTACCGGGACAACCTCCGTTCGGGGCGGCCTAGCCTGTGGATCGCGCTCCGGTCGAGCGATGCTCCACCCGGAGTTGTGCTGCACCTGGTGACCGCTGACCCTTTCGAGGGCGAGTCGCTGACCGAGGCTGGCCCCGACATCATCGAGGCCGTGCCGATGCCGATCGAGCTTCAGCAATGGCTGGCCGCCTTTGTCGAGACGCATCACGTCGAGCGTCCTTTCATCAAGCGCAAGCGCGATCGGGCGGACCCTGATGCCCTGGCGAGGCGCGGTCCTCGTTCCGGAACAACGGATGATGCCGAATGAGCTCGGGACGCGACAATGTCTTCGCCCGCTGGTCGCGCCTGAAACAGGCGGGGCGTTACAGTTCGACTGCGGGGCCGCAGAACGATCAGCTTTCGCCTGACGAAGTTGCGGCGCCAGCCGATACTGGTGAGCAGCTTGCACCAGCAATTGTCGAGCCGGAGGCCGCCGAGCCCGCCGAGCCCCTCCCTCGCCTCGAGGATCTGACCGCTCAAAGCGATCTCTCAGCCTTCCTGCGCAAAGGCGTGCCC
This sequence comes from Mesorhizobium sp. WSM4845, assembly GCF_055811455.1. Lineage (NCBI taxonomy): Bacteria > Pseudomonadati > Pseudomonadota > Alphaproteobacteria > Hyphomicrobiales > Phyllobacteriaceae > Mesorhizobium > Mesorhizobium sp. WSM4845. The sequence goes on from NZ_JBVVQA010000003.1 coordinate 277,037, forward strand.
AAAATGTTGAAGCGCGCCGCATTGCGCAAGATGTGGTCGCTCGATCCGGCAATTCGTGATCATATCGGGCCTTCCGAATATGCCTGGGACTTCAACAGCCCTGGATCCATGGCGGGATTCGGCCCCTTGAAAGCATCCAGCGAAGCTGTCGTGGATTTCCTGTCGAACGGCGGCAACCCGACCGATCCGGCACCCGCCGCCATGGCTTCGCAGGCGCCGGAGAAGGCGCCAGCGACCAGCGCCGTTTTGGCGGACGAGGGCGTGAACGCCTCAGCCGATGGGTCGGATTCTGTCACGCCGGACAGTTCGATCGAACCGGCAAACCCCGAATCTCCTTCGGCCGACGGCGCCGGGACCGCCATCGACCGCGACGAAGGCGCCGGCGCCGGCGCCGCGGAATCATCGCCGATCGATCGCCAGCGACGCCATGGCGGCGCCATGCCGCGCTGATCTGGATTTGTTGCCATTTTGGCACAGTCGCTGTTGCAATTGCCGGGCGGGGCACTAGTATTCACTTTACCCACTCGTTGAGGGGCACGGTCGAGGTCAGTAGATGAACCCAGACTTGCGCCTGGAGGAGGCAATCGGCACGTCGTTCGGAGCTGACGCTCTGGTTCCCGGCGTAGAAGATGCTGACGTCAACGACGTGAACAGCGCACGCGCGGATGAGTACGCGCTGCTCGCCACGCTTCTCCTGGCCGCTCCGGATGCAAACCTCATGGCGCGGCTTTCCGGGTTGCGAGGCGACGCCGAGACCCCGCTCGGCAAGGCTCATGCCGCACTCGGCCAGGCTGCTTCTTCAGCCTCTCCGGTTGCCGTCAGTCGCGAGTATTTCGAGCTCTTCATCGGGGTCGGGCGCGGCGAACTCGTTCCCTACGCCTCCTACTACCTGACCGGCTTTCTCAACGAACGGCCGCTTGCCCGCCTGCGCGGGGACATGAGGCGCCTCGGCCTTGAACGCGCGGACGGTCATTTTGACCCGGAAGATCATCTCGGCACGCTGTTCGAGATCATGAGCGGCTTTGCCGCCACCCATTTCGTGGTTCCCGCCGGCGAGGAGCGGGACTTCTTTGAACGTCACATCGCGCCGTGGGCGAGCCGTTTCTTGGCCGATCTGGAAAACGCGGCCTCGGCCAGGTTTTACCGGGCAGTCGGCGCGTTGGGGCGGATTTTCATCGACATCGAAGCCGAAGGCTTTGCCATGGAGGCGCGACCAAGCTCGTGACCTGATCGCGTCGACGCATAGGGAGGAAGGCAGATGCAGGAAAAGCAACAGACGGCAATGAACCGCCGCAGTTTCCTTCGCGCCTTCGGCGGCGCATCCACTACCGCCGTGGCCGCCGCCGCCGTGACGCTCACCCCAGGAGAAGCGCAAGCTTACGATCCCGGTGAGGAGGAGACGAGGGCTCGCTACCGCGAGACCGAGCACGTCAAGGCATTCTACCGTGTGAACGGTTATGAGACGTTGAAGAAATGAGGGCGCCATGCTGACCAAGCGCAAGAGCGGTCAGGCGAGCCGCACAAGATTGCACACACTGATGGGCACGGTCGCCTCCGCTCCCATCGACCGGCGAACCTTCCTTCGCCGTTCCGGTCTCGCGGCCGGCGGAATGGCTGCACTCGGGTCGTTCCAGCTCGGCACCGTTCAGAAGGCGGCGGCCATCAGTCCGCCGCAGCCGGGCGTGCCCATAGAACTGAAGAAAAGCGTCTGCACCCATTGCGCGGTCGGCTGCACCGTTACCGCCGAAGTCCAGAACGGAGTTTGGACCGGTCAGGAGCCTTCGTGGGACAGCCCGATCAACCGCGGCTCCCATTGCGCCAAGGGCGCAAGCGTACGCGAGCTCGTACACAGCGACCGCCGGCTGAAATACCCGATGAAGCTCACCGCAGGGCAGTGGGAGCGTGTCTCCTGGGACGACGCAATCAATGGGATTGGCGACAAACTGCTCGAGATCCGTGAAAAGTCCGGCCCGGAATCCGTCTACTGGATGGGGTCGGCCAAGTTTTCCAACGAAGGAACCTATCTCTTCCGCAAGCTCGCGGCGCTGTGGGGAACAAACAATCAGGACCACCAGGCCCGCATCTGTCATTCGACGACCGTCGCCGGCGTAGCCAACACCTGGGGCTACGGCGCGATGACGAACTCCTTTAACGATATCCGCAATTCGAAGACCATGATCATCATGGGCGGCAACCCGGCTGAGGCGCATCCGATAGCGATGCAGCATCTGCTGGAAGGCAAGGAACTCAACCAGGCCAATCTGATCGTCATCGATCCCCGTTTCACGCGCACCGCCGCCCATGCGACCGAGTACGTCCGGTTCCGGTCCGGCACTGACATAGCGCTGTTGTGGGGCATGCTATGGCACATCTTCGAGAACGGCTGGGAGGACAAGAAATTCATCGCGCAGCGCGTCTACGGGATGGATGAGGTCCGCAAGGAAGTCGCGAAATACACGCCGGAGGAGGTTGAACAGATCACCGGCGTGCCTGGCGATCAGGTGAAGCGTGTCGCCGAGATGTTCGCCACGCAGAAGCCGTCGACGATGATCTGGTGCATGGGCCAGACACACCACACGGTTGGCACGGCCAATACACGCGCAAGTTGCATACTGTGTCTCGCCACCGGCAATGTCGGCAAGCCGGGGACGGGCGCGAACATCTTCCGCGGCCATGACAACGTCCAGGGCGCGACGGATATCGGGCTCGATGTGGTCACCCTGCCCTTCTATTACGGGCTGACGGAAAGCGCCTGGAAGCACTGGTCGCGCGTTTGGGAGATCCCCTACGAGGACCTGCTGAGCCAGTTCGACTCGAAGGATGCCATGGAAACCCCGGGCATACCGCTGACAAGGTGGTTCGATTCCGTCTCGCTGCCCAAGGACAAGATAGCGCAGCGCGACAGCATGCGCGCCATGTTCATTCAGGGCCACGCCAGCAACAGTATCACCCGTATCCCGGATTCGATGAAAGGCCTGACAGGCCTGGAGCTGCTTGTCGTCGCCGATCCCCATCCCACGACCTGGGCATCGCTGGCGGTGGAGGCGGGGCGAAAGGACAACACTTATCTGTTGCCGGTCTGCACGCAATTCGAGACGTCAGGCTCGCGCGTCGCCTCAAATCGGGCCATCCAGTGGGGTGAGCAGATCGTGAAGCCGAGCTTCGAGCAGAAGGACGACTACCAGGTCATCTATCTGTTGTCGAAGAAGCTCGGGCTTGCCGACAAGATGTTCAAGAAGATAGCCGTCGAGGGCGACCGTCCGGTGCCGGAGGACGTGCTGCGCGAGATGAACCGCGGCAGCTGGTCGACGGGCTATTGCGGCCAGTCGCCGGAGCGGCTCAAGGCGCATATGAAGAACCAGCACAAGTTCGACCTGGTGACGATGCGGGCTCCCAAGGACGATCCCGAGGTCGGCGGCGACTATTACGGCCTGCCTTGGCCATGTTGGGGCAAGCCTGAGATCCGCCACCCGGGTACGGCCAATCTTTACAGCACCGGCCTGCATGTCATGGACGGCGGCAGCCCGTTCCGCGCCCGCTTCGGCGTCGAACGAAACGGCCAGACCCTATTGGCGGAAGGCTCCTACACGCAAGGCTCGGAACTCACCGACGGCTATCCGGAGTTCACCATGGCCGTGCTCAAGAAACTCGGCTGGGACAAGGATCTGACGGCGCAAGAACGCGCCGTGATCGAAAAGATCGGCGACGACATCAACAAGGTCTCGTGGTCGACGGATCTGTCAGGCGGGATCCAGCGCGTCGTGCTCAGCCATGGCTGCCATCCCTACGGCAACGGCAAAGCGCGCGCAGTAGCGTGGAACCTGCCCGACCCGGTACCCACCCATCGCGAGCCGATCTATTCGCCGAGGGTGGATCTGGTCGCAAAATATCCGACCTATCCCGACGCCACACAGTTCCGGTTGCCGAACATAGGCTTCAGCGTGCAGCAGGCGGCGGTGGAAAAGGGCATCGCCAAGTCGTTCCCGCTGATCCTGACCAGCGGCCGGCTCGTCGAGTATGAAGGCGGCGGCGAGGAAACGCGGTCGAACAGATGGCTGGCCGAGCTGCAGCAGGAGATGTTCGTCGAGATCAACCCGGCCGATGCTTCCGAACGCGGCATCGGCGATGGGACCTGGGTTTGGGTGAATGGTGCGGAGAACAACGCGAAGGCGCGGGTGAAGGCTCTGGTCACGGAGCGCGTCGGCCGCGGCGTCGCGTTCATGCCCTTCCACTTCGGCGGCTGGTTCCAGGGCAAGGACCTGCGCGCCAACTATCCGCAGGGCTCCGATCCATATGTTCTGGGAGAGAGCGTCAACAGCATCACCACCTACGGCTACGACCCGGTGACGGGCATGCAGGAGCCGAAGTGCACGCTCTGCCAGATCGTTGCGGCGTGAACGGGAGGAACAGAAATGGCCAGGATGAAATTCCTTTGCGACGCTGATCGTTGCATAGAGTGCAATGCCTGCGTCACCGCCTGCAAGAACGAGCACGACGTACCATGGGGCATCAACCGGCGCCGCGTCGTCACCATCAATGACGGCAAGCCCGGCGAACGCTCCGTCTCGATGGCGTGCATGCATTGCACCGACGCGCCTTGCGCGGCGGTCTGTCCGGTCGACTGCTTCTACACCACGGCCGACGCGGTTGTGCTCCACTCCAAGGACCTGTGCATCGGGTGCGGCTATTGCTTCTACGCCTGCCCGTTCGGCGCCCCGCAATATCCGCGTGTGGGCAATTTCGGTTCGCGCGGCAAGATGGACAAATGCACCTTCTGCGCCGCAGGCCCGGAAGGTGATTCCACCGAAATCGAATATGCCAAATACGGCGCCAACCGGCTGGCTGAAGGCAAGCTGCCGCTTTGCGCCGAAATGTGTTCAACCAAGTCGCTCCTGGCCGGCGACGGGGAGATCATCGCGGCGATCTACAAGGAGCGTGTGACGCAGCGTGGCTATGGTTCGGGAGCCTGGGGCTGGCAGACGGCCTATCGGGAAACAATCGACGTGTAGGAGGCAGTCGGGCTCGTCCCGCGCGCAACGGAGCTATCACGGAGGATGCAGAAATGCCGGACAACAGGCTTGGTCGACTGATTCCGCAGGCTATCGCGGCGTTCATGACGCTCACGCTGCTGGTCGCGGCGCCCGTGTACGCGCAAGCCCCATCCGGGAGCAACCCGACCGCTCAGGCGGTGAACGAACAGCAGCTTCTTGATGAGCTGCGCAAGATCGAGGGGCGCGTCACCCTGCCCAATACGGCCGCCGGCTTGCTCGAGCAACCGCAAGGCCGCGATTACCGCGGCTTCCACGAGGGCTGGCTGCCGTGGATCGGCGGCATCGCGATAACAGGAATTTTGCTGCTGCTGGCGCTGTTCTATGTCTACAGGGGCCGCATCCGTACACTGGCGCCCGAATCGAGCGTAAGGATTTTGCGCTTCGGTGCTCTGGAGCGGCTGACCCACTGGATGACTGCCACGGCGTTCATCATCCTGGCCATCACCGGCTTGAACTTTATCTTCGGCAAGCGTCTGTTGATGCCGCTGATCGGGGCCGATGCATTTTCAACCTGGTCGATCTGGGCGAAATACGCCCACGACTTTGTCTCCTGGGCTTTCATGCTCGGCATATTGGTCATGCTGGTGACATGGGTCTGGGACAACCTTCCCGATCGCCATGACGCGCATTGGCTCAGAGTAGGCGGCGGCTTTTTCGACAGGACCAACAGGACGCACCCGCCGGCCGGACGTTTCAACACCGGCCAGAAGCTGATCTTCTGGGCCGTCGTGCTCGGCGGAATTGCGCTGTCGGTGTCCGGCATATTCATGCTGTTTCCGTTCGCGTTCACCGACATAAACGGCATGCAGACGGCCCAGTATGTTCATGCGACTGTCGGCATAATCCTGATCGCCGTCATTATCGCTCACATCTATATCGGCACGCTCGGCATGGAAGGCGCCTATGAAGCAATGGGTTCGGGCACCGTCGATATCAACTGGGCGAAGGAGCACCATAGGCTTTGGGTCGAAAGCCAGGAGAAGAAAGGTGCGATACCGCCGCGCGCGGCGGCCGAACCGGCCGAATAATAGCTTCTGCGCACAATCGAAATGCCTGGGCCATTGGTCCGGGCATTTTTTTGGCGTGCTCGCAGGCTTTCATTGCGCGGGCCTCGAAATCCACGTCAGCGACCGTAGGTCTTAGGAAGGTGTCTCCTCGCCCTCCGCGGCTGCGGTAGAGTTGTCGCCCGGTTCGCCCGTCCAGTTTTGACCGACCAGATTGTGCCCCGGATCGCCGACGCGAGTGCTCTCGCTGCTGTAAACCTGCCATGCCGGCTGTTGCTGCTGCGCGCTCAGAAGAAAATAGCCGGCCCCGAACGCAATCGCGATCGAAACGACAATTCCGGTCAAGATCATACCCATCCCGCCTTCTCCTTTCACCTGCTCAAACTCCCAGTCATGCTCTCATTGCGGCGGCGGCGCCTGCTGCGCCGGATCCTGCCCCGTCACAGGTGGATTGCCAGATCCCTGAGGGGCCGCACCGGACTTTTGCTGATGCTGCAGGTCGAGTGCCGCCAGCGCAAGCAACGGCGGCGGCATGGCGACGCCGGCCACTCGCATTTCCCGCGCGGTCTTCTGGCATTGTGCAATGTCATTGGCGGCGGCCAGTTCCTCCGCTTTCGCGGCATTGATCACGGAATCCTTGGGAGTGCTTGACGTATCGGAGGGGGGCACCGGCGCGGCCCTGCTTTCCTTCTGGGGCGCGTTCGTCGCCGATCCGCTGGCCACCTTCTCTTTGTTCGGTTGTGGAGCATCGCTGGCAACCCCAGCCTGCCCGGTAATTTTCTGCGCCGAGCCCGTCCCGGTCTCGGGCTTGGCGGGCGCGGCTGCGCTGGTAGAAGATGTGCCAGACTGCTGAGCCGGGGCAGCAGCGGTCGGGCTGGCCGCTTCGGCAGGCGCCTTCATGAAGGCGAGGAGTTCCTGGCAGAGATTTGCCGGCCCGCCTGGCTGCTGGGCAGCAGGCGGCGCAGGAACGACCGCTGGCGGCGTGGGCTGGGGGGCCATGCTCGTCTGCGCCAGCGACGCCGACGCCGACACGGCAACGAACCCTGCGAGAAGCATTTTTTTCATCGCCTTGCTCCTTCCGTAATGAAATCACCCGCCTCGGCGACAACATAACGTCAGAGGTGCCCGAACGATCCATGGAATTGCGACGCCTGCCTCGCAATTCGGCCATCGGGCGATCCCGCGGCCTTCCCGACTCTTCAGCTCAACGAATGCGCCCGCCCTCGACGAGGCGAGCACGATGATTGTCGAAGTCGCAAGGGCTGCTCGGCGAGCGATTGGATGCGCCCGCCTTGGCTAAAGCGAAGGCCAATTGCGGACGGGGATTCGAATGTCCGCCGAGAGGGGTACGTGGTCGCTCAGCTTTGTTATGGCGATCTCGTCATAGGTGCCGAGTTCGACAAAGGAATGGGAACGTTCCGAGGCACAAATGTATAGTCGATATGGAAGGCCTGATCCTGCTTCCATCGATGGAAGTAGGTGGTGACTTTTCCTCGCCGAACCTTTCGTCGTGGAATTCATGCCATGCGCTTACCAGACCAAGTCGAGAGATAAGCTCCAGGACGCGCGCAAAATGACCGTCCGGACTTCGATTCGCGTCGAACCTTGTAGATTGATTGAAATCGCCCGCACCACAGCAGCACGCTTCCGATAAGGTGCTTGACCGGTTCGCGCCATACATGCGCCGCTTATCGACGATCTTTTTTCCAAACTGCAGGAGACGAGCGGATGTGCGGTTGTCACGTCCCAATGCTATGCGGGTGGTGCAATAGCGTTTTCGGAGTGTAGCAAATGTCCAATCTGCCGATTTAATCGAAGCCTATATCGCCGCCTATAACCGCAGAATGAGAAGCAGGTCGGACCTCCATGCGATAGCGGCCCTGTTCCTCCCGACACAACCGCCGCACATCGGGATGCGCAATGGCTCGTCAGATCCGCTTTTAGCTCGAGCGCATGGTGATGCCTACGCAGCGGATAAACGCGAGATGTGCGTTCGCGCTCCCCGGTTAGCCGCTTCCTTGTCAAGATTGACGATGTTCGATGTTTGTTCAATAGCAAGCTGTCGGTTGTGGTGGTCAGTACAAAAAATTGATTTGTGCGGCACACCCGCTGCCTAGATGTTACGGACTTCGCATGAAGGACCGATTACGAGGGGTAACCATGGTTCACGCTGCACGCCTCCGCCACGATTCTCTGGCCGCCCCCTCCAGCAGAAACGTCCCTGCAAAATGGCTCGCCGCCGCGGCCTTCGCGGCGCTCGGCTTGCTCGCGGCCCCAGCCGCACAGGCGCAGGAAGCGCCTCCCGCGCCCGTCGTCACGGTAGCCAAGCCGCTGGTGCGCGATATCGTCGAGGACGATGAGTTCGTCGGCCGTTTCGAAGCCGTCGACCAGGTTTCGCTGCGCTCCCGCGTCGGCGGCTATCTCGACCGGGTCCATTTCCAGGACGGTACGCTGGTCAAGCAGGGCGACCTCCTGTTCACCATCGACCAGCGGCCGTTCAAGGCGGCGCTGAACCAGGCGCAGGCGCAGGTCGACTCGGCCAAGACCCTGGTCGAATTCAGCAAGATGCAGTTCGAGCGCGCCGAGACTCTATCGCGCGAAGGCAACATACCGGTTTCGACACTGGACGACCGCCGCCGCGAATATCTCGCCGCCCAAGCGCAACTGGACGGCGCGGAGGCGGCACTTGAAAACGCAAGTCTCGATCTCGAATTCACCGAGATCAAGGCGCCGTTTTCCGGCCGGGTCGACCGCCGGCTCATCTCGCCGGGCAATCTGGTGCAGGCCGACCAGACCGTGCTGACCACCATCGTCTCGATCGACCCGATCGACTTCTATTTCGACATCGATGAGCGGAGCTACTTCGCTTATGCGCGCGACGCCCGCGAGCGCGGCGGCGTCATGCAGGAGGGCGCCGGCGGCGTCGATGTTATTGTCCGTGTCGCCGACCGTGATGAAGCGACGGTCAAGGGCAAGCTCGACTTCGCCGAGAACCGTCTGGACGAAGCTACCGGCACGATGCGGGCCAGGGCGCGCTTCGACAACAAGGACGGCGTGCTGCAGCCGGGCATGTTCGGCCGCATCAACGTGCCCGGCTCGCTGCCGCACCCGGGCGTGCTTCTGCCTGACGAGGCGATTGGCGCCGACCAGAACCGCCGCATCGTCTTCATTGTCGACCAGGCAGGCCTGATCTCGGCCAAGCCGGTCCGCACCGGCCCGCGCATCGACGGCTATCGCGTTATCCGTGAGGGCCTCACCGGCGAAGAGACTGTGGTAGTCAACGGGCTGGTGCGAGTGCGGCCGGGCGTCACCGTCAAGCCCGAGATGACCAAATTGCCGCCCAAGGTTGAAGCCGAAGGGCAGACGCAATGAACTTCGCCCATTTCTTCGTCAACCGCCCGATCTTCGCGGCGGTGCTGTCGATCGTGCTCGTGCTCGTCGGCGGCATCGCCTATACGCAGCTTCCGGTGGCGCAATATCCCGAAATCGCGCCACCGACCATCGTGGTGCGCGCCTCCTATCCGGGCGCCGACGCCGAGACGGTCGCCGCGACCGTGGCGACGCCGATCGAACAGGAAATCAACGGCGTCGAGCACATGCTCTACATGTCGTCCTATTCGTCCGGCGAAGGCTCGATGTCGCTCACCATCACCTTCCGCCCCGGCACCGATCTCGACGCGGCGCAGGTGCTGGTCCAGAACCGCGTCTCGATCGCCGAAGCGCGCCTGCCGGAAGAGGTGCGCCGGCTCGGCATCACCACGGCGAAAAGTTCGCCCGACCTGATGATGGTCATCCATATGCTGTCGCCCGACGACACATATGATCAGCTCTACGTCTCGAATTATGCGCGTTCGCGCGTGCGCGACGTCCTGCTGAGACTGGACGGCGTCGGCGACGTGCAGATCTTCGGCGAGCGCGAATATTCGCTGCGCGTCTGGCTCGACCCGGAAAAGCTGTCCGCCTACGGCATGACCGCAGGCGACGTAGTCCAGGCGCTGCGCGACCAGAACGTCCAGGTGTCGGGCGGCTCGATCGGCGCGCCGCCGATTGGCGACGGCTCGGCCTTCCAGTATACGGTCACCACGCAAGGGCGCTTCGAAGACGCGCGCGACTTCCGCTACGTCATAGTCAAGTCGACCGAGGACGGCCGCTTGATCTCCCTGCAGGACGTGGCGCGCATAGAGCTCGGCGCCAGGGACTACGTCACCAATTCCTATCTCAACAACAAGGCGGCGGTGGCGCTCGGCATCTTCCAGCGGCCGGGCACCAACGCCTTGGCCTCGGCGGAAGAAATCCAGGAGACCATCGCGAAGCTTTCGGAGGATTTCCCGGAGGGGCTGGGCTACGAGATCATCTACAATCCGACCGAGTTCATCGCCGAATCTATCAACGAGGTCTATGTCACCATCGCCGAGGCGATCCTGCTGGTGGTGATCGTCATCGTCGTGTTCCTGCAGTCATGGCGTATGGCGATCGTGCCGATCGTGGCGATACCGGTCTCGCTGATCGGCACGCTTGCCGTGCTGCTCGCCTTCGGCTTCTCGCTCAACATGCTCACTCTGTTCGGGCTGGTGCTGGCGGTCGGCATCGTTGTCGACGACGCCATCGTGGTTGTGGAAAATATCGAGCGGAACATCCGGCTGGGGCTCGCTCCGCGCGCCGCTGCGCACAAGACCATGGATGAAGTGGGAAACGCGGTCCTCGCGATCTCGCTGGTGCTGATCTCCGTCTTCGTTCCGGCGGCTTTCATTCCCGGGATTTCCGGCCAGTTCTACCTGCAGTTCGCCATCACCATCGCGGTCTCCACGGCGATCTCCGCATTCAACTCGCTGACGCTTTCGCCGGCTCTCGCTGGCGTGCTTTTCAAGCCGCACAGCGAGGAACATTCGAACTTCTTCCTGGCGAGGTTCGGCCGCGCTCTGGCGAACGGGTTCAACAACGGGTTCGACAGGATGGCGGACGGCTACGCGTGGCTGGTGCACAGACTGGTCGGCACGACTCTGGCGCTTGCCGCCATGCTGCTCGTCTTCGCAGGCCTGCTCTACGCGACCTATCACATGCTGCAGACGGTGCCGCGCGGCTTCATCCCGAACATGGACCAGGGTTATGCGATCGTCGTCGTGCAATTGCCGGAGGGCTCTTCGCTCGCCCGAACGGACGCAGTCATCCAGAAGGCGTCGGATATCATCCGCGAGACGCCGGGTGTCGCCAACGCCGTCGCCTTCGCAGGATTCAACGGCGCGACATTCACCAACGCCAGCAATTCCGGCGTGATCTTCGCGCCATTCAAGAGCTTCGAGGAACGGCTCGAGAGCGGCGATACTTCCGACAAGATCATCGGCACGCTGTTTGGCAGCCTGCAAAGCATCCAGGAGGCCTTCATCATCGCGCTGCCGCCGCCGCCAGTGCGGGGCATCGGCAACTCCGGCGGCTTCAAGATGATGCTCCAGGAGCGCAACAGCGCCGACATGCGGCCGATTCTGGCGCTGGCCAACGAGATCGCCGGCAAGGCCAACCAGACGCCCGGGTTGATGGGCGTCTTCACCACCTTCTCGGCCTCCAGCCCGCAATTCTTCCTGGCGATCGACCGCGACAAGGCGCGCATGCTGAACGTGCCGATCCCCAACATCTTCGAGACGCTGTCGATCAATCTAGGCACCGCCTACGTCAACGATTTCAATGCCTTCGGTCGTGTCTACCAGGTGCGGGCGCAAGCCGACCAGGCTTTCCGCATCGATCGCGACGACATATTGAAGCTGAAGGTGCGCTCGGCGGCCGGCGACCTGGTGCCGCTCGGCACACTGATCGAGATCCGCGACGTCACCGGTCCCTCGCTCGTGCAACGCTACAACATGTATGTCTCCGTGCCGCTTCAGGGCAATGCAGCGCCGGGTGTCGCCACGGGCACGGCGCTCGACCTGATGGAGGGGATCGCAGCCGAATCGCTGCCGCAGGGCACTTCCTTCGAATGGACTGAACTCGCCTTCCAGGAGCGGCAGACCGGCAACACGGCAGTCTTCATCTTCGGCCTGTCGGTTTTGTTCGTCTTTCTGGTGCTCGCCGCGCTATACGAAAGCTGGATTACGCCCTTCGCCATCGTGCTTATCGTCCCGCTCAGCGTGCTGGCCGCCCTCTTGGGCGTCGCCTTCCGCGGTCTCGACAACAACATCCTCGTGCAGATCGGGCTGATCGTGCTCATCGGCCTGGCGGCGAAGAACGCGATCCTGATCGTCGAGTTCGCGCGCCAAGGTGAGGAGCGCGGCCTTGACGCCGTCGAGGCGGCTGTCGAGGCCTGCCGGCTGCGGCTGCGGCCGATCCTGATGACGGCATTCGCCTTCATCCTGGGCGTGGTGCCGCTGGTGATCGCCAGCGGGCCTGGCGCGGAAATGCGCCAATCGCTCGGCACGGCCGTGTTCTCCGGCATGCTGGGCGTGACGTTGTTCGGCCTCTTCCTGACGCCGGTCTTCTACGTTGCTCTGCGCAGGACATTCCGGCGCAGGCGGCCTGAAGCCGGCCCGACCCTGGCTTCCGAGAGCGGCGCAGCCGAGTAGACGCCGAGCCGATGAGGCGCCGGGTTCAGGCTGAAGCCGGACCGGCGGGTTTTTTCATGGGCTAGTTTAGTTTCGAAAAACCCTCTCGCATCGTTCCGTATTGCTCCGCGATTGATGGCAACGTCGAGCAATTCACTTCTGGTGGCACCGTGCACGCTCAATGGCCGGTTGCCGTGAGCCGCGTGCCAACCGTCGTCACGGCGCTCACAGAGAGACGACTTGCTACCCCAGAGTTAATCGTACCCACAACAGTTGGTTGTCGCCTTCTCCGCCAATGTCACGAAGCTCGATCCTGCTCTGAAGGACTCAGGAAGCATATCCGATCGCCTATGCATACGTGCGGATGGACGTAGGAGTCATCAGGCCCGACGACGCCGGCCGTGGCGGTACACCAGAATGTTGCGGTCGAACTGTAGCCTGCGTTGAAGTCGACGCCGCTCCCGTAACCTGTCCCGGGTGCGCCCTTGGAGCGCAACCGTCGGCAGACTGCCGGCGCCGCGTGTGGCTGCGACGTTGCCGAACCCATTTTGGACGGCCCCAGCTAGCCCGCGGCAGCAGCCAGGATCGTGCGGCGAACGACCGTCTCCAGCACTGGCACCTTATAGCCGTTCTTCGCCAGCGGCGTAGCGCCGGCCACCGCGGCACGGGCCGCCTGTCGCGCCAAGCCGTCGGTAAGCCTGTTGCCGATGAGGAGACGTTCGCTTTCGACGGCGCGGCGAAGCGTTGGTGCGACCCATCCCATGACGATCGAAGCATTTTGCACTGTCTGGCCCTCCATCGTCAGCACCACCGCCACATCGCAGATCGGCCAGTCGTAGCTGTCGCGCTCGGTCTGCTTGCGGTAGGCGGCCTTCGCCCCGGCGTTCAGCGGCGGAACGATCACGCGCGTCATAACCTCGCCAGTCTCGATCCTGGCATCGTGAGCGCGCTGCATTTCGGGTGGCAAGAAGAAATCCGAGAGCTTCACGACGCGTGAGCCGTTGGCGCCGCCGGCAAGTTCGGCGCTTGCATCATAAGCGACCAGTGCCGTCGCCGGCGTCGAGGCGTGGACCATCGCGTTTTTGTCGTTGTCGAAGATCGCATGATGCTGGTTCTCGTCAGCGCCCCTGCTCCCCATCTCATCTGCACCTTCGCCATGGAAATGGTCGTGCCGAAAATACCAGCAGCGCGGCCGCTGCAGCAGATTGCCCCCGATCGTTGCGGCGTTGCGGACCTGCGGCGTCGCCGCATGTCCGGCAGCATCCGACAGCGCCAAGTAGCGCGCGCGGACCTGTGGATCGTTGTCGATGCGGTCCAGCGTCACAAGCGCGCCGAGCGACAGCCCGTTTTCCGTGTCGACTTCGTCGAGACCGCGGATGGTCTTCAGATTTACGAGTCGCATCGGCGCTAGAATCCCTTCCTTCATCAAGTCCAGAAGGTCGATCCCGCCCGCCTTCGCGATGACGGGGCGTTGCTCGGTGCTTTCGGCAAGCAGACCTGCTGCCTGCTCGACCGTCGTGGCATCCACCCATTCGAAGCTGTTCATGGCCATGATGGACTCCTTCTGGCCGATCTCAGGCGCTGAGCGTCGCCAGCACATTTGCCGGGTTCATCGGCAAAGTGCGGATCCGCTTTCCGGTGGCGTTGTAGAATGCATTGGCGATCGCGGCGCTGGTCGCCACATTGCTTGCCTCGGCGATGCCTCGCGCGTCGGTCGACGACTGCGCCCCGATCTGCTCCATGAGCAGCACCTCGATCGCCGGAGTCTCGCGTGATCCGACCATCTTGTATTGATCGACATTGGCGTTGAGTTGATGGCCGCTCGCCGCGTCCATGATGCGGTCCTCGTAGATCGCGTAGCTGACACCCTGGATGATGCCGCCGATCACCTGGCTCTCGACCAGTTTGGGGTTGATCGGCCTGCCGCAATCGCTGGCAGCGACGATGCGCTCGACCTTGACCACGCCGGTCTCGACATCGACCGCCACCTCGGCGAATTGGACACCGCCCAGCCCATGCCGGCTGATGGAGAGCTCTCCCGGCACCGCAAATCCCTCATAGTCGTCGTGCCGCTTGGCGAGTTTCGAGATTTCGCCGAATTTGGCTTCCTTGGCTGCATCCTTGAGCGGCCTTGCGGCCCCTTCCTTGCCGCGGACGCCCACCTTGCCGTAGGCGAAAAAAATGTCATCGGGATCGGCGTCGTCGAAAAGCGGCGCGAGGCGCGCGGCCAGGTCGCGTGCCGCCGCATAGGCCGCATTGCGGGCAGGCGCCGTCACCGACGCAGTCACCCGGCTGCCGCCGGACGGCGGTCCCCACGGGAACCGCGTGTCGCCGATAAAGACGCCGATGTCCTTGGCATTGAGGCCGAACTCCTCTGCAACCACCTGGGCAAGCACAGTCCGCGTGCCGGTGCCGACATCCTGCGTGCTGTTGTAGACGGAGACCGACCCGTCATCGGCGACCCGCACCTCCACCGTCGTCGGAGGGCTGACGACATACACCCACTGCGCCTGCGCCATGCCAATCCCCCGCTTGATCGGCCCGGCGTCGGCGTTCGGCCGACGCCGGCGGCCCCAGCCGAACCGCTCGGCCGCGACCTTGCGTTCATGCGCCCGTGCAAGCATATCGTCGGTGGGCTTTGTGTCGATGCGATCGCGCAGGATCAGCGGGTCGAGTTGCAGCCGATCCGCGAGTTCGTCCATCGCCTGCTCGAGCGAGAAGATGCCCTGCACCTGTCCGGGTGCGCGGAAAGCCGCGCACGGGCCGGCATTCGTGAACACGTCATACTGCTCGGTGCGCATGTTCGGGCACGGATATAGCGCATTGTAGCAGAAGCCTATGCCGGCGCCCCCAGCGATGCCGCCGGAGCCCCAGCTTATGACGTCGATGGCGGTAAGGGTGCCATCTTGTTTGGCGCCGATCCGTACGCGCTGCAAGCTGTTGGGGCGATTGCCCGCCGAAACATGCTCTTCACGGCGGTCCAGCATCATGCGCACGGGCGCGCCGGCCTTTTGCGACAAATGAATGGCGAGGAGGCCGAAATTGTTGATCCCATATTTGGCGCCGAACCCGCCGCCGGTGAAGTCGCTGATTACCCGGATCTTGCTCTTGGGCAGATCGAAATATTCGGCGGCCTCATCGCGCACGCTGTGCGTGTGCTGCGTGGAGGCATAAATGGTCAGCCCGTCATCCTGCCAATCCGCGACGATGCCATGTGTTTCCATCGGCACATGAGTCTGAACCTGCGTGCGATATTCGGCCTCGACGATCACGTCCGCCTCCGCCAGGCCCTGGTCGATATCGCCCGTGGGCGTCATACCCGGCATGCCGAAGTTGGGACCGCGCACATTGCCCTTCTGCGGCAAGCCTTCCGGTGCGCCGCCGCCGCCGGCCGTCGATGGCTGCTCGACCGGTCCTGGAAAGACGATTGGTGCCTCATCGTCCATCGCCGCATCGAGGTCAGTGACATGCGGCAAGCGCTCGTATTCGACCTTGACGAGCTTCGCCGCCTGGTCGGCGATCCGCTGCGTCTCGGCGGCGACCGCGGCAACGGTCTGGCCGGCGAAGCGGACCGTCGGGTATTTGTTGCGGGCCTCGGCGTCCGGATCGCGAAGCCTGGCGGATTGCAGCAGTGTCTCGAGCACATGTACAGCACGGACGCCGGGGTAACGCTCAGCCGCCGAGGTGTCGATCGAGATCACCCTGGCATGCGGCCATGGGCAGACGATCTGTCGTGCGTAGAGCATTCCCGGCAGTTGCACGTCGAATGTGTATTTCGCCGCGCCCGTCACCTTCTGCACGGCATCGAGCCGCGGGATCGACTTGCCGATGGAGCGCAGTTCGGCGTTCACTGGCAACTGCGGCGGCTCATCGTCCGGCACCTGCCGAGTCACCTGCCTCATCTCCTGCCCGACGATACCGTAGAGCAAGGACTGGGACCGTAACGAAGGCCGGTCGGCCCGTGCCTGATTTTCGGTAGCCATCAGGTGCCCCTCCTCCGATTCTCGCCGGCGACGGCGAGCACTGCCGCAAAGATGTTCGGATAGGTGCCGCAGCGGCACAGGTGACCGCTTATCGCGGCCTTCACCTCGTCGATGCCGGCGTCGGGTTTACGATTTATGAGCGCTGCGCAACTCATTACCATTCCGGGCGTGCAGAATCCGCATTGAAGGGCGTCGTGCTCGACGAACGCCTGCTGCACCGGATGAAGCTTGCCGCCCTTGGCCAGCCCCTCGATCGTGGTGATGTTCCTGCCCCGGGCGTCGAGCACCAGCGTCATGCAACTGCTGGCAGGCTGACCATCGAGCCAGACCGTGCAGGCAGAACAGGCTCCGCGATCGCAGCCGATTTTGGTGCCGGTCAGGCCGAGGTGATTGCGGAGGACGTCGACCAGCGTGGTGGCGGGTTCCGCCTGCACCGGGACCCGTCGTCCATTTATCGTGAGGTCGATCGGGATCAGACCAGGGCCAAGCACTTCGTTGGCATCGTCCTGCATAGAACCATCAACGGCTGCCTGCGCCGCCCCTGCTTCCAGCAACGCCGCCCCTACGGCCGAGGTGCCACCGTGCTTCAGGAACGTCCGACGAGAGATGCCCGATCTCGTGGATCCCGGAACTTGACTGCGGCTCAATTCTGCCATGCTGTACCTCCGGATTTGTTACAGCGGTTACCAAAACTAGGGTGATCGGATCAGCACCAAGCTAGGGGACCGATCGGTTCGCGCCAGACGCCATCACAACGAAGTGACCGTCGAGGCGATCGCGACGCTGGGCATGCCGTCGAGGCCGCAAAGCGGCTTGAGGCTTACCATGATCGCCGGCGGCAGCGCCGCCGCCGCTGCGGATCGTCAGCAAAGAAACCGGGGCGGCGCGAGCCGCCCTTTTTCGTTGCTGCCGGGGCGCTGCCAAATGCTGCCAAATCGGCTTGGCAGCACCCATTATAACCCATTGATAACAAAGAAAAAATGGTGGTTGTCGCAGTCTCTGGCGAACCGGTCTCTGTCCAATTTTCCCTGATAGGCGCCGAAAAACAGTGAACTTCGAGGTTTTTGAGGGCCTGACCCAATTTTCAATCAGAAATCGCTGCGCAGATTCAATGCTTTAGCGCCAAATTCCCTACACGTACTAACAGGGAATTGTTTAGCAGCTAGCAGGGAATCCAAATCGGAGCAGGCCAAGATGGCAAATCGCGGACTGGCGGCCGGCTCGCTAGCTCAATTGTCGAGCGCTACTGCTGGTTTGCTTGTCGGCCTATGGAAGATATGAGTCTCCCCTTACGCAATACGACTTGCTGACATCCTCGGAATGACCACCGTTCACGTCAACCGAACGTTGAGGGAACTCCGAAAGGCCGATCTCGTCTCGTTCAGGGGCGGCCATGTAAAGGTGATCAACCGCAAGAAGCTGGTCGAAATAATCGGATTCGACAACGAGTATCTCAGGTAACGGCTATCTCCTAGCGCGGCAACGCATGGGCCATTAGCAAATTCTCTGCCGGAAGACGACCCCTCGGCCGTCGCTGGAACAGTTCCAGCCGAGTTTTTCGGGACGACTGGTCGTGCGCGGCCTGGCGGGGCGTGATATTATCTCGACCACACGGTATCCGCATCCGGCTTGCGGCGAAGGACGGGCCGAACGAAACTCAACCTCGTTCGTGTTGAGCAATATGCAGAAAGGTCCGATCATCATGACGGCGACACGGCCTATCGCGCGACGAGAGAGTGCTGCCGAATACGTGCAGGTGCCTGACACACTGCGGCAGACCTGACCACGCCAACGTCCACCTTCAGGAATCCTCCTCTATCGTTGCAATCGCCGCAGGCACTACCCGATCGTCGTTCGACTACCAGCGGCTTGAGATGGCTAACCCGTGCCATCCCTGCGTCTTCAGGCAGATTGCCGCCCCGGGTTCTAGCTTTACGTCGGTTTGCGGCGAAATTTAACGAAAAAGCAACCTATGTTAGTGACTACTTATAAATAGTCCTTACACTGCCCAACCTGTTCTCGCCAGGAGGGAGTGAGGAACTGCAAGAGACTCAATCCGAGGGCATCGAGTGCAGTTGGGGCGTGGAGTGCTCTACTCGACGCGTGTACTTCGATCGCGCCGAAGCGGGAGGCAATGATGACAGGAGAATCCTTTACAACAGTACTTGTCGGGCCGAGCGAGTTACTCCGAGAAGGCCTTAGTCGAATCCTGGATGCGACAAAGTTTCGTGTCCTTTTCTCTGCGGCTTGTGTTCACGATCTTCTGGAGAAGCCGCTAGCCCAGCACCGGTCCATCTTGCTCATCATAGATGTCGGCGGTACTGATGCGGATGCTGATTTCGCTCAAATTGCAGAATTCAAAGCGATTTATCCGACCAGCCATGTCGTCGCGTTAGCCGATCACTGTCGATCGACCGATATAGTTTCAGCTTTTCGTGCGGGGGCAGACGGGTATTTGATAAAAGTCGCTGCTTACGACACCTTCATCAAAGCTCTGGAATTGGTTATGCTAGGGCAGACGGTGTTACCTGCCGAAACTTCAACGGCTATTCAAGAAATAAGGCATGATCTGAAACCTGACGCAGCTGATGAGTTAACAAAGGTGGCTGTTAACGTGGAGCATGAGGATCATGAACTATCAATTTTGTCAAATCGGGAAAACTGTATTCTACGCCGCTTAATCGAAGGGGAGTCTAACAAAGCCATCGCGCGCGAGATCGACATTGCCGAAGCTACGGTGAAGGTACACGTCAAGGCCATCCTCCGAAAGATCCGGGTCCGCAACCGTACACAGGCTGCAGTTTGGGCGATGAACCATGGCATGCTTACTCCCGCATCCGGCAATGCCCCGTCGGGGAGCGACATGGCAACTCAGCCGTCTTACAATATATAATCATTCGGGCTGGTGCATTCGCTTTTGCCAAAGCTTCGCCCTGATATGAGCCTCCGCTATCTAGAACCATACGCTCAAATCATCCCCCGGCGATGGTAGCGCGGTGGAGACGGCATCGCAGGGGCGCATGAGGGGGACCCCACCAGTGTTACTGCCATTTTGAAGTTGAGGGCTTTATCAAAGTGGGCAAAGCAAAAATTACTTCTGGATTCTCGTTTAGCGAAGTGCGGATCGGAACGGTCGAGGGCGGAGAATCGGGGGTTCTGGTGTGGAAGTGCGACCAACTGGTGGCGGTCCTCACGCAGATCGACGAGGAAGCCTACTCGACGAAAGGCAAATGGTTTCTCGAGACGGGCTTCGGGCTGCTAAGCGGGCAGCACAAGAATTTCGATACGATAGAGGAGGCAATAAGATGGGTTGGCAGATACACCTTCCCCGAGCCTGCTTACACTGCAGATTGAGCGACCCTTCCGAGGCAATTGGTCCGAGTCCAAGCCCACACGCCAACCGCATATTCTTTAGGAAAACCCTACGCCAAAACACCCCTCATTAGGCGTAGGGCAGCATCGTCGTGGCCCATCCGGATTTCTCAAACCTGAGGCCTTGGGGAAGGGCACGAGCCCTGGTTTTCAGCCGCTACGGGCGACGGCCATCGTGGCGCCGATGCGCGGCCGCCAGGGTTACCGGGGCTTTTCGCGGGCCGATGAAAGAAAAACATGAGGCGGCCAGTTCCGATTATGGTTACCTCGATACGATTGCCAAGATTGACGGCTTGGTCGATGTTCGCGTCTTAATTCATCTGGCGCGTCAAGCCGTGCATCAGGTCGTCCACGTAGCAAGCTTTGCCAGTTGCTGCGCGAAGGCGCTCACCTTATTGCGCCGCAAGCTGCCTCCGCCGCGTGAAGAGTGCGAGAAGCCGTTGCAGTTGCTCACGCCGATGGCAGCCTGCAGGTCCGTCAGGCGGTAATTGTAGCCGAGTTCAGGATAGCTCTCGTAGATCACCTGTTTCGAGCCGTGCCGTTGGCCGCCTAGCATGCATGACCTTGTCCCCTGCTGCTCGGGAGTAGGGTCACGCGTGATCCGAGTACTAGGCGACGTTTGCAATCCGACGTAGGCGCAGGCTTGAACGCAGCGCCGATCACCCGGGAGAGTCTCAGTATAGCCCTATCCACGCCGTATTCTGAACATGAAGGTTAGCATTATATTACCAGACGAAATTTCTGGTTGTATAAGCGGAGTTTCGTCAAGACGATAAAATATCGTTTATCGTCGATGGGTGTCCTTAGTGATACTTATAGTGAATTCAAATTTTTAACTGGAGAAGCACATGAAGCACATGAAATGGATGAATTCTGAAAATGGAATACAGTGGGAACACTCGGAACGGTTGAACAACTTACGCGCGAGGGCGGAGACAGCCGCGTCGAGTCCGACATCGACCGAGACGACCGAGGCTCCCACTTCCACCGCTTCCGCGCCGACGGAGACAGCCGCGTCGAGCCCGAAATCGACCGTGACGGCCGAGGCTCCCACTTCCGCCGCTTCCGCGCCGACGGAGACAGCCGCGTCGAGCCCGACATCGACCGTGACGGCCGAGGCTCCCACTTCCACCGCTTCCGCGCCGACGGAGACAGCCGCGTCGAGCCCGACATCGACCGTGACGGCCGAGGCTCCGACTTCCACCGCTTCCGCGCCGACGGAGACAGCCGCGTCAAGCCCGACATCGACCGTGACAACCGAGGCTCCCACTTCCACCGCTTCCGCGCCGACGGCATCCACGCAGCCGGCGCAGGGTCTTACCCACACCACCACACCGATCCAATCGGAGTACGATGGCCAGGTGATTGAAAATCTTGACATCCACGTCACCAACGGGGACGCAGTCACGATTACGCATGACAATGTCATCCTGCGCAATGTTCGTATTCATCACGCCGAAGGCGACGGGGTGTCGGTATCGGGCGCAACCGGCGTCACCATCGAGAACACCGAGGTCATCAACGCCGACCCGCCGGCGGGAATCGACGCCGAGACGAGCCCGGACATCATCAACATCAGGGCAGAAAACGCCGCGAACCTGACCGTTCAAAACACCACGGTGCGGGAAGGCTCGACCGGTATCTATCTCGTGGACTCGCCCGGTGCGAATCTCTCGCACGTCGATGGCTACGACTTCCATGGCCCCTTCCCGCGCGGTCAGTTCGTCCAGTTCAACAACTCGGGCAATAGTTCGCTGACCGACTTCTATGCCGTCAACGACGCCGCCAACTCGCATCCTGAGGACATCGTCTCGGTCTATGGTAGCCCGAATACGACGATCTCTAACGGGGTGATCGACGGTAACAACTCCGTGACCGGCGTCGGCGTGATGTTCGAGAACGGATCGACCGGCGGCAGGGTGCAGAACGTTGACGCCATCCATCAGGGCAATGGCGCGTTCTCGTCCTACGCGAGCGATGTTACCTTCGACGATACGAGGTCGTTCGACGGTATCAACGCCGACCAAGGCCGCGGGGCTTCCTCGTCGAATGGACTGATCTGGAATGTCAGCTCCGGCGGGGTCAGTGTCCTGAACTCGAGCTACACCAACGCTGGCAACCCCAACAACATCATTTGGGACAAGTCAAAGGCGGTCGTAGCCGACGTGCACGAGGATGCCGCCGCCACCCCAATGGCACACATCGATAACCAGTTCGCCTGGGATTACGCAGTCTGAACAGGCGGCGCAACCCGCTGCAGCAGACGGTTGCGCCACACTTCAGCACGGTGTGATGGGGCAGGGCTCGCGCTCGGACCAACTCGGCGGGTGGTTCCGTCGGGGGATTTTTGCATGAGACCTCGCCTGCCCTGCCGCCTTCCTCGCTCGTGAACAGAGGCCTGAAAATGGCCAGGTTAGAGCGCCCTGCGACCGCTTCACTGGATTCGGATAATAGATGACAAATTTCTCCTTGCACGTGCCCTCGCCGCTGGCGGTGGCCTTGCGCGAGATCCGTCCGGGCCTCTGCGCGGCCGGCGGGCTCTCGCTCTTCATCAATCTTCTCATGTTCGTGTCTCCGCTCTACACGATGCAAATTTATGATCGCGTCCTAACGAGCCGTAATGCCGTCACGCTCGTCATTATTTCGGTGATCGTTGGCGTGTTGCTGATGACCTATGGGACCCTCGAACATTATCGGGCTCGTATCCTCCAGCAGGCTGGCGTGCGGTTCGACCGGCTCTTGTCTGGTCCCGCCTTCGAGGCGGCGCTTTCCTCGGCGCTGCGTACCCGCGGATCGAATCATGGACAGACCCTGCGCGATCTCGACCTCATGCGCGACATTCTTTCGGGCGGCGTCATCATGGCGCTGATGGACGCGCCCTGGGCTCCGATCTACATCGTGATCTGCTTCCTACTTCACCCGTTGATCGGCCTTGTGGCCCTCGTCGGCGCGGTGGCGATAGTGACGATCGCACTCGTAAATGAGCGAGCGACGAAGGGCTTGCTCTTGCGAGCCTCGCTCACGAACACTCGCGCGATCGACAGGCTGGGCTCCTCGCTGCGCAATGCAGAGGCAATTCGGGGGCTCGGGATGGGGCCCGCTATCCGGTCACGGTGCACCGGAATCCGCGAGGAAGCGCTAGGTTACTCCGTCAGCGCGGGCGAGCGCGGCGGCACATTTCTTGCGTTGTCCAAGTTTCTGCGCATGGCCATTCAAACGGCCATGATGGGCATCGGTGCGTACCTGGCTATTAACCAGGAAATCTCCGGGGGCGTCCTGTTTGCGGCGTCGCTTATCATGGGTCGGGCGCTTGCCCCTATTGAGATCATGGTGGCGCAATGGAAAAGTATCGTGTCCGCGCGCAGCGCCCATGCGCGCCTGGAACGCATATTCGAGGAGAACCCGCCCATTGCTGGACGCGTGCGTCTGCCTGACGTCAGGGGTACGGTTTCCGTCGAGAACCTTTTCGTCCTCGCCCCCGGTACGAACACGCCGGTCGTCATGGGCGCGACGTTCACGCTGAAAGCGGGAGAGGTGGTCGCCCTCGTTGGTTTATCGGGCTCGGGCAAATCCTCGCTCGCGCGTGCGCTTGTAGGTGCGTCGCCGCCGGCGCAAGGATGCGTGCGACTCGATGGCAACGATTTGCGCCATTACGATCCGGACCAACTCGGCACCGCGCTCGGCTACCTGCCCCAGGATATTGAGCTGTTCTCCGGTTCCGTGCGCGACAACATTGCGCGCTTCCGAGCTGACGCGGTCGATGCGCAGGTGACCGAGGCGGCAACACTCGCCTCTGCGCACGAGATGATCCAGCGCCTCCCCAAAGGGTATATGACCGACATCGGGGAGGATGGAGTCGGACTGTCGGGTGGGCAGCGGCAGCGGGTCGGTCTCGCGCGCGCCCTGTTTGGCGAGCCGAGCTTCGTCGTGCTCGATGAGCCTGATGCCAATTTGGACAGCGATGGCAATCGCGCACTGATCCGGGCAATCGAAGGGTTGCGGAGAGACGGAAAGACCGTTGTGATCGTGACCCACAGGCCGAACCTCCTGTCGGCGGTGGATCGAATGATCATCATGCAGGAAGGACGAATAGCGCAGATGGGCAGTCGTGACCAGTTGCTGCCGTCGCTCGTCGGCCCGAACGTAGCGCCGGCACCGCGGCGGCCCGTCTGGGATGGAGGGCGCGCCGGACCGCCGGCGTCAGATCCAGCGCACTCTCTCCTCCGCCGGACACGCGTCGATGCATAACGAGTCGAAACCAATGATGATGCCTGACACCTCGAAAAGGACGGCAATCATAGCACGGGTTCGCGGGCTCCCGATGCGGACGGCCCGCTCGACCCCTGCCCCCGCTTGTACAAGCGGGGTGGGGCCGACACTTTCCGCGCTCTTGCATGCAGGACGGGCGACTCGAGCTAGCTTCCCGCAGATTTTCGCGCCGTTAGATTTTGCCGGCTCAGACCACAAGCCGGCGCACGCAAACCTCTCCGGCGACTGGCGCAAGCCCGCGCGGATGGGCTTTGGCATCGTCGTGCTGACCTTCGGCATCCTCGGCGGGTGGGCCTCTCTGGCCAGCCTCGACAGCGCGGTGATCGCTTCGGGTACAGTTGTGGTCGAAACCGACCGCAAGGCGGTTCAGCACCTTGCGGGCGGTATCGTGCGCGACATTCTCGTCTCGCCCAACGCACACGTGACCGAGGGTCAGGTGCTCGTGCGCCTTGATCTCACCGAGGCGCAGGCGCAGGGCGAAATCGCGAGGTCCGCTGTCTTCTCGCTGCTTGCCGAGAAGGCACGGCTGCAGGCGGAACTGGACGGAGCCGAAATGGTCACTTTCCCGCGCGAACTCACGCTAGGGAGCGCCCCCCTCGCCCAGCGCGCGATGGAAGACCAGTTGCGACTGTTCAACAAGCGCCGCTTGGCCCGTACGAACGAGGTTCCCATTTTGCAGGAGCGCATCGCCCAGTCCGAACGGAAGATCGAGGCCATGCAATCCCAAAGCGAGGCTGTCCGTTTGCAGATCGAGAGTATCACAGAAGAGCACGATATGCTGGCGCCCTTAGCCCATAAGGGCATCATTCTGGGCACGCGGCTGACCGCGCTCAAACGGCAGCAGGCCGATCTCCAAGGTCAGCTTGGTGCCTTCCTTGCCGAAATAGCGGGCGAGCGCCACACTATCGGCGAGGCGCGACTCCAGATCGAGCAAGTCGGGCGCGAGGCCATCGAAGAGGTCTCGGCACAGTTTGCCGAGACCAGTGCCAAGCTCACCGACGCCGGCGAAAAGCTGCACGTTGCAGATGACGTGCTCAACCGCACCGAAATACGCGCACCGCGGTCCGGGCGCGTTGTCGGCTTTAAGGTACACACGATAGGAGCCGTGGTTCGCCCCGGCGAAACCTTGATGGAGATCGTCCCTGACGACGACACTCTGATCGTCTCGGCGAAGATGTCGCCGGTCGACATCAACAATGTTGCCGAGGGCCTTCCTGCCGAGATCCGACTGCCTTCGTTCAAGGCTCGCTCGACGCCGGTCGCGATCGGCGAGGTGCAGACCGTTGCCGCTGACGCGCTCCATGACGAAGTGACGCGTGAGCCCTACTACGAGTTGAAAGTTTCCGTGCAGGTCTCTCAGTTCCCCGAACAGGTCCGCGAGAAACTTAGGCCCGGCATGCCGGCGGAGGTGATCGTTGCGACCGGCGAGACGACCGTGCTGTCCTACTTGACGCAACCTCTGACGGACGCGTTCCGTCTCGGCATGCGCGAAAACTGACCCCTTCCCTTAGACGGGATCAGGGTAGACCGCAGAGACGCGGCAATATGGCAGGATGGATGACCGCTGGGGCAAAGATCGGGCGAGGCGCGCTTCCGTTTCCACGGCCGCCTCCAACCGGCTTAGGCGTTCCGGACTACACGTCATCTATGATCGGCCAGAACGACCAGAGGAACCATTCTAACGCTTGCGGCCAGGAGTGCGTTTCTTGCCGCCCCATCCATGTCCGGGACGTGCGCCATGCGATGCGGCAATAGCTTGCGAGTTCAGGCTCGTGCCAAGCAACAGAGCAATGGATGGAGGTGTTACAACAGCAAAACGCCCGGCATTCTTTAGAAATTCACGACGTGCCTGTTCTTCCGGGACAAGTTTATCTGTCTTTCCTTTGGAATATTTCTCGCTCTTCATCAAACGTACTCCGGCCAGCGCGACAACTCTAACCACACAATCTATCATATGCGACTCGTGAAGACAACGCGCCATCAAGATACAATTCAGGAAATTAAGTATTACTACACTTTTGACCCGAGATCGCCGTCAAGGAGGATGCTAGTGGCGCGGCGTCCAAAGTCGAGCGGACTCCGTCGGCCCAAGCCATCGCCATGTAGAAGTCGCCACATACCCCACAGCGAATTGCCGACCAGGCGCAATGGAACGCCGAGGACGGGATGATACAAGGGGAAGACACGCCGCCAGTGTTGAAAGCGAACCAATGGGCGCCGCACATATTGCGCCGGTGCTCTGACGCCAAAGAAGTGACTCAATGCCAGGAGTTGAGTATCGAACGCGTTCCGCGCGCTCTGGTCGGGCAAGGATGTTCGAAGCACCGCCCAATCCAGCTTATGCTGTTCCGCCAGCCGTGCCAGATCATAAAGGTGGCGAAAGTCGGTCCTTCCGCGCCAGTAGTCCGCCTCCTTGATGAGATCATGCATGATCCAGTGGAGGGCCCGCGACTGTGGGGCGGGGATTTTCGCCCTAAGGCCGTGACGGCGGGCAAGCCTCGGGGACTCGCGGTCAATCTCCCGGTACGGCCGGAGCTCCAGGAGACCGACGTCTTGCGGGCGCGCCAGGCTACCCGCGACCGTCACTTCGGCATAGCCAAGCTTGGCAAGGCAAGCCCGGGCAGCCCCTTCTTTGGCCGTTTCCACAGCCAAGTCGAGATCGCTCATGATCCTGTCGGGAACCCTGCCGCTCGACGAAAGGAACAAGGGAACGGCCCCTTTGAGCAGGACCGGAACGACGCCCCACTGATTGAGGGCAGCAACGGCTTCATTCAGTTGCCTGCGCAAGCGCAAATTGCGTTCCCGGTTGCAGCGGTAAATGAACTGAAGATACTGGCCCACGTCTTCGGGGAGCCGGTCAAGCTGGCCCGTGTGCGAAAGAGTGGCGAACAAGACGGGCGTAAGCAGAGTGTGGTTGGCGAGTGCAATTACCGCCTGCCAGTCGGCCGTTACCACCGGGCGGCCGCTAAGTCCCGCGATCAGGGCCTCGAGCGCATCCCTGGTGGGCTTCATCGGCACGCCTCCTTCAGCAGTTCCAACGCGTCATCCAATTTGGCATAGGTCAGGCAAAAGCCCTGTGCCGATCGGATGACTTGGCAAAGAACGTCGAACGCGGTGCTGCTTAGCTCTTTATTCCGCGCAAAGGCGCCGTTCAGCAAGCCACCCAGGATGTCGGTCGGGTCAATCACCCGCAGGGAAGGTTTGGCATCCTGCGTCCGACAGAGCAAGACCACCCAGCCCACGGGCCGGGGAACGGGAGGGACATGATCCTTAGGCACAAGAAAGCGCACGCGTCTGCGATCGGGGCGCCGGTAAACCGGAGACCTGCCGAGTTCGGGGAAATGTTGTCCGAGAATGGACCATGATCCCGATTTGACTGCAGGCGCAAAAGCAAGGCCGATACCGTGTCCGGCCGAGTCGAGAAGTGTCACATCGTCTGCCGCGAAGCCAAACCCCGCGTGGACCAGCGCCAAGGTCAGCGTCGTCTTGCCCGAGCCGGGGTTACCACAAAGGAGGAGCGTGCGGCCGTTCTTGAAAAGCGCCGCCGCATGGAGGGCGAGTTCATATTCACTGTGCCCAAGCACTTCGGCCAGCAGTTGCCCTTTGACCATAATGGGTATCTCGTCTCGACCACAGGAATCAGTCCAGTGGCCATCCCGGAACAGGTGGATCCGCTCCCTACGCTCAACCAGATGGAATAGAACGTCGACGGCCCTGTTTCGAACTTCGAGATGCTGAAATACGGTCGCGGCCGGAAAGGCGACGGCCGTCGGATACAGTATGCGCACACACACGCCTGGAACAGCAACGACCTGGCAGATATATTGATGAGCTGCGGTTGGGCACGGCGGTGGAGCAGGCTGGATTAGGCCGAGCCGTTCCCAGTCTTGAAGGGCAGCCTCGACATAGCCATAGGCGTCTTGCCTATCAACGCCACGGGCTGCCATCTCGCCCAAGATAGCCTCGACCGGCACGCCTTCTTCAAGCGAGCGCCAGATATCAGCCGCAGTGTCATTGAGCGCAAAAACTACCCCCTGCGTTGAACTGAGCAGGATATTTTGCCCTTTGATGCATGCAAGCCGCCCTTGGGGAACTAACCTCGCCGTAGCATACTCGACAAGGGAAGGCCCCGCAGTTCGGTCAGTGGTTCGGGTTTGTTGCGGACTCACAGAAGCCGTCATCCTCGTTTGGTGTGGGCGTGGAGATCGTTCGATTCGAGTGGAACTCACGACCAGAGAGACACGATCTGATAGCGTCGAAGAAGAGGTTCGCTCTTTCCGAGTGAGGTGTCGCTTGGCAGTTAATTGATGGGGTCGTCTGCCAGTCGCCACTCCTTGCAAATCAATCACTTGCCACACAAAATCGCCTCCAGCGGCCTCGAATCGGCAAAGTTGGGCTAGAAGGCGTTTCGCCCCGTCCAGATGCGGGGGATGGTCAGAAGCAGGATCTTTACGTCGAGCCAGACCGACCAGTTGTTGACGTACCACATATCGTGTTCGACACGCCTGATCATCATGTATACATGCGGCGTCGCGCCGCGGCAGCCATTTATTTGTGCCCAGCCGGTGATCCCCGGCTTCACCTTGTGCCGAGCCGGATAGAGAGAAATGATCTGACTGTATTCGCTGTCATGCGCCAGCGCATGCGGCCGCGGGCCTATCAACGACATGTCGCCCTTCAGCACGTTCCACAGCTGCGGAATCTCGTCGATACTGAACCTTCTCAATATGCGCCCAACGCGGGTAACGCGGGGATCGCCCCTGCAGGCTTGAGGGACAACAGGCCCGTCCTCCAGGATCGTCATCGTTCGGAACTTATAGATCTTGAACGTGCGGCCATTGAACCCGGCCCGACGCTGACAGAAGAGCACCGGCCTCCCGGATTCGAGCGCAATCAGCCCCGCTACAACGGCCAGAGGGGGCAGAAGAAATGGAAGGGCGGCAGTGGTCAACACAAGGTCGAAGAGCCGCTTCGTAAGCAGCTGAGGCGTCGTTAGGGGCGCGCGTTGCAGTTCTATCGCCCTCGTCCCCCCCAGGTTGACGACAGGCCGCTTCAAGAGCGCGCTAACAACGTGGTCCGGAAGGAGCCTTACGGGTACCGGAACCACGCAAAGGTAAGCGGTGATTTTCTCAATCAGGGAAATGTCAGCCCAACTGACAGCAAGGACTATCTCGTCGACAGAACGCCGACGCACATGTTCAATGAGCTTTTCCATACACTCAAGGAGCGAGCCCTCGCTGGATGCCGCCGGCAATGTAATGGTTTGGCAGACGTCGCATCCGGAAGCCTCGATTGCCTGGACTACGCCACTTGGCACGCGCACGTCCGATTGCGTTACGATCACTACTTGCGGTTTGGCAAGCATGTCCGACCTGGTCAAGGAGGCAAACAGTCGTCCGGCGCCCAAGCGCACGAAGATGATGCCGCCAAGTCCCGTCACGAAGAACAGCATAACGGCTTGGCGCGAAAACATGTCTCCCACCTTGAGTGTAAGCGCCACAACCGACAGGCAAAGAAAGACCGCCGTCCAGATCAGCACGACCTCCTTGATCTGTGAGGCCAGCGACCGCGGCTCGGAACTCAGATATAGGCCGCGCGCATATGCGGAAGTCGAAAAAAGGGCGGCTACAACAACACCAAGCCCGAAGTTCCGGCCGTACTCGCCGAAATGTCCGAAACTCACAAAATCATATACCTTTCCCGAGACGATGCTGAGCAGCACGACGGACATTGCCTCGAGAAGCGGAAACGACTGCAGAAGAACATTGCCTTTGACGTTCCACCGCGGTGCGATTGACGTGACGCCCGCACGGGGGTCTTCATGAAGAAGTGCCATGACGTTCACCTGCGTTCAAAGCCGCATCCATCCACCATGTCGTGACGACCGCCCCCTCCTCCGCTGAAAATCGCCGAAATGCCTAGCGTGACTGCATCCGCCGCCTGCGGTGATTGCCCCTTTCGAAGTTCGATTGCCGTGGTTGCGGCAGCACTCGGTTCTTGGAGTTGAGAGAATGGCAGCCACACTGTGCGAATCCAATTCGGCATAAGCTCTAACCCCAAAGGGCAGAGCCGGCGGACACACGACCTTCTCCTTGCCCGCTTCCGGCGCCTGTTAGCTCTTCGGAGTAGCTCGAAATGAAATGCTCTCGCGCGCAGCACTGGAGCGGGGGGACGCTCCGACAGAAGCAACCGGTTCGGAACTGCCGCTCTTTCTCATTGTTTGAGCACCGTTTGAGCACCGAACCCGAAAGCGGTTCCCGCTTTCGGGCCCGATCGTCTAGGCGAGCGCCATCGCATCGGCGGCGATCTGTCGCAGCAGGGACTTGCGAATATGGAGTCGCGGGAACGGCTCCATTCCGATCGTGACAAGGATGTGCTCCCAACGGTAAACCCAATCGTGCATCTCTAGGCAACGGACCGCGTTTGTCCTGCGCAACAATTCTGTGCGGCGGGGGTTTGCGTCGAGTTCGCCAATTACGTCTGCGACACTGCTCGAGTCTGGTGATACCTCGATCACCGCGTCTTGCCAGTCAAAGTGCTCACCGAATTCGGCGCATTGCGGCGCGGTCCCAAGCATGACGGCGCCGCCCGCGGCCCCTTCGAAGAAACGGGCAGGCAGCACCTGCTCGCCGGCAACCGTGACGGACTTGGAGTTTGCAAGTGCCGCTGGACTGAAAGCCATGAAGTAGCGCGTTCGCCTGATGATATTGGCGAGCAGCAACCGATGCTCATGCCAGTCCCTGACCCGGGAATCTGTGCTTGCGAGCGTGTCGTAGAGATAGAAGAAGTCCCGCTCTTCGGCCAGCTTCAGAAGCTGTCCGTGTATCTTCGCGGCTCGGTTGCCGATCGAGTATACGTCGATCACGCGTTTGACCGGCGACAGGTACGGCGTTGCAATGAGGCCGTCGACAGCCGTGGCAAGAAAGGAACAGGGCGTGCGGGTGTATTGAGGCAGGCGCGGTATGCACGCGCTGTGCAACAGGAACACGTGGTCGAACTGGTCCAGGAGCTTCAGATATTGGCGGTCCTCTTCGAGCGTGCTCGACCAGAGTTCGAACAGATACGCGACAGCAACCTTGCAGCGGCCGCGCCAGTTGTGGATCCGAGACAATTCAACAAGACTTTGCGGGCTCCAAGCGACGAAGAAGAAAAGGTCATAGTCTTGGGTGAGCCGAACAGGCTCCATGGTTGGTGCGTTCCTCAAGCCTAGCCCTTTGCGAATCGCGCTCGTCAGTCTGTTGAAGTCACGCTGGACGTTGTGAGGATCGTGCTTTGGCAAGACGGCGTGAAAGTATCTCGTCAGGTAGTTGTCGATGCCGGGGGCGATCAGATCGGCATCCTCGCATTCGGCAACGATGCGGCAAAACTCATACGCCAACGCAAAGTGAGCCCGGTCCTTCGCATTGAATTCAGAGGCAACCAGTGTACGTCTCTTCAAGGAATTCTCCCGGCAGTTGTCGGCCGACTTTCAACTATTCGGCCGCCGCAGGTTGGCCCGGCGCATGGCGCTCCAGTGCCGGGAGAGGTTGCCGACCCAGGATCATGTCTGCTGCCTTTTCCGCGATCATAAAGACAGCGGCCGAAGTGTTGGCCGAGGGAACGGAGGGCATGATGGAAGCATCAACGACCCTCAGGCCCTTGAGGCCGTGGACCCGCAACTGGTGGTCCACGACAGATTCAACACTGTCGGACGGGCCCATCCGGCACGATCCGCACAAATGATAGGCGGTCAGCCCGATTTCGCGGGCAAACTGGAGCCGGTCGGCGTCGTCCGTTATTTTCGGGCCGGGAAGCTCTTCCGTGCAGTTGTAGCGCCTTAGCTCGGGGGCCCGAAACAGCTGCTGCACAGTCCTCATGCCGTTAATAACGACCTGTCGGTCCTGATCATCGGCGAGATAGTTGGGCTGGATGAGCGGAGCTTGAAACGGATCTGCCGAGACCGCCCGAACATGTCCGATGCTCTTCGGCCGCAACTGATAGTAGCCAAGCTTGATGACCGGAAACCGCCGCGCGCCGTGATCGGTATAATTGCCCAGGGCAAGGTCAAGCTGGATATCGGGGGTGGAGTGAAGATCCCGCGAGTTGGCGAACCCGTAGACGAGCGACGGGCTGACGGCGAGAAAGTTCGGGCGGCCCAGCATCCATTTCGCTGCCTCGCGCAAGAGGGCGACGCCGTGTCCGCTGACCGTTTCGATGCCCTCCACCCGGGCGATCACATGGACGATGTAATGGTCCTGAACATTTGCACCGACACCGGGCAATTCGTGCACGACCGGAATTCCAAGGCCGGAGAGCATACTCGCAGCACCGACGCCTGACAGCTGCAGCAGCTTTGGTGAGTTCGCCGCGCCAGCGGAGAGGATCACCTCCCGACGGGCCTTCACACAGCTCGTGGGATGACTCGGCCCTCCTCGTGCATATCGAACGCCGATGGCACGCTTTCCCTCGAACAGGACGGCAGTGGCCTGCGCGTTCGTGCGGACGTCCAAGTTCTTCTTTCTGGCGACCGGCCGTAGGAAAGCCCGCGCTGCGCTCACGCGCCATCCGTTGTCGATATAGCGCTGATAGTAGCCCACGCCGGCCTGGCTTGCTGAATTGTAGTCGGGATTACGCGGGATACCGGCATTGAGCGCGGCCTCGATGAATGCATCACATAGTGGATGTCGCCAATCGCAGTCTGTAACTGGAAGCAGTCCGTCCGTCCCGCGGTAGAAGGGATCGCATGTCCCAAGCCTCCGCTCGGTTCTCTTGAAATAGGGCAGCACGTCGGCGTAGCCCCAGCCTCGATTGCCCTGGAGGGCCCACTCGTCGAAGTCCGCCGCCGCGCCGCGGTTGTAGTTCATGCCGTTAATTGCGGTCGAACCGCCTAGTGTCTTGCCCTGCGACATCGGAATAGAACGGTTGGCCGTCCCCGGACTAGGCTCCGTTTCGAACTGCCAGGCATATTTCGGATTCGAGGATGTCTTGTAGAGTCCCGCCGGAATGTGCAGAAGGATGCTGCTGTCGGCCGGCCCCGCCTCGAGCAGGCAGACCGTATTGGTGCCGTCAGCCGCCAGACGATTGGCCAAGACGCAGCCTCCCGCCCCGGCTCCGACGATCACATAGTCAAAGACGTCCGCTTCAACCGACATCGCCTCGCGCTCCGCTTATTACCAGCTTCGGAGAATGGCAGGGAATCCGGCAGATGGCACTTTGCCCATCGGAATTAAGCCTTATGAAGGGCTTTCGCGGCGGGTGGAATGGAGAGATGGTGTGCGGAGTCCTGTGCGGGCATAAGCCTGCCGCCGATGTGCATTCTTCGGGAACCTACGCCGCTGGCGCACAGGGGAAATGGGGATGCCTGACGACAACCTAGCCGAAGAAGCCGCCTTGCCGAGAGGTGGGGTTTATCTGCATCTCGTTGGCCACCTCGACGTCTCCGCACAAGCCGAGTCGACGTTTAGCACCCGAACTGCTGATAGATTCCATGTCGCGCGGCCGGCAGTCTCTTGAATCCCCGCGCCTTGACCGGCGCCGTCTCCTTGCCGGGCTGCTGGCGCTGCCTGCCTCGGGTGTCGTCGGTGCAGCGGTGCATCCTGCCCAGGGGGGATCAGGCGGTAAATGGTTCGGGGGTGCCGCCTCCTTTCTGCGTCCAAGCGGACCCGTGCTCACGCGCGCGGATGGGCAGATCATTGAAAATCTTGACATTTACGCCCCCCATGACAACGGGATCACGGCACTCCATCAGGGCGTCATCGTCCGCAGCTGCCGCATTCGTCATGCCATGGGCAGCGGGATATACGCCCGGGGAGCAGCCGGAATACGCTTGCAGGATCTCGAGATCGATCATGTCGGCGTTCCCCCCTCGGGGACCGGACCAAGCCAGAACCGCAACAACATAGAGCTGGAAAGCTGCCCCGATGCGATCATCATCCGTGTCAAGGCGTCCCGCGGCTCCTCCAATATCTACGTCGTCGACTGTCCGGGCACCCAGATGAGCTTCCTCGAACTCCACGACGCGCGCGGGCCGTTCCCCCGTGGACAGAATGTGCAGTTCAACCTCTCTCCGGAAACGAGCCTGGAAGAATTCTCGGCCGAGAACGGACCCACCTCCTGGACCGAGGACAATATTTCCGCCTTTCACTCGGATCGCTGTACAATTCGACGTGGACTCGTCTTCTACAACAACAGCCCCACGGGCGCTGGCGTCATGTTGGAGGGAAGCTTCAATTGCCGGGTCGATGACGTCGATGCCGTTCAACAGGGCAACGGCGCCTTCTCGGCCGTTCCGCAGGGTAAGGTCGGCAGTGGCGGTTGCTCGTTCAACCGCTGCCGGAGCCGGGACACCTACAATGGGCCACGGGACGGCAGGGACGCCCCGACATCCAACGGCCTGTCGTTCCATACCCGGATATCAGAAGGCGCTGAAAAGCACAGTGTTAGGGACTGCTGCGTCCACGCGCTCGCCAATCCCCGCAACATCATCTGGCAAAGGGCGGCCGTGCATGCCGGTTGGTCCATCGAGCGCAAGGTATTTGATCCCAGACCGCCATTGCGGCTTGCCTTCAACTGGCAGTGAGCAGCGAGTGCGCTGGTGCGTTGAATCCGACCAGGCCCTACCGGCGACGACGCCAAAAGAGAAGCAGGTCTGACAGCATTGACCGCGACGGGGACATCCCAAGCGTCCAGAGAGGCGCTGATGCAAGAATCATGCGTCCCGTCGTCGTGCTCGTATCGATAGGTGTGTCGACGATGCGAAGACCGACATCCTTGGTGCCAAGCCTTTCGATGAGCGCCAGCACTTCGCGGGTTGTGCGCGCAACACGGTACGGCTTCGTGATCGCAATCACGTCTCCTTTCCCGGCACATGCGATCGCCCTCTCCAGCTCCGGCGTCGAACCGAATATGCTGGTCTTCTCGCAGAAGAAGTTCTCGGCTCCCAAGCGGGCAAGATAAAGCTTTTGCGCCTCCAGCCTGGCAGCGGGTTCGAAGGTGTTGATACGACAGTAGCCGATGATCATCGCATTCCCCAACCGTAAGAAGCTTTCAGGGAATGGGATGTAAGGAGCCCGACAAGCCGCTGACGCGCGAGCCGCGGTTCGTCAGTCCCTTTGTCTTCCTCCCCCTTCACCGAGATTCCGATGTTGGACCGCAATCCGGAGGGGTTCGCGAGCTCCAGATATTGCTTTGCAACACTGTGAGCATCGAACTGTCTAACCCTCTCGCGGGCACCCGCCGACAAACGCGACCAAAGGTCATCATCGTCCAGCAGCGCCTTTAGCGTTGCGGCCATCGCCTCGGGCTGTGGTTCGACCACTGCCCCATTCACGCCATCCGCGAGGAGATCCCGGCTGAGCCTTGAAGTCCCGACGATGGGTGTGCCGCTGGCGATCGCCTCCATCACCGTTGCTGAGGCGACAGGAACCGTATAGCGCGTGGGGAAAGCGGCGACGCGAACGCGGCTGTGTAGCTCGCGAACGCGTGCTCCCTCTGCCATGCCGAGAAGGACTACGTGCCGCCTTATCGGTTCAGGAAGAGCATCGACCGCCTCCCGCACCGGTCTTGTGATGTCACCCGTCACGTAGAGCCGTACGGAAGGGTCGTTGAGGGCGCCGAATGCCCGAATCGTCGCCTCAGGCACCTTGTAGGGCGAGGTGCCGGCATGGAGGATTGCCCGCTCGCGCTCTGCCAGCCCACGAGACGCATATGACTGGCGATCGATGCATTTGGGAATTTTCAGGATTTGGTCCCTTGGCAGGCCAAGATCTCGCACCAGTTCCTCCTGAAGCTCGGTCGTGGAGGCGACGACGTAGTGGCAGCGCCGCATGCTCGCGCGTCGAATGGCTCGCCATGCTGCCGCAAGCGCCCCTTTCCGTCTCTCGAGATCGTGAACGATCTGGACGATCGTGCCACCCAGCGGTAGCGGCACCGTCTCGCTGTGGATGACAAGGTCCGGCCGGAACCGATTGATGATACCGATCGCCCGCAGCCATGCCGCGACTGAGGCCGGTCCGGTCAAAGGCGTGCGGCTCAATCCGATTATCGGCAACTCGAGGCGAGGCGAAAGAAGTCGCTGAAATTTTGCGGGGCTTTCGAAGGTGCCGACCACGATCTGCACCTGGTGCCCCAGTTCGAGCAACGCCTGGGCAAGTGCCACAATGAAGATGCTCACACCATCAGGTGAATCCAAAGGTTCGCGCCGGGTCAAGACAATGCGCATTCGATCAAACTGTCACAATAGGTGCCTGCGGGCGGCCTCAGCCTCCCGTTGCACCGTGTTTCGGCAATGGAAGCAAAAGAGGAACTCTCCGAAGTATGCGAGGCGGCAGGATCGATCCTCGGGGAAATCGATAAACGAAAAATGGGGAGTACCCCGGCCCGCACTGCGCTCGTTGACGCGTGAAGCTTGGTCTGCCCTATGGGCAGCCCTGGTCGGTTCCTGCCGGCGCATGTTCCGGCCCACCTCACGACACCGCCGCGAAGGCCCGGATCCGGCGCCTGACCAGGGGTTCATAGATGGCCATCAGCCGATTGAAGTTTGCTTCGGGCGTGTACTGCTCCTGATAGGCGGCATAGGCCCGGCCTGCCACTTCCTCCAAGGCAGATCGGTTTGAAAGCGCCCAGCGCACACGATCGGCCAACGCGCCGGCATTGCCGACAGGAACGACAAGGCCGGTGACGTCTGGCTCCACGACCCCTTTGATCCACGGCAGATCCGAGCAGATGACCGGCAGCCGGCTTGCGAAGGCCTCGATGACTGTCATGGGAAACAATTCATACCCTTTCGACGGAAAGAGCAGGAATGCTGCAGCATGCATCTCTTTCAGCACCGTCTCGCGCGACTGACGCCCGAGATATTCCACGCGCTCGCACGCAGATTGCTCGACAAGCGGGGCCAACGGCCCGTCGCCGATGATCCGCAGCGGATAGTCGATCTCCTTCCACGCCTCGAGCAGCGTGGCCACTCCCTTGTGGTGCTCATCCAGTCGTCCGACGAACAGCCCTCCATTGCGACGAAGGTCACCGAAGATCGGCGGCCTGGCAACAGCGTTGGGCTTGACGACGATGCGTTCGGCCGGCAGGCCGCCTTCCACAAGCTTGCGCCTGGCCCAGTCGGTGAGGGCAATGAATCGCTCGACCTTGCGGGACCAGGTGCCGACTCTCTTGTGAAACTCGACCATTGCGGCAAGGGCGAGCGTGCCCGCCAGGGAATTCCTGTAGACCTTCTTCGGAACAGTCCACCAGCAGGCGTGGCGGAGACTTCGCTCCCGAAGCCTCTCATCGGGATAAAGCAAGGAACTGGGACAGAGGATCCTGAAATTGTGCAAGGTCATTACTGATGGCACGCCGGCCTCGCGGCACGCATCCAGGATGGAGGGGCTCAGGAGAGGAAAGAAATTGTGGATATGGACGACATCCGGTGAAAATTCCGCCAATTTTCGGGACAGTGCCCGCCGTGAATGAGAGTTGTAGACAACCCCCAGGGCGGTAGAAATCTTCCGCGCGACCCGCACGATATCGTCATTCGTGGCGGAGAACAGCTCGACCTCGACCCCATTCTGCTTGAGGCACGCGAGCTCCTCCCGAACCACGCTGTCCTCTCCGGCCCTTATCTGGTAGAAATTATGAACCATTAAGACGCGCATCGCAGTCCGCCCCGTCCGAATCTCAATTCGGCATCCCGGACGCCCGTGGCGACGACGCGACGGCTCCGGAAAAGTCGACCTTTGGCAGAACGACCTCCACAACGTCGCCGGGCGCAAGCCCGAGATCTTCGCTGCCGGGGAGCGTCTCGGCGCCCTGCTCTCGCTTTCTATGGACCGTTATCTCGGGCCGACCCGCGGCTATCAGCAAGGTGGATTGCGCTTGACCTGTAAGCGCCAGCTTCTGCGCGGTACCCTCAAGACGCGCCGAGATCTGGGCCAGATTCATATAGGCCTCCTGTAGCTCTCCCAAGGCCGCGATTTGTCGTTCACTGTCGATCTTGTTCATCTGTCTGACATATTCGCCGCGCTGGCGCTCGATGTTCGATGCCTGGACGATCGTATCGAGCAGTTGGGTTGATGACATAAGCACCGCTCGACGGGCTTCAGATAGGCGCGTGGTCGGCGCCAGGCCCTTCTGAAACAGCGTCCTGACGCTCTCGTAATCGTCGGCGTCGGCCTGGCTTCCCTCTTCGTCCTTCTTCTTCTTTTCAGACAGGAGGCCCAGTTGCAGGTTAGTCTCCTCGACAGCACGTCGCAGAAGCTCCTTGTCCTTTTCACTGTCTGACAAACGAGCTTCGATATGCGCTGTTGCCGTTTGCTTCAATCGTTCGGCGAGCGCCTCAGGCACCGGCACGTTTTTGACATGTTCGACTTCTTCGCCGAGTTCTGTGCGAAGGCGCCAGATGCGAGCCTGTTCCGTTGCGAATTGCGCCCATAGGGCTTTGTACTCGGAACGGAAATCGGCCGCTTCCATGAGCGGATTGGCGATGCGAACCTGGGCAGCGCTGTAGCCCCCCGCAACCGCCACGGCCTGTCGGACGGTCATACCCGGCCGGAAGATGTACTCTCCCGGCTTGGCCACATCACCATTAACATAGATGGGCCGGTATTCGGCAAGCGAAACGAAGACCTGGTCGGTCTGGATCAGGTGCGTTACTTCACGGCCGTCCGCGGTCCCCCGCTGATACTGCTTGCTGGCGAGACTGCCAGCGATTATTTCCTGCGCTTGTTGAATGGAAAGGCCGCTGACTTGAACCGCTCCAACCAGCGCCAAGTTCACTTCGCCGTCCACTCCGATCAGCAATCGCTGCCTGAAATCCGGAATACCAGGGACCGATACTTCCAGCGTGTCTCCGGGCTGTAGCGTGTAGTCGGCAAGTGCCGCTGTCGGAATCAGAGCGATGGCGCCAGCGAACGAGGCGAGGCGGGTCGAAGCCATGGTCATCGACAGCGCCGACAACAAGGATCTCAACAGCTTCATGGGTTCCCCCAACGGGTTGCCCCCGTATCTCTACGGGCGACTTAGCACGGGTTTCTCCGGCGCGGGCGAACCTGCGCAGTGGATGGCTCTATGCTACCAGAGGAGCCATAGCCGAGGCCGAGGCAAAATGGCTGGCTCGCTGGCTCTTTCGAGGCACTCCTCATGGAAGCGGCACGGCGCCGCCGCAAGAGCGGGCACATCAGCGGACGGCTCTCCTGCTCCTGCCGCGCCAAAATCGGTACAAAGCGATCCCCTTCTACCGAGACCGATAGCCCGCCGATGTCGGGTGGGCCGCATCCATGTTCCGTCAGATGTATGAACAAGCGCAATGCTGAGTTCGACCCGGTTCAACTGGAGGGGGTTCGACAGCCAAGGCCGGAACGCTGGCGCGAAGTGCAATCAAATAGCCGTATGAGAAACCAACTCCCACAATCTGTACAGGGCTCTCCAGGACTGGATTGACGAACATGGCGAGGAAAATCGTGATGAAGACTGTGGACGCATGATTGCGAACACCGCGTGGCAGTCGATTTGGCGGGAAGGCCACCAAAATGGCAGACACGATTAAAATGAAACCAATGACCCCCGTCCGCAATATGGCTTGAAAGAACGAATTGTGAATTCCGGTCGAGAGTATCTCAAGCATTTTGGCGTGCGTA
This sequence comes from Mesorhizobium sp. WSM4845, assembly GCF_055811455.1. Taxonomy (NCBI): domain Bacteria; kingdom Pseudomonadati; phylum Pseudomonadota; class Alphaproteobacteria; order Hyphomicrobiales; family Phyllobacteriaceae; genus Mesorhizobium; species Mesorhizobium sp. WSM4845. The sequence goes on from NZ_JBVVQA010000003.1 coordinate 316,851, forward strand.
ATATTCCTGGTGTCGGGAAGAAAGGTAATATCCTCGAACCCGGGAAACTCATATCGCCATCGGACCGATTCCTTCCCAAATCCGATGCCAAATCCGTATGTATCCGCAAGGGATGCGAGTGCGTCCGAAATGAACTCGAGTCGGATCCCGGAGTTCGGGTCCAGAGCAAAGGTTTGAGGTATAAAGTTCAGCCCGACGGCATAGGCCGAAGTCAGTGCGGTCGCCAGAGCTGCGGCCATCAACCGGCCGGGCACGCCAATTAGGATGACGATCATCGTGGCCGCGAGCACCTTGAACTGAGCCAAGGGGCTGGCGAGGGCTATTCCCAATAAGAGCAAAATGCCGCCGTATCGGCGCCAGTCGTTCGTCAGAAAAATACCGCCTGCAATGAAAAACATGGCAATGACCATGTTATTGATCAGCGAACCATAAAGAATCGGTATCGTGGCTTGCGGAGATGCGCCCTGATATTGCACGTCCTGCTGAAACATCACCGCCGGCGCGACAACGAGAGATAGGAACAGGAAAACGGGTGCACCAAAAAAAGCATTGCCGCTCATCAGCCTGCGGCGGAAATAAGCCTTGGATGCCCATGCGACGGCGAAGAATCCTACAATCGGGACGATTTGCCTTATGACTGCTTCTTGAAGGAAGTGAACCTGCCAGGAATCCGGCATCAGCCCGTATCTGGACAGCAGGGCAATGAAGAGGCAGAAGGCGGTGTAGACCGCCAGCAGACGAGGCGGCACCGTCTGCCGCAGCACGGCATAGGCCAGACAGACACCGACCGGGATCACTACGAAGAAAGGGCCAAGCAGGCGCAGGGATATTGCGAGGGCGCAGGCCAGCCAAATGCCGGAGAGAAAGAGGGTGTAGTCGAGCACGTCAGGGGAATGGCTGCAAACGAGGTCGACCGGCTCTGAACCCTTCCTGCGTGACAATGTCGCTGGCGAGGTCATGACCTGTGTCACCGGTTAGGACTGAAAGCCTTCACGAGCCAGATTGGTCCGCGTGGGTTCCCGCGATCAGTGCGGCGGCGCACGGCGAAGGATGGCGCACGGTTGATCCTGGTCAAAATTACTGCCGAGAGTTTCTCTCTAGGGATGATGCGCAGGATTCCTTCGAGATGGTCCGCGAAAGTGAGGCGTGCCTTTAGCACCAGGAGGACCTCGCTGAGGACGCCCATGGCCGCTTCCAGATCAGCGGTGCGGTCGGTGCTGTGAAAATCAACCACTATACAACTGTATTCTTGCTGCAGATGCTGGAGTGCAGCGGAGATCGAGAGCGAGGCATTCAAGTCGGAGATTGACCCCGTGGGCCTGAGAACCAGAACTTCCAGCCCTTCCTGATCCGCGGGAATGGTGGCAAACGCCCTGGCGAGCTTGCGACCTGGCTCCGCGTTCAGCATTGGCTGGTCCATTGATGGCTTTTGCCAATTGGCATCAACGAGCAGTGTCTTTTGCCCGGTCGCCGCAATGACCCTTGCGAGATGAACCGCCACCGTGGAGCTTCCGGACTTGCCGAGGGGTGAAGCAACGCCGATTACAAATCCGCCTTGGCGGCCCTGAACTCCGCGCATCCGGGTGGCAATCTTGCTCACTTGGCGGCCCTGAACTCCGCGCATCCGGGTGGCAATCTTGCTCAGCGAGCTGTGAAGCTCGGGAGCGTCCTTTGAGTAGACGGGCTGCAAAGACTGCTCGCATGGCCACACGACATTCCACCTGCGGCGGGGAATTCTGGGGATCCCTACAATCCGATCGAGGCCGGTCGACCTGTGCACATCCTCGACCGTCATCAGGCGGTGGTTCATTGCCTGCCTGATCAATGCATGACCAACGCCGGCAATCCCACCGGCCATAGCGGAGAGCGCTACCATCAGGACCGTTGGCGGCCAACTGCGTTGGCGAGGCGGTTCGGCCGCGGTGATGACCCTTGCGCTCGGGATCAGCGACGAGGCGCTAAAATCGGAGTGGGTCCGCTGCAGAAGGGCATTGTAAAGCGAGCGATAAACCTCGGCCGCGCTCTGCTGCTCGCGGAAAAGGACTCTTGCCCTCTCCGCAGATTCAGGGTCCGATGGGAGTTTCTTCGGTGATTCGGTCACAAAAGCCTTTTCCCGAAGTTCCGCCAGCCGCTTGTGCAGATCAGATGTTTCTTCCGCGCGAGCCGCCTGCCGGCGTTCGCGCTGACTTCCGATGTAACCGCCGGCGATCGCGTTCGCGAGCATGGCCGAGAACTGAGGATCGGAAGAGGTGACCCCGATCTCGACGGCGCGGGAGGAACCCAGCTGATGAACGGAAAACGCGCGCCTCACAAGGACCATCGCCTCATGCCGAATATTTGGCTCCGCCGTCGGCAGTTCGGTGCCGAAGAGAGACGCCAACTGGCTCCGCACATAGCTGGAGATCCGCGCGCGCAAGCTGTCATCCATCACAAACTCTTCGTCTTCCGCTAAGCCAGTGTGGTCAACAACGCGTCCGACGACCTCGTCCGACTGAATGACCTGTATCTGGCTCTCTACATAGACCCGCTCATCTGCCTCAGCTTCGCCCGGTTGCGAAGCGGGCGGAGATGAAAGGAGGATTGTCGCATAGGCGGTGTAATATCCAGGCGAAAGGACCGCATATGCGCCGCCGATACCAAGGCTCACAACTATCCAGAGGAGGCAAAGGCGCCAACTGCTTCGAACAAATCTCAAGATGTCTTTCGCGGTCAGCTCGTCGCGATCCTTGGGGGGGATCGGCTGATGAGGAGACCCCGACGGCTGAAGGACAAAGTGATCAGTGGCGAACATACTATGCTCTCCTACGACCGGAAACGATCGGCGTCGTGCTCCAACGGCGCGGATTGGGACGCCGGCGGACATCCTGGCACCCGGCCTGCGTCGCAAGCCGCCGCCGTGCGAAGGGCGGCCGCTCCGCCAATGAGGAAGAAGCCGGCTGAAACCACCAGCACGACGACTTCCTTCGCCACCAGCGCATAAACAATGGCTTGCTCCGCCATGACGAAAGACAAAAAATATGTGGCCACCAGGAATACTAGCAGACCGGATACGTTAAGGACGGCCCATTCATTTTCATAGCCGTAACTAAACATGAATATATTTGCTGTGAATGTATTTATGTTCATCAGCAATGGTATAATGGCCATTGCGCGCACGATAGGTATCGCCCCTAAAAATTCATCTCCGAAGAGGATCAATATTATATATGGGGCAACAAAGAACATTCCAATACTCATCGCCGTTCCGCCTGCTACGGTGAATAGTGATATCCTTATCAGTCGTATCCCGGCAGCCGGGTCGACATGAGCGTAGTATGAAACCCTCGGTATGAAGGTATCCATAAGCAACTTGAAAAATACCCGCGCGGCTAATAGGAATTTTTCGGCGACAGAATATTGTCCGGCTGCGACATAACCTTCGAAATGCCCGACAAGGGCGACGGGGAGGGTGAAGAGGGCAGTCTCCACGGCTAAGAAGAGGAATCCCCTCCAGCCGTTGCGTAGCTGCATTCCAATCGTCGAAAGCGTCACGGACCTGAAGCCGCCGAACCCGATCGGAAGGATGAAAGGTAAGCAGATGACGCCACTGACGACGGGAACTGCGCTCTGGATGGCAACGGCGAGCGCGACCTGGTCAGGTGATGCGACCATGGCGACGAAGCAGACGAGCGCCAGAACGCGAGCAACAACCACCGCGACGGCCGCCTGCCAGGCGCGTTCCAGGCCGACGAAGAGCCAGGCCGGAAAAATAATGCTGCCGGCGGCCGAGAGCATCGCGCACAGGAATGTCGGCCTACTGAGCGCCAGGACGTCGCCGGCCAGCACAAGGCCAACCAGGCATACGGCAACGAACAGCACTGCCTTGGTGGCCATGACCTGAGCAACGAGTGACGCGATCTCCGCCGGCTCGTAACGAAGGGAAGCAACCCTGCGCTGCGCGGTCCAATGAAATCCATAGGCTACGACGGAGGCAGCGAGTTGACCGATGGCGAGCGCATACGCGTACTGCCCGAAACTCATGGGTCCGAGGACGCGCCCGGCATAGGGCAAGATGATCAGCGGCTGCAGGACGTCGGTGACATGCAGGACAGCCAGACTGGCGGCCTGTTTGCTCAGAGTCATGGTAGCCTCCAGTCAGGTGCCTGTCGAGGCAATGCAAACCACACCGTCCAGATATGGGCAGCGCCGCCTCCCAGCAGCAGCGCCGAAGAACAGCCGCCCGTGAAGGAGTTGGCGCAGATCAGCAATACGGCGGTCCGAGCGTGTTCACTGGTTCGGCCTCCCTCTAACCGTCACGAAGTCTGTGCCTGGGAAGCAGCAACGCCTGCAGCAAAGCCAGGATGAACAGGCTGTTCGTCACGAGATACCTGCTCGCCAGGCGGCGGGGATCCTGGAGGAGCCGGTGCAGCCATTCCAGCCCGCTCTTCTGCATCCATTGCGGCGCCCGCTTGACGTCTCCGGCGTGGAAATCGAAAGCTGCTCCTACCCCCAACATGACCGCATTGATCCGGCCGCGATGCGCCTGCATCCAGCTTTCCTGCTTGGGACATCCGAGTCCCACCCACACGATCCTCGCACCGGACTGATTGATCATTCTGACCACTGCCTCATCTTCCTCGGCCGACAGAGGGCGGCGCGGAGGTGAGTAAGAGCCCACGATGTTTATGCCGGCAAACTCGGTTCGAATGCACCCTCCCAGACGCTGGAGGGTGCCCGGGCTGCCGCCGTACAGGAACATTGCCGTGCCGAGTTCCGATGCCCTCCGGCAACAAATCCACATCAGGTCCGGTCCGCTGATGCGCGGCTGATCCGCGTGTCCCTGCCGCCTCAGCATCCAGGCCACCGGCGCTCCATCCGGCGCGACAAGGTCGGCGCTATCCATCGCTTCGGCATGGGCGCGATTGCGGCGGGCGGTGACGACACTGTGGACATTGCACAGGAAAACCGTTCGGCTCTCCCGCCGTAGGGCCCAGTCGAAGACACTGTTGACTGCCTGCGCCAAACCCAGGGCGTGCACGGGTACCCCAAGCACTTGCTCGCGCAACTGTCCCTGATCGATCGCGTGTCCCTGATCAATCGCGAGACCTGTCATGCCACACCCTCGATTGCTGCTATAGGTGAGCCATCATCACAGCGTGCGAGCACTTCGAGTTCAATTGCTATTCCGAACGGGAAGCTGGCGGGCGGCGCGCTCACCGGAGGTAGCCAAAAGGAATATCCCTTGTTCTCTCCGTGGTGCCGAAAGAGCGCATGAAATGCGCAGCCCGTCGCGCCGTCGAGCAGGAGGTAAAGCCCCATCACCGCGGGTTTGCCTACGGCATTGTTGTCAGGCGACACTGTGACGATCTTGACGCCGATATGGCCGCCTGCCGGCCGCAACGGAGAGAACAAGGGATATTCCTTTTAGGTACGTCCGATGGGCGCCGCCCACCAGCTTCCCGTTCGGAATAGCAATTGAACTCGAAGTGCTCGCACGCTGTGATGATGGCTCACCTATTGCAGCAATCGAGGTGACAGAGCTCGCGATCGATCAGGGAGTGGTGGGATGTTGCAAATGTTCGCGGATGATGCCCTCTGGTTGCAGCCTAAGGATTTCACGCAGGATTATCTGGCATCGCTGTGCATCGCATTGGCGCAGATCGATACGGATGCCGTGCAGGAGGCGATACAGATGCTGCGCGCCGTACGCGATGCGGGCGGCACAGTCTTCGTCGCCGGCAACGGCGGCAGCGCAGCGACCGCCTCCCACTGGGTCAATGACCTCGGTAAGGCCACGAAGCGCTCGGGAAGGCAGCCAATCCGGGTCATGGGCCTGACAGACAACGTCTCCTGGATGACGGCGCTCGGCAATGACGAAGGCTACGAGCGTATCTTTGCCGGCCAGATGGAGAACTTCGCCAAGCCGGGTGACGTGCTCATAGTGATTTCAGCCAGCGGGAACTCGCTTAATCTCGTGCGGGCAGTCGAACTCGCTCGCGAAAGGAAGGTAGCCACGATCGGCATTGTCGGTTTTGACGGCGGCACGCTTAAAGAGCTCGTCGATCAGCCAGTATGGGTGCGGTCTGAAAAAGGCACCTACGAACTCGTCGAGGACGCCCACGCCGCGATCTGTCATGCCATCACGCGATACCTCGTCGCCGACCGACCGGAGCGCGGTCAATGAATATTGTCCTGCCGAGCTCTCCCTGCCTGCAAAACGCAGATGTCGAGGGCCGCACCTACAGCCGGCCGCGCCAAGCGGTCATCCTGGCCGGCGGGCGTGGCACGCGCATGCGGCCGATCACACTCGACCGCCCGAAACCAATGGTGCCGGTGCTCGGCCGCCCTTTTTTGGAATACCAGATCGAACAGCTGCGGCAGGAGGGGTTCGAAAGGGTTCTTCTTCTACTCGGGTATTTGCCCCATGTGGTGATGGACCACTTCGGCGACGGCAGCAGGTTGGGCCTCAGTATCGAATATGCCGTCACCCGTCCCGACGACCTCACCAGCAGCCGGGTATCAAATGCCCGTCACCTCATAGATCCCTGCTTCCTGCTGCTGTATTGTGACAATTACTGGCCGATGCGCATGGAGCGGCTGTGGCAACGCTTCTGTGCGGCCGGCAAGCCTGGAATGATCACCGTCTACAGCAACAAGGACGGCTATTCACGCGGCAGCGTGATCCTTGATGCGGACGACAATGTGACCGTCTTCGACCGGCTCCGCACCACGCCCGGGCTGCAGGGAGTCGAGATCAGCTATGCCATACTGACCGATCTCGCACTCGAACTCCTGCCCGACGAGGACACCCTCTTCGAGGAGGCCATCTACACCCCGCTCGCGACGCAGCATCGCCTCGCCGGCTTCGTGAGCGAGCACCGCTATTACAGCGTGGGCTCGATCGAGCGTCTACCCGCGACGGAGCGCTTTATGAGGCGCGAAAAAACCATGCTCGTAGATAGGGACGGCGTACTCAACTGCAGACCGCCACGGGCTCAATATGTGTGTTCATGGGACCAGTGGGAGTGGGTTCCGGGTGCAAAGCAGGCGTTGGCCCTTCTGAACGAGGCCGGCTACCGCATAGTCGTCATCTCGAACCAGGCAGGGATAGCGCGCGGAGCGATGACCGCCGCTGATCTCGAGGCGCTTCACCAGCGCATGTGCGCCGAGTCCGAAGCCGTCGGCGGCAAGATCGCGGAGATCTACCACTGCCCACACGGCTGGGACGACGGCTGCGACTGCCGCAAGCCCAAACCCGGCATGCTGTATCAGGCACAGCGCGACTTTGATCTCGACCTCACACGCACACTCTTTGTCGGCGATGACGATCGTGACCGTCAAGCGGCCGAAGCCGCGGACTGCCTATATGCGCAAGTAAGCGAGCAATGCTCGCTTCTGGACCTCACCCGTGAACTCCTTTCGAAAGCGGAGCAGGGCAGACATGAATGAACCAACACGCGTTCTCGTCACCGGACACAATGGATATCTCGGTTCTGTCATGGTGCCCGTGTTGCAGAGGGCGGGCTATGAGGTGGTCGGGCTGGACATGGGATATTTTCATGCGTGCACCCTGGGAGCCGACAATACCAGTGTGCCCGAGATCACAAAGGATCTGCGCGCCATCGAACCCCCGGATCTCCAGGGCTTTGACGCGGTGATCCATCTGGCGGCACTCTCGAACGACCCGATCGGAAATCTCAACGCGGATTGGACGAGGCAGATCAATGCGCAAGGGACAGTTCGTCTGGCCACGATGGCCAAGGCGGCCGGCATCCGGCGGTTCCTATTTTCCTCCTCCTGCATCATGTATGGCATGTCGAAAGCCGCCGTCGTCGACGAAACCGCCCCGCTGGCGCCGCAGACAGAGTACGCAAGATCGAAGGCTGCTGCCGAAGAAGCGCTGCGCGCGCTGGCGGACGACCGGTTCTCGCCCGTCTATTGCCGCAACGGCACCGTTTATGGTCTCTCGCCGCGAATGCGCTTCGACACCGTGCTGAACAATTTCATGGGCAGCGCCTTCACAACTGGACGTGTCGAAGTCCATAGCGATGGCACGCCATGGCGGCCCGTGGTTCATGTCCAGGATGTCGCGCGCTATTTCAAATTGATGCTGGAGGCGCCGCTACAGGACATCCACAATGAGGCGTTCAACATGGGTGTTGAAAGCCTCAATCTTCAGGTGCGCGAGATAGCAGAGATCGCCGTTGAGGCCGTCCCCGGCGCGCAGCTCACAATGACACCGAAGCCGGGCGCGGACCAAAGGACCTACAAGGCGGACTTCAGCAAGTTCTCACGGAGTTTCCCGGATTTCGAGTTTCAGTCGACGGCGCGAAAGGGAGCGCAGGAGCTTTATGAGGCGTTCCGCTCGATCGCACTTAGATTTGAAGACTTTACCGACAAGCGCTTCACGCGGCTGCGCTGGCTCGATCATTTGCTCAAGGCGGGGATGCTCGATGATCAGCTGCGCTGGCGAAACGCACAGCCGCGTGTTGCCTAATTTTCATTCCGTTGATTTTCGTGAGGGCAAAATATGGAACAGCTAGACGATACCAAAGCCGTGGGGCGCCGCTCAGGACTGGACCTTCCGACCATCATCGACCGCGCTGCACAGCGTCTACCGTCTCTCGTCCTGACGCGCACTCCTTTGCGCGTCAGTTTTGCTGGCGGCGGTACCGACCTGCCCGATTTCTACAATCTCGATTGCGGCGCGGTCTTCAGCGCGGCAGTGGACAAGTACATCTATGTCACCGTCAAGCGTCACAGCGAGATCTTTAATGAACCCATCCGCTTGAACTATTCACAGACAGAGCAGGTAAACACCATTGGGGAGATCAAGAACAACATCGCTCGCGAATGCCTGCATTTCCTGGAGATCGAACCGCCGATTTACATCTCGACGGTCGGAGACATGCCGGCCTCGACGGGCATGGGGGGGTCGAGCTCGTTCACGGTGGGACTGCTCAACGCCCTGCATGCATTCCGGGGAGAACGTGTCACCCCTGGCCAACTCGCCGAAGAGGCATGTCACATCGAGATGCACATCCTCAAGGAGCCGATTGGCAAGCAGGACCAGTATGCCGCCGCGTTCGGGGGCATGAACCTGTTCCGCTTCCAGCCTGGCGGCGCGGTAACGGTCGAGCCGCAGCGGGTGCGCAATGGCGCCGTCGAACATCTCTTCAGCAACCTGATGATGTTCTGGACATCGCATCAGCGACCGGCCAGTTCCGTGCTGGCAGAGCAGAAGGCGAACACGTCAAGCAATCTCGATACGCTCAGGCGGATGCGGGACGATGCCTTCATGCTTCAGGAGATCTTTTCGGAGCCCATCATCGACATAGAACGCTTCGGTGCCGTCCTTCACGCAGGGTGGGAGATGAAGCGGAGTTTGGCGTCCCGCGTGAGTAACGCGGCGATCAATGGCCACTACGACCTCGCCAGGGACGCAGGTGCGGAAGGCGGCAAGCTGTGCGGCGCCGGCGGCGGCGGGTTCCTTATGTTCGCGGTCAAGCCGGAACGCCGGGAAAGCGTAAGACGCGCACTTTCACACCTAGCCTATGTGCCTATCGGCTATGAAGTCCACGGCTCGCGGCTCTTGCATCCGGCGCAAGTCTAATGCCGTCCCGCGATCGCACAAGCGGATCGCCGGCGCGAGCAACCATCAGGAGAGCGTCGGAGATGCGACCCGACGTAACACTCATTTGATCAATGGATCTACGATGGTTTTCACAAAGACCGATATTCCCGGCGCCACCCTGGTGGAACTGCAGAAATTCGAAGATGAGCGGGGCTTTTTCGCTCGCGGCTGGTGTTCGCGGGAATTTGCCGAGCAGGGACTTCCGGATCATGTCGTGCAGATGAATATTTCATACAACAGGCACAAGCATACACTGCGCGGCTTCCACTACCAGCTGGCTCCCCATGGCGAGGACAAGATGCTTCGCTGCATCCGGGGCAGTCTGTACGACGTGCTGATCGACCTGCGGCCCGAGTCGCCCACCTATAAGCAGCACCTCACTGTGGAACTTTCCGCGGCGAACCAACGGATGCTGGTGATACCGAAGGGCTGCGCGAACGCCTTTCTCACCATTGAGGACCACACCGAGGCCACGTATCTCGTCTCCGAATTCTATGCACCGGCAGCCGAACGCGGTGTTCGTTGGAACGATTCTGCTTTCGCCGTGAAGTGGCCAGTGGGTGAGCCGGCGGTGATCTCAGATAAGGACCGAACTTGGCCGGACTACGCCGAATGACCTTTCTCGGCGACGAACTTGCGGGAGCGCTACAGAGGAGACGCAAATGTTCATCGTCGACCGGGCGTTGGAGTTGCTCCAGGCTGAGGGGCGTCCAATTCGCGTGGGTATGGTGGGGGCCGGTTTCATGGCCCGAGGCATCGCGATGCAGATGCTGCGATATGTTCCGGGCATGGAACTCGTAGCCATTTCCAACAGACACGTGGAAAAGGCGCGAGAGGCCTATGCCGCTGCAGGCGCGGACGATGTGACGGAGGTGACCAGCACCAAAGCGCTTGAGGATCTCGTGGCCCGCGGCCGCCGCGCGATCACGGCGGACCCGATGCACATTTGCGACGCCGAAGGCATCGACATCGTCGTCGAGGCGACGGGCGCGGTCGAGTTCGCTGCCCACGTCACAATGCAGGCGATCCGGCACGGCAAGCATGTCGCCCTGATGAATGCCGAACTCGACGGCACGATCGGCCCAATCCTGAAAGTGTATGCCGACCAGGCAGGCGTGGTCCTCACCAATGTGGAGGGGGATCAGCCGGGCGTCATCATGAACCTCTACCGTTGGGTCAGGGGCCTGGGCATACGTCCCGTGCTTTGCGGGAACATCAAGGGCCTGCACGATCCCTACCGAAATCCGACGACCCAGGAGGGATTTGCCAAGAAGTGGGGGATGAAGGCCCCGATGGTCACCTCCTTCGCGGACGGCACGAAGATCTCATTCGAGAACGCCATCGTCGCCAACGCCACAGGCATGCTGGTTGCCAAGCGCGGCATGTACGGGCCTGTGGTCGAGCCCGGGACCCCGATCCAGGAGGCGGTCGGCTGGTATCCGCTCAATCAGCTCCTCGAGGGGCCGGGGATAGTTGATTATTGTGTCGGCGCCATGCCCAACCCTGGCGTCTTCGTTCTTGGCACCACAGAGAATGCCGTCGAGAAACACTATCTGTCACTCTACAAGATGGGCCCCGGGCCGCTCTACTGCTTCTATTGGCCTTATCATCTATGTCATTTCGAGGTGCCCTTCACAGTGGCGAGGGCCGCGATCTTCCGCGATGCTGCGATTGCGCCCCTGGGCGCACCAACCGTTGACGTGGTGGCCGCCGCCAAGCGGGACCTTAGTGCCGGAGAGATCCTCGATGGCCTCGGACATTACATGACCTATGGCCTCTGCGAGAACGCGCGGACGGTGCACGCCGAGCGGCTGGTGCCGATCGGGCTCGCCGAGGGCTGCCGACTGCTGCGCGACGTCAAGCGCGACGAGGTGCTCGGCTATGACGACATCGAGCTTCCGATAGGGCGGCTGTGCGACGCGCTGCGCCGGGCGCAGGATCTTGTCTTCTTCCGCACCTCTGCCGCGTCACCGCAGCGCGAGGTTCTTACAACCTCTTAGTTAGCGGGATGTTCCGCAGACCGAGCCCGAGGAGGTTCGAGATGGCCGAACCGATGGCGCGAACGCTATCCGACTTTCATTACCTGAAGCATGCCGCCGCGCTCGCGGCGGGCGGCTACGTCCGACGAGGCTAGCCAAGCAGAAGGGGACGCACGGGAAGTAGCTGTGACGGGCATTGAGCGGTGGGATTACCTCCGTTTGGTGGCGTGCCTCCCACAATGACACTCTGGTCGAACAAAGCGCTTTCGCCTTTCATTTGAGGAGTGCGGGGGCGGACCGTAGGTCGACGGCGCCACCACAGCCCTCAACGATTGGATGGGACACGATGACAGATCGCATTGCGCTCATTACTGGTGTGACCGGTCAGGACGGTGCCTACCTTGCCAGACTGCTGCTGGAGAAAGGCTATACTGTCCACGGACTGAAACGCAGATCCTCCTCCTTCAATACCGAACGCATCGACGACATCTACGTCGATCCGCACGAACCGGACGCACGCTTCTTTCTCCACTACGCCGACCTGACCGATGCGACCAATCTCATTCGTATCATTCAGGAGACGCGCCCTACCGAAATCTACAATCTTGCGGCCCAAAGCCATGTCCAGGTAAGCTTCGAGACGCCGGAATATACCGGCAACGCCGATGCCCTTGGCACACTCAGGCTGCTTGAAGCCATACGCATCCTGAAGATGGAAGAGCGGGTGCGCTTTTATCAAGCGTCAACCTCCGAGCTGTTCGGCAAAGTCCAGGAGGTGCCCCAGACGGAGAAAACGCCGTTCTACCCGCGCTCTCCCTATGCGGCGGCCAAACTCTATGCCTATTGGATCACGATCAATTACCGTGAAGCGTACGGAATGTTCGCTTCCAATGGCATACTGTTTAATCATGAAGGCCCCACGCGCGGCGAGACGTTTGTGACCCGCAAGATCACACGTGCGGTTGCAGGTATCGAGCGAGGCTTTCAGTCCACCCTCTATCTTGGAAATCTGGACGCGAAACGCGACTGGGGGCATGCTCGCGACTATGTGGAGGGCATGTGGCGGATTCTTCTGCACGCCGAGCCTGACGACTTCGTCCTCGCCACGGGCGAAATCCATTCGGTGCGCGAGTTCGTGGAACGTGCCTTTCGGGCAATCGGCCGTGTCATCGTCTGGGAAGGTAAGGGGGTGGACGAGATCGGCCGGGATGGCAAGACAGGAGAGATCCTCGTCCGAGTCGACCCACGCCATTTCCGTCCGACGGACGTCGATCTCCTGATGGGAAATCCGGCGAAAGCCCGCTCAAAGCTCGGCTGGTCGCCTAAGACGACGTTCAGCGACCTCGTGGCGGAAATGGTGACCGCCGATCTGAAACGTCTGGAGCGAGAGAGCTGGCACATGGACAGTAGCGTCTAGAGAGGGCCAGCGGTCATGGACTACACTTATCGGCTCGACGCAAAACGGATATTCGTGGCTGGCCACCGCGGCATGGTCGGCTCGGCTGTGGCGCGGCGATGGGAGAAGAAAACTGCAAGGTCCTAATGGCTCCGCGCGACGTTCTCGACCTTCGAAATCAGGACGCCGTGCATCGCTGGATGACAGAAACCACGCCCGACGCCGTGGTCCTTGCAGCAGCAAAGGTCGGCGGGATTCTCGAAGCGAATGTCATCCGGCGCAGGCGCGGCCACAACCCCGCTCGCAGGAACGACGACTTGCCAGCTCCTGAAGCGCCGAGAACCACGAGCGCCCGCTCGGCGCCGGCATCGCGCACATAACATGCACGGCTGCGGCCGCTCTCGATGCGCGCGCCGGTGGCCTGGATAAAACCTTCAACTTGCTCGTCAATCTCGGCGGGCTCACCCTCAACGTGCTTTTGTCCTTTGCCCAGTTCGGGCGAGAGGTCACAGCCGAGCGCATTCGCGACAACGTCGCTGCGGCGAAGAAGAAGGGTATGTGGATGGGCGGCGTGGTGCCGCTGGGCTATCGCGTCGACAATCGCAAGCTGGTAAATTGACGAGACCGAAGCACAAACAGTCAGGCACCTGTTCGACCGCTATCTCACCCTGAAGTCGGTTCGGGATCTTGTCGATGAGGGTGCGAGTGAGGGGCTCTCGACACGGCTCCGACAACGCAAGGACGGATCAGTTACCGTCACCATGCCGTTTGGTCGCGGCAATCTCTACCACCTTCTTTCGAACCAGATCTACATCGGCAAGATCAGGCACCAGGATCAAGTTTACGATGGTGAGCGCGAGCCGATCGTCACGGCGGCAATGTTCCAAGAGGCCCAGGCACTGCTCGCCTCGCAAGCGCCACGGCGGCGATTCCAATGTCTCGCAACCTCATCTGCTGACAGGTTTGCTCTATCACGAAGCTGGCGAGAAATTGCGATCGGTTCATGCCAACAAGCAAGGTGTCCGCTACCGCTACTATGTCTCGAAGCAATTCGTCGACCGACGGCGAAACGAGTCCGAAGGCTGGCGCCTTCCTGCGCAGGCTGTGAATCGGCAGTTGAGCATCGCCTGAATCGAAACGCGGATCGTGCTTACAGACGGATCCCACAGCGACCGAGAACCCGATGGCGCTTTGATTGACCTTCTGCGTCGAGACCAATTGTACCTAAAACAACTTACGGACGGAGCTAACCGAAGCCTCACCGACGTTGCCATCCTCAACGGCACCGTTGCATCTGAGGTGAGCCGCCTCCTGCCCTTCGCGTTCCTCGCCCCGAAAATTGCTGCAAGCATCGTTGCGGGTGATCAACTGTCGAACTGACGGCGCACAAGCCCTCGCGGGTCTCTGACCTGCCGCACGCCTGGAGTACCCAGGCCACACTCCTCGGCTTCTGACACAATCCGGCGTGCATCTGGCTGATCAGCCAACCATCGCTTTGGCAAACACTTGGCTACGGAATTCGCCCGACAGAGACGGACGGCCAAAAGACAGGTGTTTTGGACGCTCACTGCGGAGTCTCAGCCAAGTGTTGGCTGCTACTCGGCGCTAACCCGGAAATGTCGTAGCTATTTTGAGACGGGCGAAAAACCCGGAAATCCGGCTGACTGAATGGTGGGCCCGGAGGGCGTCCTAGAAACGTTGATTTCATTGACTTTTTCGTGGGCCGAAATCAGAAGTCTTCCCGCATCGTTCCGTATGGTCCCTCACGCCGGCCATGACCTCGAATTCGTGCCCCTGCCGATGCGATTATGTGTCGGGCCGCTAGTTCCCGTAGCCCAACGGGATAGAGTAGCAGATTCCTAATCTGTAGGTCACAGGTTCGATTCCTGTCGGGATCACCAATAAAATCAACGGCTTAAATGCCACCGCTGCTCTTTTCATGTCGCATCATGTTGCAATTGGCTACCGTTTATTTTCAATGACTTACAGAAGCTGTCGGCAGGTCCATGCGACACGGGCGCGACATGAAACACTTGCAAAAGTCCGACTGCCCTTTCACGGCGGTGACAGGGAGATCTTCGGCCCCGATAAGGGACCGGAAATGCACTAAACTGGCGTACGGGGAACCGTACCGTGGGTTCGAATCCCACCTCTTCCGCCAATCGCTCACCGTGCAGAGCCTCTTTGAAGGCGTGAATCGTGGTTCGAGCCCATGAGCGGGAACCAGCAATTTGAAGCACTTAGCTACTTCCCCATCCTGCCACGTTGAATATAGGTCGAATAACTGTCGGCGAATGCTGGCGGACGCTGTCGGGGACCTGCGACATGCACGCGAGGCGGCGGGCGTCACAGCCCTTCTTTCGACAAGCGAGCGTTGGGTTAGCGGCAACCGGCGATGGTGTCGTGGAGTTTGCTGTCAGACAGGTCCATCTGGAATCCAAAGAAAATCTGCCCGCCCGGAATCATCATTCGGGCGCCTACGCTCCGGGCCGAAGCGAAGCGGGCGAGTTGGGTAGAGTCGAGCGAGAAAGCAGCACGACCAAAACGCGCTGTTGGCTTCGGGATCTCGCGCCAGACAGGTGTGAATTCCTCCCCGTCCGCGACCAATGTAAGCTGGTGCTCGTGCCTCGCTATCAGCGCCAAGTCTGGTGGCTGAAGAAAGGCCACGAATACCATCTGCCCGTCATTGCAGGCGGCTACAATCTTATTCTGGCCCCAGTAGCTTTGCTGCCAGAGCAGAAGGTAGTACGTGCCATCTGCATTCTTGTACTCGGCATTCTGGTCATAGACGTGCTCATTCACCACTCGTAGCACCTCGAGTTTGTCGTGGTCGATCCAGTGAATGTCTTCCGGAAAGGTCTGAGACATGACGAGAACAACGAGGGATCGACACGAACATCACTGAGATACGCGGTCACGTCGGCAGCGAGTAGCTGCGTGATCGAAGTTGCCTCTGCAGGGCTCAGGGTGCTTGCGTCGCGGAAGGAAAATTGGTGGACGCCGATGCGGCTCGCTGGATCAAGATAGCGATAGGTCGCACCTAAGTAAATGAGGATACAGGCGCTGGCACAGTCTCCCGGCGTCGCCGTCGGTTCCCCCTTGATCCCGACACTTGAGGTAGTCGTGATTGGGAACATCGTTGGCAATTTGTTAAGCAAGCGGCCAATATCCAGAGCTTCGGTGACTGAGCCGCCTGGAGAACTGATGGTCACGTGGAGAACAGCAGCCGCGTTTTCGAGGTTGAGGACACGGATCGCGTGCCAAACCTTCTCCGCGTCCCCGCTCTCGATAGGCCCAGACAGGTAGACGCTGTTGCTTACACCAAACGGGCCAAGGTCGTGGGTTTTGACCGAGACATCGAGAGCGTGGGCCGGCAACGCGAGCGTGATCCCGAAGGCAACGAGCAAGGGGATTGTAAATCGAGGCATACGAGCCTTCTCCCTGAATGTGTGTCTAGGTCGGGCTGGGGCGTTGTCCGGCCAATACTTGCTGACGAGAGCGGATTCAACGCTACCCGTCGCTAGTCTGCTGAACGACGGCTTTTGTCGTTTGTTGCTCCGATCTTTTGCGGACCCGGATTTCGATCCGCCGCCTGGCCTTCACGTCTCCTGACTGCGCACCGTCCGTAAGCTGGTCTCCGGGCAGGATCAACTGGCCGCCCGACATTGGCAGGATGGTCAGGCCTTTGAGTTCGTGCATGCCTCCGAGCAGTTCGGCGACCGAAATGGCGCGTGCGAGGCCGAGACCTGCGTTGTCGGCGGGATGCAGGGAGCCGATGGGCTTCTGGCCGTCCAGAACGGGTTTTAATCCCCTGTCCAAGTTCGACGCGTATCCCGACATGGCCTGCTCGTCGGTATGTCCGATCACCTCGATGATGTCGACGCCGTATTCCTTCGCCCGCCCTGCGATCTCCGAGGCCTTTTGGCGTAGCTTGATCTTGAACGTGTCCGACAACTCCGCGCTGCCGACCTTGAAGTTGTAGCCCTCCAGCTCGCTCATGCTGATGATGGGCGGCCATTTGTGCGGCCTTGAATTCCGTTCTTCGGCGGCCTTGTCCAAGGCAGCAGCGAGATCGGCCGCGGGATCGGCCTTCTCAGTGAAGCCCCTGTCGCGCAGCACCGCCATGGAAGACGCCAATTTCTCAGTCTGTTCGGCCGTTATCCCCTGCTCGGCCAGCGTTTTGACTGCAAGGACAAGCTCCTTTGCGATTTTCTCATCCACCGCGTGTTCCTTGATGACCTTGGTCACGGGGGCGTGCTTGATGGCTTCTTCGACTGTCAGGCCCGTTTCCTCGATCCTTTCGACATCCTGTTTCGCCTTGACCAGTTCGCGCCATTCCTCATCCGGTATCCTACCGCCAGTCGCCGATTCCATCATCTTGGCTACCCGTGAGAGAAGTGCTTCATTTTCCTTCTTGGCCTTGGCGGCCTGGGCTTCGGCAATCCGGGCTTTCTTCGTCGCCTCAATGGCCCAGCTCTCGGCCGCCGCGGCCTCCTTTTCCTTTTTTGCGATGATCGCCCCTGCCGCAAGCAGGAGGCAGAAGACCAGCAGCAGCATCGTCTCGGCCATGGTGAGGCCAAGGATCAGGCCGCGGCCGTAACCTTTGCGTTCGTAATTGACGGACGTGTCGCCCGGCGTGCTCATCGGCTAAACCACCCTTTGATCCGCGAGGCCTCTACGGGAGCGGACGGCAACACGTCATTCAGCGGCAACACGCCATCCAGCGGTTGGAAAACCGCCACCGGTTCGGGAGCGGGCCTGGGCAAGGCGACACCAGGCACGATACTTGGACCGGCTGTGGTTGGGGCAAATGCTGCTGCGGGCTGGGTAGTGGGCCGTGTTTCGTAAGCGTTGGGCTGCCTGCCCGCCAGAAGTTTGGCGACCAGGTCGTTCGTGTCTTGGCTTTGTTTCTGAACCACCCTTGCGAGCACTTCAATCAGCTGCTGCTGGCTGTTGACCGCTTCGGCAGTTTTTTCCGCTGCAGCTGCCGCCCTTTCCGAATGCTCTCCCACTACATGGAGTGCCTTTGCCGTGGTGTTTGCCACCCCCTGCAAAACGTTGCCGATTTCCGCCATCCGCGACTGTTGCTCGACGGAGGCAGTCTCGGTCTTGACGGCGTACTGGGCGACGGCATTCCCCAACGCCTTCACCATGGGAGCGAGGTCGTTTTTCAGGACCTCTTCGGGCACGACAACGCGTTCGAGCTTGGCCGCTACGACATCCGCTTGCGTCCCCAGCCTGTCAACCGAGGTAGACATCGAGGAATTCGCCTTCTCAAGCAGGTCTCCCGCGGTTTCCACCCTCTTGGCGACGGCGGTGAACTGGCCCTCGATCTGGTCGAAATTGCTCTGCATTGCGCCGCCCAGCTTTCCTGCGGCTTCCTGAATCGGCTTGATGGCTTCCATGGCGAGCTTGTCGAGGATCGTCCTGATATGCTCTCCGTTGCGCTCGGCCTGCTTTGCGATCTCGTCGAAGCCTTCCTCCAGCATCTGGTTGCTCACCCGACGGAAGTCGGAGAACTCCCTGGTGACGTTTTCCATCTCCGCCCGGACCCGCCTTGTCATATTCGCCAGTTCGTGGCGTGCGGACCGTTCGATGTCGGCGGGGTCGCGTCTCATCTGATTGTAGAGAATGCGAAGTGCGATGCCCGTAATAGTTGAAGTGATGGCGATGCCGAAATTCTTGACGACCGCGTCGGTGGAGGCGTCGGAGCTGAACTGGTAGAGCGCCATACCAAGACTCGAGAGGGTGTAAAGAAACCCCATGTAATAAAGGTTGTCGCCCGTCTGCTCGTCATGCAGCCGCAGCTTCCCTGTAATCGTTGACAGTCCCAGGTAGGTCAGCATCAGGAGGATCGGGACGGACATGGACAGGAAGGGGTCGACCCGGAACCATTTCGAAACCGCGATGAAGAAGCATCCGCCGATCGTGAAGGCGGCAAAAACCCCCATCGGAAAGTAGGGCTGGGACAAGAGACCTTGATGTTTCTTCGTCCTCATTGTTCGGCCCCCGCCATGTTGAGGCCCGCCAGCCTGATCACGTTTACGAAATTCCCGTCCTGCCGTTCGACCCACTGCTTCCAGAATTCGACATGGGCAAGGGACTCGAATTTCCGGTTGGGGCGCTCCACATAGAGGAGCGAGACATCCACCCCGCCGAGAGGCGTCCGGTACTCTTTCGCGGCAACGCTCCCGGCGTATTTTTCGTAGTCGGGACCTGCCTTGTATTGCGAATAGAGTTCCGTGTGCTCTATCATGTCGGAGGCAACGAACAGCCTGCTCGGCCGCCCTGCCCCGATCTCGCCGTCAAAGACTGTCAGCTTCACCTTCTGGATCGCCGCCATGATCGGCGACTGAATGGCCCCGGTTCCGTTCGCGATGACATCGGGCAGTTTGTCGAGCGGTTCGTCAAACGCCTTTTTCCATTTCTTGCGTGCCATTTCGGAGTTGCCTGTCCAATTGTCGATATCGGAACCGTCGCCGGGATTGCAGGCATCGAACATGAGCGGGATGTCGCCGGGTTTACCTGACAGGCTGACCACCCTCAGGTAGCCGCCTTTCTCGACGCTGCCGACGATGTCCCTGAACTGGTTCTTCAGGTCGCTCAAGGTCGTTGGCGAGAGCTGGTCGGTCGCGTCGAAGATCACGACCGTTGCGCTGGTTGCGCCTGCCGCGGGGCAGTTGGTGCCCTCCACGGTCACGGTGTGATCCGTCCGCAACCACATCCACACGAAGCCGATGCCCATGGCAAGGGACAGCAGGCCAAGGGCACCCGCCCCCAGAACCGTGCCGATGCTGGTTTTCTTCTTTTTCCTGCTGTAACGCCTAGCCATCGATCTTGTCCGGGTGAAGCCTGTCGAGTTCCTGATATGCCGCGATGCCGTTTTGGCACTCTTGCCCGATCAGGCGGACCTCCTCGTTGAGTTTCGCCTGCGCATCCCTGATCGAAGCGGACAATTCCTTGTCGCCCCATTCGCCGTCGGCCGTGACCTTCGGCTTCACTTTTTCGAGGTGGTACGGGTTCGAGAAGTATTTGGGAGGCGGTGTTCCCCTCGCCTGGACGTTTGCTTCGCGGTACTTGGAAAGAAGCTGGTTGCACGCGCGTTCGAGATGGTTCTGGTGCTCTGCGAAAAGGGAGAGGAGCTTACCCCTGTGTTCGACGATTGCGCGGTGTTCCCGCTGCAGCAGTCCGAGGCCTTTGATGATTTCCTTGACCTTGTCATTGTGCTCGTCGCGGACGTCCTGAAGCCGCTCGATGAGTTCGCCCTTCCCGTCCTTGTAGTTTTCCCTCGCCGAGTTGCGCCTCTTTTCGACGCCCGCGTACCCGACATACGGGTCGAGCACGAACCACCCGTCGATGAACGCGATGATCGAGAAAAGCATTCCGATCATGAAGAGCAGCCATGATTTGATGTCGGTTAGCCCGGCCGGGTTGGCCCACATGTTGCTGACCACGAGGTTTCCCGCCCCGTCCGCGAGCGATCCTGTGACTTCCCTGTAGTGCGCCAATGCCAGGTTGATGGCGAGCGCAAGGACCACGTAGCCGGCAATTGCCGCGGCTCCGATGGCTTTGACGGGAAAGGATTTGTGGGTGACGAGCCGGGCGCAATAGATCGATGCCAGCAGGGCAATGCCGATGTTTACGAAGGAGAATGCCGCCGCCTCGATGATGCCGCCGAAAAAGCCCTGCTCGTTTCCCTTGGCCAGAAAGCTGCCGTTCATCCCGGTTTCGACAAGGAACAGGAACACCAGCAACGACACCCTGAGCAGGTGTGCGCCCCCTTCGGGAATGCGTGCGGCGCGGATCAGTTTATGCTTGTCCTTGAACCAGGTATGCTCCCGTTCCGCGTCGTTGAGCGCCTTTCTCAGGCCGTGGAGCTCGTCGACGCCAACGGCCACTTCGGCTTTGAAGTCGGAGACGCTGGACGAGTTCGCCAGGCTGATCAGGCTGAACTGGTCCTCGAAGTCGAGGCTGGCAAGCCGGCCCGCAAACAGTTGGAGGTCGGATTCGACGGCCTGCTGGGAGGTTTTCTTTTCCTCCTCCACCCTCTCGATGACGGTGTACTCGATGTCGTCGTAAGGTTTTGCTGTTTTCGGAGGCTGGTTCAGCGCGCCGCGTCTTTTGCCTTCATTTACAAGGTCGAGGTCCTTTGCCATCTTGTCGACGTTGAGGCTGGGGAATACTTGCGTCCCTGATCTGAAATCATGGTTTTCCTCAAGGACTTTGTCCCTGAGCTTGTTCAGGCTCTCAAATCGTATTGCCAAACGCTCACCCCCGCGAGACTATGTTTTGGGTTTTCTAATTGTCGCCGCGTCGACGGCAATGCTGCTATCGGGCGGCTGGACGCCAGCCTGCATCGACGGCTTCGTCTACTCTGCAGAACCACCGTTCGCCTTCGTTTTCCGAAATCCTGGTCCGCTCATAATGCGCTTGCCCGGGAACATGGAAGATGCGTTCTCCCTTGGCACTGACGTTTCCCTTGATCTTGCAGCCTCCGCTGCCTTGGGTGAGCAATCCCGCGAGGGGTGCGGAAACCGCCGGGGCGCGATTATTGGCACGCCAGTCCCAAGGGTTCTCGAACGTGCCGGACCACAAGCCGAAATTCTGTTCGCGGGCCTTTAGCTGCAGCTTGGCATAGGCCCCGCCGCTGTAGCGTACCCAGTCCAGAGCAAGGCCGTTTGCCACAAGCCATTCCTGAACGCTGGAACCGTCCGCGCGGTAGCAGTTGCCCACGAAGCGGCCGTAACGGTCACGCGCGACGAACTCGCATGTCGTAGGTGCGGATTTGCTGAGGAAGTCATCGAGCGCCATCGCCGAGATGTATCCGCAGCGGTATTTCTGACCTTTGCCGTCCAGGCACAGCTGTGAAGATTCCGGGGCGTCGACACCGTTGAAGCGGATGCGTTCCCCGCGGATCTCGATCGTGTCTCCGTCGACGACGGATGCGCGGCCGGCAATCATTGCACCGTTATTCGCCAAGGCATCAGCAAATGCGTTGAGAGAGCCCGCTGCTGTCGCCAACAGCACAGCCAGAAAACAACATACAATTCGATTGCGAGCCGAAATTGATTCGGCGAATTCCATTAAAGCCCCCCGCAGGACCTGACCACCGTTCCTCTTAGACGAGCATCGATGGTCCTACAATGCAATTACGCCGTTGGACTTCACTAGTACAGTACTGAAGTCACCGTGAGAGCATTGGGTTTAAAAAAAACATCAGACCAGCCTGCCATTTTTTTTGCGCAGGTTTACAGCCGGCCGTGCGGATGGGGTTCAACCAATTCCGGGCCTCGGCCAACTTGGTTGGACTGGGGCAATGGACGTATTGCGGCAGGGATCTCCCGAAGCGCGGAGGGCTCTTCCACTCAATAATTGTCACGCCGAGCGATGGCATGCACAGCCGATTCGTTGCGCGCAAGATCGGACCCCAAATGCGGGTCACAGAAATCGATGAAGTGACGGGGCGCTTCAAAGCAGAGCGCGCTTAGTCTCCGCCAACAAAGGCTCGCCACCCTGAGGAGCGGGCTTTTTCAATACCGTCAAGCCCGTCGAGGGAGCGAGCGCGATGAGAACAACACCTCGATCTTTTTATGTGTGTGTCGGCGCTTGCAGTCCCGTGATTGCGTTTATGGGCTTTTTCCTGCTCAGCAGCCCAGCAAGTTCCGCGAATGGACCAGGAATCCGAGAGCAGTGCCGTGCGGCAGCATTCTTTGCTAACGGTGTCATGCGTGGAAGGCAGTCAGGCGCATCGTTTGAGGAAGTTCGAAGATACGCTGATAAGGCATTGGCTCGAAATAATGCGCCGTCAGCGGCCAAAGCATACTACCGAAGCATGGTCAGCGAGGTCTTTAGACATCCTCGCTATTCGGAGAAGGCGACACAGGCGCTGGCAATGAAAGAATTTCATGATTTGTCTTCGCCGATTGCATGAAACTGCTGGGTGGCCAACAAGGCAGCGGGCTTCAAAGGCCAAGTTGCCGGTTGATCAGTGACTCCAATTCGGTTGTGTGTGAGGCTCTAGCTAGCGCTTCCGCAAGAACGGGAATTCTGATATCAGAGTTTTTATGCCAAAGCAAGAAACCGTGATATCAAAGAAACGGCGCGGCCCGGCCCCAACTGGAAAGGGTGTGCCGATCATGGTCCGCCTTCAACCGGACATGCTGGCGGGCGTCGATCAATTTGTTGCCGAGCATGATGTTTCGCGACCTGAAGCCGTCCGATTGATCATCCGTGACTGGTTGATCAGACACCAGGTCCTGAAAGCCGAGTGAAACCCGGGCGACTTTTCGCGCAGCGCTCGAACCTGCCGGCGTCAAGTTAATCCCCGAGAACGGCGGCGGTGCCGGGATGAGGTTGCGAGAGCCGACGACCGAGGGTTGATCTATGTTCCGCCAGCTAAAGCACAAGGCGCGGGTTCGCAGAGCAATCGACTATCTGCGCGCCCATCCGGAAGACGAGCCAGCGGTGAAAGCCATTCTGTCGTCAACGTATGTGCTTGACGCAAAGAGTGCCCGAGATGCTGCTGAAATTACAGGCGGCAGACAGATGACCGACGAGGAGTGGCGCACTTACGGGACACGATGGGAGCGGGCCTGGTACGCAATTGTCCGGTAGGATTTGCCGTCAAGCGCTCTCCCATCGAGGTGCCCGCTTGCGCCGCGTCCATGTTCGCGCAAGTATTGGCGAAATGGCGGGGGAGCAAAAAGCCATGGGTAGGGTGAAGTTCGCGTTGATTCCACTGGCGATTGTCGCCGGTGCGGCAAATGCTCAATCTATTCGAAACATCGAGAACTGCCGACAACTGACCAACGGGGTGGATAGGCTGGCCTGCTACGATGCTCTCCAACCGATTTCAGCGCCAAGCGAAGATGATGTCGAATCTCCAGTGAGAGTGGCCAGTTCTCGCTTCGATATTCAACAAAAGGATTTGCGGCGCGACATCTATAATCCGAGGATCGAGCTTCACTTGTCCTTTGCAAATGCCTCTACGAAAAGAGTGAAGGCGGTCGCGCTTGTGATCACAATAAAGGATGCGTTTGGTGACATGATCCTCACGACCGAAGGAAAGCTAGACCTCAACATCAGACCCGGTGGAAGCGACGTCAGTCCCAGCTTCTTTTTTTGGGACGACAACGAATTCATCAACGACGACGAATTCAGCAAACTTATCGGCCCCGTATCAGCTGGCACAGCAAAGACGGACGTAACCGTGAGACGGGTTGTCTACCAGGACGGCAGTATCGAAAATTATTGATAGGTGGCGAGGGGCAAATGGACATAGCAACCGGACTTACCCTGCTTTCCCAACCGCCCGGGATCGTGAGAGACCTTCGCCAGATAGACAAGGGATTCGATGCAGCACGGCTAAAGGCCAGAATGGCGGATCTTTACGTCACATTGGCGGATGTAATGGTCGCTCTTTCGGACGCTCGCGAAGAAATTCATGAGCGAGACCAACAGATCAGACAGTTGGAAGACAAGATCGTCGCCCTCACATCCGGAGACATGTGCCCCATCTGCAATTCCGGCCGCCTGAAGGTGATCAGCGTGCATGCGCATCCGCGTCTTGGACCTGCTGGAGTTCAAGAGAAAACATTGCAATGCGAGAATTGCTCCCACAGAGAAATGCGTATTCACAACCCCGAGGGGCAGATTGAGAAAAAAATGAAGGGCGGGGTAGCATGGAAATTCTTCTATTCTGGCTCGGCCTTTCGGCCATCGTCAGCGTTGCCGCCGGCAAGCGGAACCGCAGCAGTTTTGGCTGGTTTATCCTTGCATTGGTGATCTCGCCGTTGCTCGCTGGACTTCTACTTCTCGCGCTTGGTGGAAGCCGACCAACAACAGTTTACTTGACCCGAGATCCAGTCGAGGTGCCAGCCAACACCTTCGTTCCAATTCTTGAAAAGCAATGCCCCGACTGTGCAGAGATGGTGAAGGCCGACGCGCGTATCTGTCGGTTCTGTCGCCATCAATTCTGACATGGTTAGCAGATTGCTCTTGCTCTGGTGGTATGTCGTGATCGCATTCGCTTCGATCGCAAATCCGCTCGTAGCGATTTTTCAGCTCTATCAGGGCGACTTGGTCGGGGGAGCGTTCTTCGGGGCTTTTACCGCCGTGTCATGGCTGGTGGTGCGCAATGTGCTTCGTGACGTACGATTCAAAAGGGGTAGCTAGCAGATGCTGATTCCGTACCTTTCAATTGCCACGAGCTTAGTTGCAGCTGGGCTAGGCATCAGAGCGGCCACCATTCCGATCAGGGACAGCATCGACGACATGATGCCCGATATCGGCCGGCAGGGAAAATGGGCGAGTTGGGCAGCAGTAGCGGCTGGCGTGTCTGTGGTGCTGCAGGCCCTAGACAGACGAGTTCAATAGCGAGGCGTGGCCGATATGAAAAAGGCCGCGACTCCAGTCTTATTAGCGTTAATGTCTGTCGGCGCCGCCAGTGCCGACGTCAAACCGAATGAAGCCAAAGAAGCTTACGAAAACTGCCTGATCGCCGGGATGGTGAAATTCAAAGTCCTTTGCGAACCGGCGGATCAAGTCGCGAAAGCTGTCGTCTTTCAGTGCAACCCGCAACTCGTCGATCTCATGCGGTCGCTGCCTTACATGAAGTCCTTCGACAAGGTCGAACTGGCCGCGAAGCACCGCCAAGACAAAACGGATGAGGTTATGAGCCTGCTGCTAGAGTACCGTTTGCAGCATCCATGTCGTTAGCGGTTCCCCTCTACATCGCGGCTATCGCCACCATGATGCTTCCGGCAGCGCGACATGGTCGGCATGTGCGCGTGCCTGCTGATGGTCCGGCATGGGGCGTCTATATACTGTTTCGCTAGCGGTTTTCGAAAGTCGGCTTCCAGGTGCGGTTCCGCGCCCGCTGCTGACCTTCGTAGTCAGGAATGCATGTGAAGAACACCTGCCGGCGGTCACGGCCGGCAGCCTTGCAATTTGAGCAGACAAAGAGCCCGACCAGGTCGTCATGCATCGAGCCGTGGTCACGGCCGAGCCTGTCAATCAGCGCCTGGATATCGAGCTTTGTCGATTTGCAGCACATCGGGTGTCCGCAATTGACATAGAGGGTTTCGCGGGCGGCCAGGGTGTCGGCGAGGGTCGTTTGGGGCATGGCGATCTCCGTTGAAGGGCTCGCCGCAACGGGGAGGAATGTAATCCTGAATGCTGATCCCTTGCACTGGTCGCTAACTCTCATCCCAAAAATCCTGCAGCGAGGCGTGCCGAAGGTCTTCCTCGCCCCTTAAATGCTTTACGCGGGCTTTGATTCCCGGTTTGACCCACTGCGTCGCCGGCCGCTTTGGCATGTCGTTAGGCGGTGGCCCGGCGTGTTCCTGGACGCGCTTCCACAGCCGCTCCCGCATCTCGCGATTGATGCTCACGAACGCGCTGCCGACATATTTCCGGGTGCCTGGGTCAGCCATCAGAGCAAACGCCGGCTTACCCCTCTCGCGCTCAACTCCGAGAAGTTCAAACTCGCTTTCGGTGAAGGATTTTGTCTTCAGCCAGTTGGTAGTCGGGCCGCTGCGATATTTGCTGTCTCGACGCTTCGATACCATCCCTTCCAGGCCAGCCGCGTCGATCAGATGATAGATCGCGTTGGCCTCGCCCGGCATCGTCTCACTGAACTGGATGCGGCTATCAGACCCTATAAGGCCGGCCAGGATTTCCCGCCGATCCTCAAGTACCATGTCGCGCAAGTCGTGACCGTTGAGATGCAGCAGATCGAACGCGACGAAATAGAGGTCGTGCTGGCGCCTGGTAATTGCCTTGCGCAGCGCGGCAAAATCCGAAAGGCCCTTCTCATTGAGGACTACGATTTCGCCATCGATAATGGCGCTTTCAACGTCCAGCGACTTGGCCACCGCTGCCAAGTCGCGGTACTTGGCCGTCCAGTCGAGACCGCGACGGGTGAAGATGCGCACACCCTCGGCGTCGATGACAATTTGCGAGCGGTAGCCGTCGAACTTAACTTCGTGAGCCCAGGTATCGCCTTGGGGCGGCTTGGCTACCAAGGTGGGTTCCATCGGACGAATAAACTGTAGCCGCCCCTTGCCGGCACTCGCTGGTTTACGCACGGAATCGAGTCTAGGCCCGTTCGGTCTGGCGGCTAGGGGAACGGATCATGATCATTTACTAAATTAGCAATGATGCATGAAACGGCTTATTATTCGTCCCAGCCGGCGGACACGCCCACACCCCGCCGGTTAGGCCCGGCGGTCGGTTGCCTACTCCGCAGCGGCTGTCGGGTCGACCATCTCAGCGACGATGCAGTGGAAGCGCCAGAGACGATCCAAAACGCCTGGGCCGGCCTTAAGCTGGTTCGCATGGCTATTGAACAGACCTGCCCCGCTGGCGTGTTACCTAGCGAGGAAGCCGTTTTGCTACTCTACGGTCCAGAGCCCGTACACGAGGGCGAAGCCCTTGCCAAAGCCATCGTTGAAACGGTCCCGGTTAACCCGATGAACGCCAACGGCGCGCCTAGAGCAGAAGCCACTGATATTAGGTTTTTGGCGCGCCGCATCGCCCTTTGAGAATTGCGATCTCGGTTTCGTGGTCGCCGCCCGACATCGAGGAAACCGGCACGCCTATGAGAAAAACGCCCAATGCGTCCCCGGTCACAGCCTTGTTTTGCTGATTTGATACGATGGCCAAACGCTCTCTGTCCGCCTGCGTGCAGGGGCCAGCGTTCGGAACGCCCGCGATCTTGTCGGGCGGCGTGGCGCACGCCACCAGTCCAGCTAGCATTGAAATCGTCAAAGCAAATCGCTTCACAGTCCCCACCCCTTTTACAGCCCGGCGGCAACATCGCGTAGTGGAAGACTGCACGCAAGCCCGTTCGTCGGCAGATTCGACAACAAAGTGCAAAAGGCGCATGATGCCATCTGGTGTCGGGGGATACCTTCATGCATTGGCGTTTGTATTTCGCCGCCCTATCAGCGGTTCTTATTTCGGTGACGATGCGTTCGGCCGACAGCCGCTCAGGCGGCGCGATGTGATGATGGGCTTGGACAGGTCTCGTTACGATAATCGGTCCGACCAGTGGCGGAAGCGCAGCGGGCCAAAGCGGCATCGTCGGCGCTGGTTGTCGGGCGTGCCTATGCGGCTGGTTTTCGTGACCGTGGCCGCGGCTTCGGCTTTGGCAACGCAATTCGTCATGCAACACACAGGCTCGCTGCCTGAGATCAATCTACAGAATTTGACCAAGCCGGCTCCGGCCCCGATCTCTGGGGTGGCTTCGGTCATCGATGGCGACACAATTGAAATCCATGGGCAGCGCATCCGCTTCAATGGTATCGACGCGCCCGAGAGCCACCAATACTGCAACGACGCCAAGGGTTTCGAATATCCGTGCGGGCGCCGCTCTGCCGAAGCACTGGATGGCTTCCTGTCGGCGTCAAAGCCGGTCCAATGCACTTTCGTCACGTGGGATCGCTATGACCGCTATGTCGGCGACTGCGGACGCGCGGACGGCTCCAGTGTCGCCGCCTGGATGGTCGAGCATGGCCAAGCGCTCGATTGGCCGACATACAGCAATGGTGCGTATGCAGGGCAGCAAGCTAAGGCGAAGGCGTCGAAGGCCGGTCTTTGGGTAGGGACGTTTCAATTTTCCGTGGGACTGGCGAGCACAGCATAGCGACGACCCGCTAGCGGCGCCGGTACCGCTTTTTGCGATCGGCAACGGCAACTCAGGCTGCAACATCAAAGGCAACATTTCAGCGGACGGCGAACACATCTATCACTTGCCTGGCCAGAAATTCTACGACGTCACGCGAATTTCTGAATCGAAAGGTGAGAGGTGGTTTTGCTCGGAAGCAGATGCTCGGTCTGCTGGTTGGAGACGATCGAAGCGATAATGAGATTTGAGGGTTGGGGCTGCGGTCAATGCGGCAGTCCGCGAAGGGGGAAATATGAAGCAATCAGCAATTGGGTTTATCGCAGCTCTATCCTTTTTGTCCGGCAGCAGCCCATCCCTGGTTTGGGAGAGCGTTCATTTGCTGGGAGCGACTTCAAGCAAAGGAAGTTCGTTCTCACGAATTGCCCAAAGCTGGTCCTGCCAACCGCGGCGGACCTGCCCTCAGATCAGCTCATGCGATGAAGCAAATTGGTATTTGAACAGCTGCTCTTGGGGCGGGAAGCTGGATCGGGACAGCGATGGCATTCCGTGTGAAAGCCTGTGTTGATGGGCAGTACGGGCAACACCGCCCAGCTTGGTGTAAATGCCGTAGAGAATATATTTCTCTCCATGCAATGGTATTTCCGACGGCAGTTGGAAAGCGATTCTGGCCATTAGTCGGCCCCGTCATCAAAAAACGGCTGAAGGTCAGTACGGCGCTTGATAAATGTCTCAGCCTCTTCGGCACCGGGCGATTTGAAGTAGTCGTGGACGATGTACCCTGCCGTAGCGAGGATTACGACGAATTGGTCTAGCGACGACAGAAGGGCTTCCTTGCCCATCTCAGCAAAGATTACGACCTCGACCTCACCTTCGGCGTCACCGACAAAATGTTGGTCGGCTAGAGCTTTGATGTTGTTATGGGTGTGGCTGCAAAGGTCCTTGTAGACCGAGCGATATTCGTTCCCCATCCCAGCTAAACGAAAGCGGTCGAAGATGCTCACGGTAGGCCCGAGCTTTTGCAGCTCCGCCAGTGCCGTTTTGTGGTCCTCCAATGTTTTGACTGCATCTGGGTCTCGCTGGAAGAAGTCGAGATAAGGGTTTCCGTCCAATCCGCGCTGCGTAAGCTCAAGCCAGTCCTTGTGGTAAAGCGCCAGCATCTGATTGTAATAGTCCGGGTTGCTGCACAGGTTGACGAGGTCCACGTAGGCCTCAAGGTTCGTCCGCAAGATGATGTCAATACCAGCCGACCTTTTGGCGCGGCGAAGAATCATCGCGCTGTCGGTGTTCTCGATGATTGACGCGTAAAGGGCCATAACGGCTCGATGGACGCGGTAGCCACGGTCGAATTTGACTTCGGGCAAAAGCCGCATGGTGCCTTTCATCATGTCGACAAGGAGGTCGAACATTACTTCGAGTTTGCTCATGTCATCCCACTACGCGGCGGCGGAAACAATTGACGAATCCGTGGCCTCTGGCGCCTACCACTCGCATGTAGCCTGCGGGAAAGACCGCCAATTCGTCCTCGGGATAGACCTCGGCACCAAGCCGGGCGTAGCGAGGCTTTCGTGAAGCATGAAAGCGAGCTGAAAGCTCGTGTGTGCGGCGTGGCGGGTATCATTAAGCTCAACGCTACCCGGATTGCCTCGGCGTTTGTGTCGCGGAGCCCTTCTCCGATCAGTTCTCCTCAGTCAAAGCGCTATTCCCTATGATTGGCGCGGTGGTGCTGGAATGCGAGGCACAAGGGCTGCCCTGGTCCTTCATCAACCTGCCCAAGCTCAAGATGCATGCTACCGGCACGGGAGCGCCAAAGAGCATGAACATGCAGGCTGCGGCGAGAGAGCGGTGGGGAAAAGACCTGGGTGAGGACGAGGCGGCCGCCGCCTGGGCCGCCGCCTATCCGATGGATGCCGACCTGTTCGGCTAAGCCGCCCGGCCCCTCTGGCGGAGCCGGGCGGTTAGGTCCTCAGATGGCTATGTAGCCAGCTTCTGTTAGCTTGTGCGCTGTGCCGTTTCAATCCTCAACCCAGCCTTGGTCATAGGCATAGGCAAGACCTTCCTGAAGCTCGCCATAGGTGGCCGTTATGCGGGCTGACCTCTGGTAAAAATGCTTGTCATTTAGGACGTCGCCGGCGCGGCACTTGAAGTGCTGGTATGTATCGAGAACAAGGCGGCCCTTGTCCTCCACGGTAAGTAAAGCAGGCATATTTATCACTTTTGCTTTTTACGTTGAATGACGCTGAGTCCTTTTATGAAGGAGCGCCATGCCTTCTCGGCACATCCTTTATGTATGACTAGGCATTCGAAGCGACAAGCGATTTTGAATTGACGGTACTCCCATCGCGCTAGCACCGAGAGTAAAGGCGTGTCTTTTCACGGGTGGATAGCTTCGGTATCCCGGCAACTTTTCTTGAACGACAAAGATGCGGCGCATTGCTGCTCGGCAGCCTAGGGCCGACGAACGAACCCGCTGCGCGGGATGGGCGCCTGCGGTTAAGGTAGAGATCAGGGACCGGTCGTCGCGCCCGCATTGAGCGTCGTTCGGCGGCGGCAGAGCATGACGGGCTTCTTCAACAAGGAGCCTGACCATGCCCTATCCTGTTCTTGATGCACCCATCAGCCCTTTGCGCCAGCGGTTGATCGACGACATGAACATGCGGCGTTTCTCACGGGAGACGCAGCGCAACTATCTCCGCGACATCGGACGCCTGGCGACGTTCCTCGGGCGTTCACCAGACACAGCGACCGCCGACGACCTGCGTCGGTTCCAGATCGAGCAGCAGGACGACGGTGTTCCCGTGCCGACGATGAACAGCATCGTGTCGGCGCTGCGCTTCTTCTTCACGCATACGGTCGATCGTCCCGATCTGGCGCGCAGGCTCGTTCGGCTGGCGCACCCGCGCACGCTGCCGGTGGTGCTGAGCCGCGACGAGGTCGCCCGGCTGCTCAACGCCACCACCTGCCTCAAGCACCAAGCCGCGCTGTCGGTCGCTTATGGCGCGGGCCTGCGCGTGGCGGAGGTGTCGACGCTGAAGATCGCCGACGTCGATAGTGAGCGCATGCTGCTACGTGTCGAACGCGGCAAGGGCGGGCGATACCGGAACGCCATGCTGTCGCAAGACCTGCTCTTGTTGCTGCGCCATGGTGGAAGGTCGGACGCCAGCAGGGCGTGATGCACCGCGACGGCTGGCTGTTTCCGGGGCAGCATGCGATGAAGCCGATCAGCACCCGCCAGCTCTATCGCGTGGTCGTCGAGGCAGCGCAGGCGGCCGACATCGCCAAGCGGGTCGGGCCGCACACGCTGCGCCACAGCTTCGCCACCCACCTGCTGGAGGACGGCACCGACATCCGCATCATCCAGGTCCTGCTCGGGCACGCCAAGCTAAATAGCACCGCCTTCTACACCAAGGTTGCAACCCGCACGGTGCGCACCGTCACGAGCCCGCTCGACAAGCTTGGCCTCTTCAAGCCGGAAGAGATCTCACCCGACGGCTGAGCGTGCGCGCCTCGATCGAGGTTGCCGACATCTTCCGCACTGCCGGGCCCGCCTACCGGGCCGCCCATGCAGGGCATCTGACACTGCAGCAGCTCAAGGTCATGTCGGCGATCGAGCACTGCCGCACCGCGGCCCTTGGCGGTCACGTGGAGGCCTGCGAGGACTGCGGCCACTGGCGCATCGCCTACAACTCCTGCCGCAACCGGCACTGTCCAAAGTGCCAGGGTGCCGCGGCGCGGACATGGCTGGCTGAGCGCGAGGCCGACCTGCTGCCGGTCGGCTACTTCCACGTCGTCTTCACGCTGCCAGCCGAGGTCGCCGACATCGCCTTCCACAACAAGGCGGCGGTCTACGACCTGCTGTTCAAGGCGGCGTCGGAGACGATGCTGACCATCGCGGCCGATCCGAAGCATCTGGGCGCACGCATCGGCATCACCGCCGTGCTCCACACATGGGGTTCGGCGATGCTGCACCATCCGCATGTCCACATGATCGTGCCGGGTGGCGGCATCGCGCCGGACGGGAGCCGCTGGGTCTCGTCGCGTCCCGCCTTCCTGCTGCCGGTGCGGGTGCTCGGCAAGCTGTTCCGCCGGCTGTTCCTCTCCCGGTTGGTCGCGCTGCACGACGCTGGCCGGCTCGCCTTCTTCGGCGCAATTGCTCATCTCGCGGAACGGCGGGCATTCCTGCGCCACCTGTCGCCGATCCGGAAGAAGCGCTGGGTGGTCTACGCCAAGGCGCCCTTCGCCGGCCCGGAAGCGGTGCTCGCCTACCTGTCGCGCTACACCCACCGGGTGGCGGTCTCGAACAGCCGCCTCATCCGCCTCGACGAGAGCGGCGTCACCTTCCGCTACAAGGACTATCGTCGCGAAGGCGCCGACCGGCAGCAGCTCATGACGCTCGCAACCGACGAGTTCATCCGCCGCTTCCTGCTGCATGTCCTGCCGCGTGGCTTCCATCGCATCCGGCATTGCGGCCTGCTTGCCGGTTCCGCTCGCAAGGCCAGCCTCGCGCTTGCTCGTGAACTCCTGAACGTCGCCACACCGTCCGACGATGACACCACGGACGAACCGGGCAACTTTCGCCCGCCATGCCCCTGCTGTGGCGGCCGCATGATCGTCATCGAGGTGTTCGAACGATGGAGGCAGCCGCGCGGACCGCCACACGCAACGGCGACGAACCGGGAGAAGTGTCCATGACCCGGCATGGAAAGGTTCAGCCTTCAGCTGCAGGCGCCCCGCCTCCGGCAACGGATCTACATGTGCCCATCGTGATCATCGAGGCCGACAGAGCCGCGCCCAGCCGCGCGCCGGGCCGGCAACATCGCGCGGAGGCGCAACGAAGCAGTCCGTCTGCATCAATCCCGCCGCTTCCCGGCGGCGGTCGCGCCATCGCCGACATCTGCCGAAATCCGAAATCCCCATAGCCATCGCCTGTGGCCCGCGGGTTCCTTCCTCGGGGACTTTCGTACGCCTGCCGGCGCCCGAAACTCTTCACGGAAGCGGACCGGCAGCTAACGGCTGGCCCACAGCGAATCGCTGCCGTTCGTTCACGCTCCTTTCCCTGCTAGCAGCCCGCTGGGGGATACTTCCACCCTCCCTGCTTTCCTGCCCCGAGCAAGCGACGCGCCTTCATGTCCTCGATATTGTCGATTTCGAAAAATGAGATCGTCGCCTGCGGCTGTCCATGGGTGTGAAACACCTGCCGCTCGTACGATTCACCCTTGGGAACGTGAGCATTACTTCCACCATAGGCGCCGTTGTTCGCTATGAGCACGAGCTGGAACATGTGGTAGTGTAGGGCTTGAGCCATCTGATCGAATGTTCCCACATCCTGATTCAGCGCAGGAATCGCGAAGACGTCGGAGCGATCGCGAAGATCGCTCGCCAGCTTCAGATCAGTCGCGTCATAACAGATGGACGCCGTTAACCAGAGCGGCTCGTTATCTGGGTTGGTCGACCATTCATATCCGACAAGCCATTGACACGGCCGGAAGCCGGTAACCTGCTGAATCGGCACGTTGAACGGAAGCTCGATTGGGGAGAGGTGCTGCTTACCCTGACGTCGAATGATGGTCTGAAGACCCTGTCCTGCCACCATCCGCGGTATGATCCACAAAGCGGAATTGACCAGAGGCTGGCCGGGAACTACGCGCTCATAGACCATGCCAGCCAGAATGGCCGTCTTGAACGCCCGGGCGAACGGCACGAGGTGGGTGTTGACATCGTCAGGGTGGACCGACAGTTCGGGCAGAATCAGCCAGTCGAGGCGCTTGTTCTCCGGCTTATGAGTCTCTCTGAGGTCCAGCATCTTCTCCACCGCCGCCAGCGCAGTGGACAGATGTTTGCGATGTTTCCGCCGGATATGAGGCGTCCGCATTTCCAGGTCGGTCGCCGAAAAGTCCGACTTTTCGGGCATGATTGACTGGACGACGCATGCTCTGAGCGGGCGGCCCTTTTTCCGGGTACCGGGTATTGGCGCATCCACCTTAAGCATCAATGCGCCAGTAGCAGAACCAACAGCCTCCTCAGCTGCCAAGACAGCGGTTTGGACCCTCGAAATGGTCTCATCTAGCGAGAGCTGATCGCCCGCCGTGCTGCTTGTACGGCATCCCGGCCAAACGAGCAGGGAAAACAGGAGATCCTGCGTGAACTGCGAGATCGGCAGCCAGTCGTCGCCGAATGCCTCATGCCCATTGTAGAAGCCATACTGACGCTGGAACCAATGGCCCCGAGTTGGCCGATAAATTGGCTCCGCTTCTTTCCAAGACGTAGGGCGTACAGGCAGGCTGAAATCCACTCGGGCTGTCAGAATGAACCTAAGCAGGTAACCGAGCTGGAATCTCCAGTGCTGCGTTTTCGGAGCCCATGATGGCGCCGTGTAAATCGATGTATATGCTCTCGTTGTCTGCGCGGATCTGAAGACGATCTGAGTGACGCGGGCATAGTTACCGACCGCATCGACCGCAATCTGGATTGTCGAGGGCGTGACGAGCTCCGGAATTCCGCCATGCTTGACCTGCTCAAGCAATTTCTCCGCGAAGCTGAGCACCCCAATCTCGTTGCGCAGCGGGTTCAATGGCCCCTTTTCGTGGACATAGGCCTGCAGCGATTGCATGCCCGGGGCGTTCGACCATTCTGCAATGCCCATGTCCTCCGCAATTCCAGGCCCCACTGTGAACTGGCTATCCACGGCGCGGAATAGGTCACGCGCGAATTCGATATCGCGCGAAGCCACCTCTGCAAATCTGCCAGGGGTCAGCGATCCTCCCACCAGCTGGACAGCACGATCTTTCGCCAAGAATGACCGCCGGCTGACAACCGCCAAAATCGCGAACTCACGGTCCGACAGTTTTTCGTGGCTTCCCTTCAGGAAAGAGAGCAGCCGCCAATAAGACCTATTGGTCTTGGGGAGCTTCGGCAGCCGAATGGAGATCGAATCGTGCACAGCTATGCAGAGGAGAGCCTGCTGCACGAGATACCAAGGCGCCATCGTGGCCTCGCCATTCGCCACACGATGCGCGATTTGTAGCAGGAGCCGCCGATACTCGGTAAGGTCGACACCAGCCGGAAAGCTCTCGGGGTCCTCGATGAAGCCAGTTTCCGTGGCGCCTGCTCGCAAGATCTCGGCCAAGCAATAATAGGCTATCCGTCGGCTACTGAAGGTCCGGACTTCTCCAGCCATATATGGCTCAATCAATTTCAGGACCTCGGCCAGCAATTGCGCGGACGGCCAGAGATCCAGGGCGACTCGAAGGAGTCTCACATTGGATGGATCGGCAATCCACCTCTCAACCAGAATCAATGCGAACGCATGCGCCTCGTCGTCCAGCTCGGACTGAGACAACCGCGCCCGCCGAAAGGTCTCTTCACCCAGATCGGCAAGTTCCATGAACGGACGATCGTCAAGGAGCGGTCTGAGTGAACGGAAGGTCGTTCTGAAACGCCCCGCTGCGAAACGGCCGATCGTCTCATCCTTGACGTCCGGAACAGCTTGCAGGGATGCTGGCCCCGCGGAACCGTCAATGCTGTTCATGTTCAACTGGGACCGGACCAGCGCTTCGATCGCCTGAATGACTTCCTCTCCGCCACTGGCGTCAAATCCGCCGGAGATGGCCGTCTGTATGCGCTCCATTTTCCGCGATTGTCGCACCAGCGGCGTCTGCTCGCCGCCCACCGAGGCCGTCGAAGTCTTCTCCGGGGAGATTTGCGAGCCGGGGCTTGTTTCGAAGAGCATTCGCTCCAGCCATGCGACAACACGCGGCTGTCCCTCGACCTGTGCAACGCCTGGTGCCATCGTAATCGTCAGGCGGATGTCGTCGACATATCGACACGCGTCCATGAGCCAGACGCCGGCAGCAATCTCCTGCCCGATATGCGCTAGCACGGCCTTATCAAAGTCCAGCAACACTGTGTTTGAAAAGAAGCCGGCAGCCACGAGCCCCTGAGGGAGGGCTACACCGTCAAACTCCGGAATGTCAGCGCGCCTCCTGTAGCGGTCAAACTGCAGCTGATCGCGCTCCGCCCACGACCAGGCGAGGACATCTCCAACCAAACTGAAAAAACCCTCATCGTCATCAGGAGTCTGCAATTTTCGGATCTTGGCGTGCAAAGCCTCGGGCGTCACTCGATCATAGAACTGTTTGAGATCCGTCTGGACGATCACGACATTTGCCTCGCCATCGAGCGCCGCCGCAACCGTCTCGGGTCTTCTCAGGAACGAGCGGTAGTCCTGAAAATAGGCCCGGTAGAGCTTTGAGGAGCCCCAGCGATGAACCAGTCTGTCGTTCTCCTCCAATGTGTCGCAGAACAGCCTGTTGCCATAGGACATCACGGATTGGCGAACATCGACCGAACGAAAGTCTCCCCGAGGGTCCCCCTGCGCGGTTTCCACGCGCTCACTCAGGCAAAGCAGCAGAGCCGTCGCAGCGACCTGATCGGCCAGTGAGACGTGAGCTAGAGGACGTATCTTCGCTTTTTCTGACTGGCGTGGCTGCCAACGACCATTTGCCTCGACCTGCCATCGTTGACTCTTCGGTGCAGGTACGAGCTTAAGGCTTGCGGTTTCGTAACGCCCTGATCTCAGCTGCTCCGACAACTGCGAAATGAACTCGGGAAGATTGGCCGCCGCGCGATCCAACTCCAGCGTGTCGGAGAACCAGTTATGATAGCGGATGTAGGAAGCCGACTTCTTCCACGCTTGTACGAGCACGTATTCTTGGGAAACTTGGTCCAGAGTAGGGAATAGCCGCTGCACTGTCCTATCTGCCCCCTTTTTCGAAGACGATGTAGTGCTATAGCTTTGCGAATTTGCCCAGCATTTTTTTCTTGAGGCATCCGAGGGCGCTTCTCGCTTCGGGAGTACCGCAGAGGCGCTTCAGTGCGAGCACATCGCAACGCTCACGCGATCGCACGTTTCACGTGCTGAACGAACGACCGCTTATTGGCCGGCGCCTTACCTGCGCGAATGACCTAGATTGGGGGCACTACTGTCATTCATCGCCTCGAGGACTCCATCATCGCGCAGGCTCTGATTTAAGTGGGTAGGAGGACCTATCTTATCAGATTGTTGCTAAAATTCAGCGAAGCCCAAAATCTTCTGTCGCGACATCATAGCGGCCTTTAGAGCTGATGATGAACTGGTTGAGGCGCGATCAACCCCCCTCATTGAATGCAAGACGGCCCGCAGGTGCTCTTGCAGGTCGAGTTCGCCCCGTGCCTCAGTGGTCAGCAGGTATTCGGCCTTGGCTCGGCGGTCGTCTCGGCTGATCGCAGGAAAACAGCAGATGGCCATGGCGCAGTTCTGCAAAAACGCGCGAGACGGAAACTCTGAGCGGCTCCCCATGCGCTCGGCAGGGCGCATCTGGCGAGCCAGCTCGATCTTGACCGGTCTCCCGCCGCGGCGCCCAACCTCAATCTCCTTTGGGATTGGGTGGCACTCACAAAGTGCGGCGTGATGGGCCCCAACAATCGACTCCTCCCCCGCCTTCGGGCAAACCAATCCGGGCGGCGCTCGAGCATAGGGGGTGGCTCTTCTGAGTGGCACTGGTCAAGTGGAGGCACAGCCTATTATAGCCCGTCCCCTTTTTGAGCGGGATGCAGTCAATTTGAACTGAGCATCGCGCTATATCTATTTGTTTTAGCTGCATTTCTGCGTCGCCAAGCGATTCCAGGCTGCGAAATGCTCTAGTGCCGGTGCCGGTGCCGTTGACGGGTCGGTTTGGGACCCTGGTTGAGCGGAGCACCGCGGTACTCTCCGGTGGCGTTCGTTGCGGTCCCGACGGTCGACTAGTTCGAGGATGTCGAATTCAGCACGACGGCTCATAGCCCCAAATGTGGCGGCATCAGCCGTCCCGACGCGTTGCATCGCGGCGAGGGTTTGAAATAGGGCTAGATTGACCTGCCATTGAATTTTCATCCGGCTGCAGTTAGAGCCTCGGCGGGTTTTACGCCGTATGGCGCGGGTTGAGCAA